>LJHX01000088.1 GCA_001295935.1 alpha proteobacterium AAP81b
CCCCGCGCCGCCGCGCCGCCCGCCGCCGAGGCACCGCGCAGCGACCGCCGCCGCAGCGAGCCGCGCGCCCATGATCCGATCCGCGACTATCGCGGCCTGCGCGGCATCCGCGCCGCGCTGCGCCAGGGCAGCGCCGTCCCCGATCGCCCCGACCCGCGCCGCCGCGACCGCGACGACGACGGCGAAAGCTTCATCGGCTTCGGCCCCGAAGGCGTGCCCGATTTCCTGCGCTTCAAGGCGACGCTCGAGCGTTAAAGCCCCAGCGCCGTCAAATCCGCCGTCGCCGCGGCAATGTCGGCCGCCGCTACCACCTGGCGGAAGGCCGCATCGAGCCGGCGTACCGCGGCATCGGCCGCAGCTTCCTCGCGCGTGTTGACCAGGAAGAAGTCCGCCGCACCAAGATCGAAGCGCCGCCGCTCGGCCGCCGCCATTGTCGCGGCGCGCTCGGCCTCGTCGCGTGCCAGCGCCGCGAGCCGCACCGCGGTATCGGCGGCGACGCGCAGGTTGGCGATGTCGGTGGCGATCTGGTCGGCAAGGAAGCGCTGGCGCGCCGCGGCGGCATCGATTTCGGCGCGCGTCTGCGCCAGGCGCCCCTTGGCGGCGCGACGCTCAAAGGGCACCGACAGGCTCAGCCCGACCTTGGTTTCGGTCTGGCCGCGCGCCGTATTGCCGGGATAGCTGCCGCCGATATCCTGATTGGCTTCGACCTTGAGGTCGAGCTTGGGTAGCAAGGCGTTGCGATCGAGCGCCAGCCGCTGCGACGCCGCCGCCAGCCGCACTTCCAGCGCGCGGACATCGGGGCGCCGCGCCGCCAAGGTCATGGCGTCGGCCGACAGCCGCAGCGCCGGCGGCAATGTGCCCGGCAGCCGCGCCTCGACGGGAACCAGGCGATTGCCCTCGGCGTCGCGATAATAGAGCGACAGGCTGGTCGCCGCCTGTGCCAGTGCCTGCTCGGCCTGGGTGACAAGCGTCTGGCGGCGCAGGATATTCTGCTCATTCTCGGTGATCAGGATCGCCGGGCGCTGGCCGAGCGCGACCTGGCGCCGGATGCCCGCCTGACGACGCTCAGCGAGTGCCAGCAGGTCGCGGTAGATGCCGCGCCGCAGCCCCGCGACGACCCAGCTGTTGTACGCCGCCACGGCGCGCGCCTGGACGCCGATCGCCACCAGCGCGCGGTCGGTTTCGGCGAGCGCGATCTCGATATCGGCCTGGAGAAGCCCGAAGCGGCGTTCGTCGATGACGCGGTCGCGCAGCAGCGACAGCACCGCGCCCGCCTTCACCTCGCCACCGAGGCGCGTGTAGCGATTGTCGTCGTAGATCGGGAACTCGCCACCGGCGATGCGGTAGCCGCCATAGGCATAGCCGCCGATGCCGGTGAACGGCTTCGTCACCCGTGCTTCGGCCCAACTGCCGTCATAATAGCCGGTCGGGCGGATCTCGGCGTCGGCGGCGAAGACGGTATCGAAGACGCCTTCGGCCGACAGGCGCTTGCCCTCGGCGCCGCGCAGCTTCGCCAGCGCCTCGACGACCTGCGGGGCGTAGAAGCGCGACGATTCGAGAACCTCGTCGAGGCGCAGCGGCCCGGCACGCGGCGCCGGCGGCGGATAGGCCGGTGGCACCAGCGCCGCCGGCGTCGCCAGTGGCACCGGCAACGCCGCAGGCGCCGGCGGGCCGAAAGGCACGACGCCGGCCAGCAGCGCCAAAACGATGCTATTTGCCGGCATCGTCCGCCGGCGGATCGAGGCTGAGGTTGCTGCCGTCGGGCGCCGGCGCCGCCTTGGTGGTGCCGTTCGGCGCCGCACCCTTTTCGGGCGTACTGCCGGGGCGGGTGAACTGCAGCGGGAAGTCGTTGAGCAGCCGCCACAGCTCGAACCAGACCTTGACGGTATCCATCAGCACCCAGCCACGCACCTTGGCGCCGAGGCGCACCGACGGCTCGGTCGGCCAGGGCCGTGCGCCGGGCAGCGGCTCGACGAGGATGCGATAGAGGCCGTTGGGCGACGCCGCGACGTCGAGGGCGCTGACGCGGCCGTCGAAGAAACCCACCGCCACCGACGGCCAGCCCGAAAACTGGATCGCCGGCCAGCCTTCGAACTCCAGCCGGACCCGCCGGCCGGGGTGGACCAGCGGCACGTCGCGACCGTCGATATAGAGTTCGACGACGCGATCGCGCTGGTCGGCGACGAAGGTCGCCAGCACATCGCCCTGCTTGATGGCGGTGGCCGAATCGATGGCGCGCACCCGCATGATCCGCCCGGCGCGCGGCGCGGTGATCAATTGCGCCGCCTGGCGCTGGCGACTGACCAGCAAGGTGTTGAGATCGGCACGGCTCTTGGCGATCTTGGCGCGATAGTCATCGACCTTGATCTGGGCGAGTTCGAAGTCGCGCCGCGCGCCGAGCCCCTCGCGGAACAGCGCCCCGGCGCGCGCTACATCACGCTCGGCGGTGCGCATCGCCGAGGTCGCGGCGTCGATCTCGGCCTCGAGCTGGCGGCGCTGGCTGTCGAGGCGATCGAGCAGCTGCGGATCGAGATCGACGACGCGGGCGATCGGGTCGCCGGCCTTCACGACGCTGCCATCGGTGACATACCAGCGCTCGACGCGCCCTGGCACCATCGCCGAGATCGTCTGCTGGCGGTCGCGTGGATCGCGGGCGATGACGGTGCCGGTGCCGGGCGCCGTCTGCACCCAGGGGGTGAGTGCGGCAAACAAGGCGAAAATGACGATCGTCGCCAGCATCGCCAGCGCCACCATCGTCACCACGCGCGGCGGGCGGAGCCGCTCGAGGGTGCGGAAATGGGCACGGTCGTCCGCCGACAATTGTGCCATCAGCGCACATCCCCCTCGCGCAGCGCGTCGAACGCGCCGCGATCGGCGACGATCGCCTGGTGCTCGCGGCCGACCCAGAGATAGCCATCGCCGCTCAGATCCTCGGGCCGGTTGCTGAAATGCACGATCGTCGTGCCGGTGCCGGCAAAATGATCGAAAACCGCGCGCATCCGGCGCAGCGAGACCATGTCGTAGAGCGGCGACAGCACCAGGATGCGCGGCCGCGACAGGATCGCCGCCGCCAGCTTCAACTGCATCGTCTTGCCGACCGACAGCGGCCAGCCGGTGAACGACAAATTGGTCTGCAAGCCATCGGCGAGCAGCGCGATGCGATCGTCGAGCCCGACGAGCTCCAGCGCCTTGAGCATCGCCTCGGCCTCGGCATCGGGATTGGCGAGGCGCAGATATTCCTCGATCGTCGCCTCGACGATGTTGGGGCGATCGAGGACGACGATATCGCGCCGCAGCAGCAGCACGTCCATCGCGGCGATATCGACGCCGCCCAGAGTGACGATGCCGCTGTCCGGCCTTGTGTGGCGCTTGAGCAGGTTGGAGAAGCAGCGTTCGAGCCCGGGGTCGCCCTGGGCGATCAGTCGGGCGCCTTCGGGAATGGCGAGATCGAGCCGCACCGGCGCGCCGAAATGCTGGAAGCGGACGTTGTGGAAGCCGAGCGCCGCGCCGCGCGCCGACACGCCGGGCACCTGGGGCGGCGTTTCCTGCGGCAGCGCGTAGAGCAGCGCCAGTTCCTCGACCGAGGCGATGAGGCCGTACCAGGTTTCGAGATAATAGGCCAATTGCGACACGCCGTAGAAGGCGCCCGACAGGATCAGCTCGGCCGCGACCAGCTGGCCGATCGACAATTGTTCCTGAATGACCAGCCAGCCGCCGAGCGCCAGCAGCCCGGCGCTCGCCGCGGCATAGAGGACAACGAACGCCACCGCCTGCGGCAACGTCCAGCGATAATGGCGGCGATGGGCGCTGACATAATCGGCGATCACCGCCTCGGCGCGGTCCATGGCATAGTCGCGGTGACGCGGCGATTTGTAGAAGCCGTTCGAGGCGCCGACGCTTTCGAGCCAATGCGCCGCGTCATATTTGCAGTGGCTGAGCGCGATGGCGCTGCGGATGGCACCGCGCGACCACAGCACCCAGATCAGCCCGATCAGCGCGATGACGACGAGATTGAAAGCGAGAAAGAACGGGTGGTAGAAGGCCGTGACGGTAAAGCCGACCGCCGCCTGCAGGATGATGGTGAAGCCGCCGATCAGCAGCGTCGGCAGGTTCTTCTGGACGTTGATCAGCTCGAAATAGCGGTTGAACAGGTCGATGCGGCGCTCGTCGGCGAAGAAGGGGTTCGCCGCGTTGATCGCCTTGACCGTCACCTCAGCGACCAGCCGCGCCATGAAGCGCCGGCGGAACAGCTCCATGACGTGATTGCGCAGCAGCGAGAGCCCGCCGGCCAGCAGCAGCAGCGCGAACAGCACAAAGGCGAGGGTGAACAGCGGCGCCGGCAGCGCCGTATAGGCGATCGAGTTGATCAGCAGCTGCACCGAAATCGGCGTCGCCAGGGTGAGCAGGCTGATGCCGATGCCATAGGCGATGGCGAGCGCGTAGAAACCGCGCTCGGGCCCCAGGATGGGACCCATCCAGCGCATTACCTCGCCAAGATCGATTCGGTGCGCAGCGCCGGCCATGGGTTTCCATTACACGCCGGAAGCATTCCGGTCGCGCGGGCAGTTAGGTTGCGGTTTTGTAATGCGCAAGGGCCGCGCGCCCCGACGGCGGCTTGACCGCCGCCGGGGAAGGCCCGCTCAGACCGCCGCGAGCGCCTGTTCAAAATCGGCGATCAGGTCGCCGGCATCCTCGACCCCCAGCGACACGCGCACCAGATTGTCGGTGATGCCGAGCTCGGCCTTGCGCGCCGGCGGCACGCTGAGGTGCGTCATTGCCGCAGGGTGCGAGGCGAGGCTTTCGGTGCCGCCGAGGCTCACCGCCAGCTTGACGATCTTGAGGTTGTCGAGAAGCCGGAAGGCCTCGGCCTCGCCGCCCCCGGGACCATGTTTGACGAGCAGCGAGAAGGTCGACCCGGCGCCCGAGCAATGGCGCGCGAAGATGTCGGCCTGGCGCGACCCGGGTTCGAGGAAGCCGAGATAGCCGACGCGCTCGACCTTGGCGTGGTCCCGCAGGAAGGCGCAGACGGTGGCGGCATTCTCGCCGGCGCGGGTCATCCGCAGTTCGAGCGTTTCGAGGCTGCGCAGCAGCATCCAGGCGGTGTGGGGATCGGTGATCGTGCCGATGGTGTTGCGCATCATGCGGATCGGCGTCAGGAACTTTTCGCTGCCGACGCAGCCGCCGGCGACGAGATCGCTGTGGCCGCCGACATATTTGGTCAGCGAATAGATCGTCACATCGGCGCCCTGCGCCAGCGGCTGCGCCCAGAGCGGCCCGAGGAAGGTATTGTCGATGACGATCGGCGGCGCGTCCTCGGTCCCCAGCACCGCGGCGCGCGCGGCATGGACCGCCTCGACATCGACCAGCGCATTGGTCGGGTTGGCGGGGCTTTCGAGGTAGATCACCGACACCCGGCCCTTGGCCTTGGCCGCCGCCAGTACCGCCTCGATCTCGCCCTGGGTGGCGCCCGCCGGGAAATCGAGCCAGGTGACGCCGAGCTTGCCGAGGATGCGGTTGATCAGCGTCTCGGTCGCGGCATAGAGCGGCGCCGAATGGACGATGACGTCGCCGGGGCGGACCAGCGCGAGGAAGGTCGTCGCGATCGCCGACATGCCCGACGAGAAGGCCAGCGCCTCCTCGGCGTCCTCCCACAGTGCCAGGCGGTCCTCGAGAATCTCCTGGTCGGGGCCGTTGAAGCGGCCATAGACCAGGCCCTCGGCGCCGCCGGGGCGCACGCCGGTGATGCCTTCGAAGAAGCGCTTGCCGTCGGCGGCCTTCTCGAAAACATAGGTCGAGGTCAGGAAGATCGGCGGCTTGAGCGCGCCTTCGCTGAGGCGGGGGTCATAGCCATGGCCCATCATCATGGTGGCGGGCTTCAGGCGGCGGTTGCCGATGGCGACGGCCTTGTGGCGGGTGGCGCGATCGGCGGGATTGCTGTGGTCGGTCATGCTGGCCTCGTCATGCGCCGGGAGAGGCGCGCTCCAGAATCCCCCCATAACGCGCCTTTGTGGAAATTGCGCGGCAGCGATGGATTGTTTCGCCGGCATCACGCACCGCCCTGCGGCGATTGGACCGCACCCCTTGCACGGCAGCCCCGCCCGGCGGCGCACGTTTGCCGCCAGGGGGCGACAAAAAGAGGAACAATTTCATGGCCGTTCGTTTCGCAGCTACCCTCAATGCCTTCAATCGCGGCATCGAGAAAACCAAGCCCGCCGCCGGCATTTCGATGATCGAGGATTGGGAAACCGCCCTCGCCGATATCGACACCCCCGGCACCAAGGGCATCGCCCGCGATCTCGCCGCGCTCAAGCGCCAGCTCGAAGCCGGCGAGCCCGACGCGACACGGATCGACGCCATCCTGGCTCGCCTCGGCGGCGCCGTCGCCAAGATCGCGCCGCGCGCCGAAACCAACAAGGACAAGCTCGAAACCCTGGGCCAGGCGCTGAGCGAAAGCGGCAGCGAGCAGGGCGACGAGGAAGAAGACGTCGAAGCGGCCGCCGCGCCCCAACGTCGCCGCAAGGCCGCCTGAACCGTACCCGCGATCAGGGCGCTACAGCAGCGCCTCGATCGCGGGCACGATCGCTTCGGGCGTGTCGCGCGGGCCGAAGCGCCTGACGACGCGCCCGCTGCGATCGACAAGGAATTTGGTGAAGTTCCACTTGATCGCCTCGGTGCCGAGCAGGCCCGGGGCGGCTTTCTTGAGCGCCTGCCAGAGCGGGTGCGCCTCGCCGCCATTGACGTCGATCTTGGCGAAGAGCGGAAAATCGACGTCATAGGTCAGCTTGCAGAAGTCGGCGATCTCGGCCTCGTCACCGGGCTCCTGGCCGGCGAACTGGTTGCAGGGGAAGCCCAGCACGCTGAAACCCCGCGCGGCAAAGCGCGTCTGCAGCGCCTCCAAGCCGGCATATTGCGGGGTGAAGCCGCACTTCGACGCGGTGTTGACCAGCAGCAGCACCTGGCCGCGCCATTCGCCGAGGCTGCGTTCCCGCCCGGCGATGTCGCGCGCGTTGAAGGCGTAGATATCGGTCATCGGCGTTCCCCTTGCGACGCCAGCCTGCCGCGGATCGCTGCCGCCGACAAGCGGGCGGCTGCCCGGGCGGCGCGATGGCAGCGTTGGCGCGCGAGCACAAAAGCCGGAAATCGGCATGACTGATGGTTAAAGGTGGTTAATGTGCCGACTTTCTGCAAGGTAGCCGATATTAGCGCCGATTTTCGTCACAGATAGTCGAAAATTGCTGGCAGGCGCGACGGTCATCTGGCCGCGGCCGCTACACAATCGCTTGCCTCGGCAAAACCATCTGCTTTGATGGGGATGCCTGAAAACAGGCGGCGGCAATCGCCGCGCAAGCCCGCTCGATCGGGCTTCGACCTTGGGGACACCCGGTGGCGACGATCGCCATCGGCCAGCCCGGCGCTTCGCGGCGCCGGCACCGGGAGGTCGTCAGCGGATTCCATTATGTGTCCGCAATGCAACAGTTGAGCAAATCGATTTTGGCGGCGCGCGGAAAGCTATTGCGCCATGCTGCGCTGCGATATCAACTCAACATGTAACGAATCGCGATAAGCCGCCGGCTCATCAGCCGGTTACGACGGTAATTACTTAATGTCGCTATGGTATTGTGGCGTCGCATCGACTATTTGTGACTTTAGGGTCGCAATAGAATATTTGGGTCAACTGGCGCATCGGGGGTCGAGCGCCATTTTGGGGGAAGACTGCATGTCGCTTGCTTTGGATCAACGTCGGAACGTGCGCCGCCAAGGGCGGTTGTGGCTTCTGGCATCGTCGATGGCGGCACTCGTCGCCGGATTCGGCGCCACCGCTGCCCAGGCGGCCGAGGCCGCCACCGCAGCGGCTGCCGAAGAGCCCGCCGGCGATACCATCATCGTCACCGGCACCCGCCGTACCGACCGTACGGTCACCGAATCGGCGGTGCCGGTCGATGTTTTCTCGAGCGAGATCAAGACCCAGGCCAGCCCGAGTCTGCAGACCATCCTCAAGAACCTCGTGCCCTCGTTCAACCAGCAGCGCAACGCCGGCGCCGACGGTTCGGCCTTCGTCCGCCCGCCGACGCTGCGCGGCCTGCCGCCCGATGAGATCCTCGTGCTCGTCAACGGCAAGCGCATGCACCGTTCGGCGCTCGTCCAGGTTGCCGGCGACTCGCTCACCGCCGGGTCGCAGGGCCCCGACCTGTCGCAGCTGCCGTCGGTGGCGCTGGCACGCATTGAAGTGCTGCGCGACGGCGCCGCGGCGCAATATGGCTCGGATGCCATCGCCGGCGTCATCAACCTCGGGCTGCGCACCAACGACAGCGGCTATGAAATCAACGGCCGTTACGGCCAGACCTACAAGGGCGACGGCCAGGATTACCAGATCTCGGGCAACGCCGGCTTCAAACTCGGCGAAGGCTATATCAACATCAGCGCCGAATATATCGATCAGGGGCCGTTCAACCGCGCCGCCCAGCGCCCCGACGCAGCGCCGCTGACGGCGCTCGGCTACACCTTGCCCAATCCGGTGACGCGCTATGGCCAGCCCAAGAATCAGGCCTATCGCTTCGTCGTCAATTCGGCGATCCCGGTAGGCGACAACGAGATCTACTTCTTCGGCAACTATGGCCGGGCCAAGGCCGAGGTCGACTTCAACTATCGCCGGCCAGTCACTGTTACCGTTTCGCCGGGCGCGGTTCCGGCGCCAGGCGGCACCGCCGCGCCGAGCCAGACTTTCGGCAAATCGATCCCGACCGTCTATCTCGATACCATCGCCGGCCAGTTCGACAGTTCCGGACGCCCGGTCTACAGCGCCACCGGGCGGACCTTCGAAGCCAGTGAGTTCTTCCCCAATGGCTTCACGCCGATCTTCCTCAGCAGCAACGAGGATTATTCTGGCGTCATCGGCTATCGGGGCGAAACCGGCTTTGGCATGAAGTTCGACTTCAGCGCCGCCGCCGGCACCAACAAGATCCGCTACACGATGACCGACACGCTCAACCCATCGCTGGGGCCGCAGTCGCCGACCGACTTCTACCTGGGTTCGCTCCAGCAGAACGAAACCAACATCAACCTCGATCTCAGCTATCCGCTGGCAATCGGCCTCGCCAGTCCGCTCAACATCGCCGCGGGTCTCGAATTCCGCCGCGAATCCTACATCGTCGGACTGGGCCAGCTCGAATCCTACCAGCTCGGCCCGTACGCCTCGCAGACGGTGCAGAACGCCGACGGCACGCGTTTCGTCTCCAACAAGCCGATCGGCGCCAATGGCTTCCCGGGCTATGGCCCCGACGCCGCTGCCGATGGCTCGCGCACCAGCTATTCGGCCTATCTCGACCTCGAAGCCGACCTCGTCGAAGGCGTCACCCTCGGTCTTGCCGGCCGCTACGATCACTTCAGCGACTTCGGCGACACGGTGAACGGCAAGGCCAGCGGGCGCTGGGCGATCACCAGCGCCATCGCCATCCGCGGCGCCGTCAGCACCGGCTTCCGCGCCCCGACGCCGGGACAGAACTTCACCGCCAACGTCCAGACCGCTTTCCCGGGAGGCAGCGTCGTGCCGGTGGCGGTCGCGACGGTCACCCCGGTCAGCGTTACCGGCCGCTACTTCGGCTCGATTCCGCTCAAGCCCGAAAAATCCTTCAGCCTGTCGGGCGGTCTGGTGCTGACGCCGGGCGGCGGCTTCACCGCAACCCTTGACTTCTACCAGATCGAAGTCCGCGATCGCATCGGCCTCAGCTCGAACTTCACCGTCACGGCGGCCGACCGCACGGCGCTTGCCGCCCTCGGCGTCGCCAATGCCAGCGACCTTGGCGTGGTGACCTATTTCACCAACGCCTTCCGCACCCGCACCCAGGGTGTCGACCTGGTGGTCTCGCACCGCGCCGATACCGGGAGTCTTGGCACCTTCAACACCTCGCTGGCGGTCAACTACAACAAGACCAAGGTTACCGACCGCACCCTGCGCGCCAATGGCACGCCGCTGGCGATCGACGACCAACGCCGCAATAACATCGAAGGTTTGAACCCGCGATGGCGCTTCGTGCTCGCCGAAAGCTGGAAGCTCGGTATGTTCGATGCCACCGGCCGCCTGAACTTCTATGGCGGCATCACGTCCTACAACAGCGGCGCGACGACGGGTGCGACGGTGCAGAACTTCCGGCCGGACATCAGCTTCGACCTGGAGGTCGGCGTGACCATCAAGGAAAATTATCGCTTCGCGATTGGCGGCGAAAACCTCTTCAACCGCTATCCCGAGCGCGAGCAGCGCAACCTGTTCGCCCAGACCGGCGCCCCGGCCAACGGCCGGCTCTACAACGACGCGTCGCCGCTGAGCTACGCGGGCGGCTTCTGGTACATCCGCGGCCAGGCCAAGTTCTGATCGCGCCGGGTCGGACACTGGCCATCGCCGACAGGCTCGGCCACACTGCGGCCTGATTGACGGTGCGAGCGGCGGTAACCCCGTCGCTCGCATCGTCAATGCGTCGACCACGCCACTACCAAAGGGGAACCAGCATGAAGACCCTCCTGTCCTGCGCCCTGCTCGCCGCCGCCCTCGCCGCGCCGGTGACGGCCGCCGAGATCACCCGCGTCACCAACCCGCCGCCGGCGCTGATCCTCGGCGGCGTCATCATCCCGCCGGGCGCCGAAACCTTCCTGCTGTCGGGCCAGCTTGCCAGCCCGATCGATCCCGCCAAAACCGACAGCATCGAGGCCTATGGCGACACCAAGACCCAGACGATCAGCACCTTCAAGAAGATCAAGGCGGCGCTGGAAAAGCAGGGCTACACCATGAAGGACGTCGTCAAGCTGACGGTATTCGTCGCCGGGGACCCCAAGCTTGGCGGCAAGATGGACTTCGCCGGTTTCAACGCCGGCTATCGCGAGTTCTTCGGCACGCCCGAAAACCCCAATCTCGTCGCGCGCTCGACGGTGCAGGTGGCGGCGCTCGCCGGCCCCAATTTCCTGATCGAGATCGAAGCCATCGCCGCCAAGGCGCCGAAGTAACCTTGCCGACGCGCCGGCGGCGCCCCGCGGGTTGACCGCGGGGCCGCCGCCGTGGCAATCGCGCCCTCCGGTTGCAGCCGTCGGACTGCGGGTATGATGTAATGGTAGCCTGTCAGCTTCCCAAGCTGAACGCGCGGGTTCGATTCCCGCTACCCGCTCCGCGGTTGTCGCCGCCGATCCTGTACAGGCTCGGCACGCGCGGCGCGGCGATCCGCATTCTGGCAGCCTTGCTGTGCGTCAGCGCTCTCGTCCCGGCGGCGGCGGCGCCTTCGCCGTGGCGGGCTTTGGCGGTGGCGGATGTCGATCGCCTCCACCGATCGGTTGTCGAACTTCACCCCGGCATGCGTGACCCCGACACGCCGGATTTCGCGGCGCGGGTCGAGCGCGCCCATCGAACCGCAGCGCGGCGGGCGGCGGCGGCAACATCCTACGCCGACTGGCTGACAGCGACGCAGGGGTTTCTGCTGGCGTTCCGCGACGGCCATACGATCTTTCGGCCCAATCTCGCCCCGGCGCGCGCCCGTTGGCCGGGGTTCCTCATCGACGGCCGCGCCGGTGGCTGGGTGGTGCGCCGGCCGGCCGGCTTTGCCGCTAGCAGCACGGGACCCGGCGACGGCGCGCGCATCCTGGCCTGCGAGGGAGTGCCGATCGCCGATCTGCTCAAGGCGCGGCTCGACGGCATCGCGGCCGACTGGTCGAAGGAACCCGAACGCATTCGCCAGGCCTTCCGGCTGTTTGTCGATACCAGGATCGACGGAACACCGCCGCTGCGCGAATGCACGTTCGAATGGCAGGGCAAGACTGAAACCCGCCGGCTGTCGTGGGATGTCGTCGCCTGGCCGGCACTGAGTGCCGATTTCGCGCCCTTTCTCCGCAACGTCCCGCATCCGATCAGCAGCCGGATCCTGGCGTCGGGCGGCCAATGGCTGTCGCTGGGCAATTTCGGCGACGAGACGGCGCTGGAAACGCTGGCAAAGGCGCTCGAAAGCCGTGCCGATACGCTGCGCTCGGCGCCGTTCGTCGTGTTCGATCTGCGCGGCAACGCCGGCGGCAATTCGACCTGGGGCGAACGTTTCGCCCGAATCCTGTGGGGTGCCGCCGCGGTCGACGCCCGGACCGCCGAAATCGACGGCCAGCCCGGTCGCCGCGCCGGCAAATATTTTCGCGGCTCGCGCCAAGCCGCGACGGCGGCGCGCGGCCTCGCCGACGAATTCGCGGCCCAGGGCGCTGATTTCGCCTCGGTCGCCGGCTATTGGCGCGAAGTTGCCGATCGTATCGCGAGGGCGCCCGGCGGCGATCGCGCCCTTGTCCATGATCCGTGCTGCGATGCCGCCCCGGCGGCGGCGCCCGTTGCCCCGGCGGCGAGCGCCTATCGCCGGCCGGTCTATGTCCTCATCGATGCCGGCTGCTTCAGCTCCTGTGTCCTCGCCGCCAATCGGCTGATCGCGCAGGGCGCTGTCGCCGTCGGCGAAACCAGCGGCCAGAACGAGGAGTATGGCGAGATCGCCACCCCGCCGCCGCTGCCTTCCGGGCTGGCACGCTATTTCCTGCCGATTTCCATCATTCGGCAGCCCAGGGAAACACTTCGGGTGGTGCCCGGCATCCGATGGGACGGTGCGCTTGACGACGACGCCGCCATCGAAGCGTGGATAGGCGGCATGGCGCGCGCTGCGCCCCCGGCCGCGCCCGCGCCGGCGCCGTCGGACGGCAACAAGCTCTAGACGTCGAAATCGCCGGGTGGCGCGCCGGTGCGGGCACGCGCAACCATCGCCGTGAACGCCGCTTCGACATGGCGCGCCAAGCCGGGCGGGTCGAACAGCCGGGCCGTCGGCAGCGCCGCCACCAGCCGCGCGCGGATCGCGGCCAGGCGCCGCGGATCATTCGCCAGCGCGATGGCGAGATCGCGATAGGCGGCATCGTCGGCGGCGACGAGCTCGCCGAGGCCGACCTGCGCCAACAGGCTTTCGCCGACGCGCGCCACGAAGCTGCGCCCACGCCGCGCCAGCAGCGGCAGCCCGGCGCGCAGCGCGTCGCTCGCCGTCGTATGGGCGCCGCACGGCCAGCAATCGAGGAACAGATCGGCCGCCTGTTGGCGCACCAGATGCACGTCGCGCGGCACGGTCGCGGCAAACACCAGCCGGTCGCCCGCAACCCCCGCCGCCTCGGCATGGGCGCGCAGATTGGCCTCGACAAGATCGCTGTCGCGCAGCAGCCACAGCACCGACCCCGGCACGCCGCGCAGGATCGCCATCCAGATCGCCCAGACTTCCGGGGTGATCTTGTAGATCTGATTGTACGACGCGAAGACGAAGCCGTCGTCGGGCAGGCCGAGGTCGCGACGCGGCGGCGGCGGCGGCAGCGGCGCCCAGCGGGCGTTGGGCTGGTAGCTGCCGGGCAAGCGCACCAGCGCCTCGGCGACATGCGCCCGCTCGGCGTCAGGGACGATCGCCTTGTCGGCGAGCAGATAGTCCATGCCCGGCATCGGCATGGTGCCGGGATAGCCGAGCCAGTTGACCTGGATCGGCGCCGCGCGCCGGGCGAAAATGCCGGTGCGCGCCCCGGCGGTCAGGCCCTTGAGGTCAACGGCGATCTCGATGCCGCGGCGGCGCAGCGCGGCGACGACCTCGGCATCGCTCAGCGTGCGCGCGTCGAGGAAATGGTCGCTGGCGGCGACAGCGCGGCGCCGCCAGTCATCGTCGGCCGCGGGGCCGATCGAAACGAGGGTGATCTCGAAGCGGTCGCGGTCATGCGCCTCGAGCATCTCGGCCATCAGGTGCATCGTCGCATGGGCGTGGAAATCGGCCGAGACATAGGCGATGCGCAGCCGCGGCGCCGGCGGCGGCAGCGGCGGCGGCGCGACGACCGGCTCGCGCGCCAGCCAGGCGGCGGCAGCG
>LJHX01000089.1 GCA_001295935.1 alpha proteobacterium AAP81b
CTATCGACGCCCTCGCCGCCGGCGGCGGCCAGCGCGACGAGCGCCGCCGCCCGCCGCCGTCGGCGGAACAGCAGCAGCGCCACCGCGAGCACCAGCGCGACGCCGAGGCCGAGCGCCGCCCAGGGCGCCGTCTTTTCGACCACCGGCGTCTGATACCAGGCGCGCGGCGCCGCCGGCTCGGCCGCGAAGCCGCGCAGCTGCACCTCGACAAGATCGCCGCGCGCCGCGTCAAAGCCGATCGCGCCGCGGACGATGCGGGCGATCTGGGCGAGGTCGGCCGGCGTCGCCTTGGCCAGCGCGGCGCGATCGATGACCACCGCCACCGACAGGCGCTTGAGGCGCGGGGTGCCGCCGCGCGTCACCGAAACATCCCGCCCCAGCTCCCAGGCGCGGTTGGTCGTCTCGTTGGTGACGCTCGGCGGGGGAGCGGGCGCCGGCGGCGCGGCGGGCGGCGTCGCCGAAAGCTGCGCCGCCGCCGGCGCGGTGTTGCTCAGCGCCCCGGGGATGCCGCGCGCCGGCGGCGGGCTGGTGTCGATCGCCCGCGCGGCGCTTTCGGTCTTGAGCACGCCAGGTTGCAGCCGCTCGCTGGTGGCCTCGGACTGGCTGAAATCGACATCGGCGGCGACCTCGGCGGTGAAGCGCCCCGCGCCGACAAGCGGCGTCAGCAGCTTCATCAGCCGCTCGCGCACCATGGCTTCGACCTTGACCTGATAGCCGAGCTGGACCTGCTCGCCCGTCCCCGCCGACAGCAAAGCGCCGGTCTGGTCGACGACGCTGACCTTGTCGGGGGCGAGCCCCGGCACCGACGACGACACCAGCCAGACGATGGCACGCACCTGCGCCTCGCCGAGCACCCGCCCCGGCGCCAGCGTCACGAACACCGACGCCGACGGCGGCGCCTTGTCGCGCACGAAGACGCTGGGTTCGGGCAGCGCGATATGCAGCGTCGCGCGCTTGACGCCGTCGATCGCCTCGATCGAGCTCGCCAGCTCGACCTCGGTCGCCGACTTCAGCCGCGCCGCCTCGACGGCGCGGCTCAATCCCAAGGGCATGTCACCGACCGGATCGAGGCCGCGCGCCGACTTCGGCAGCCCCTGCCCGGCCAGCAGGATGCGCGCCGCGGCGACATCGCCCGCCGCCACCTGGATGGCGCCGGTCGCCGGATCGACGCGGGCATTGTAATTGCCCGCCTCGAGCGCGGTCAGCACCGCCGCCTTGTCGCCATCCGAAAGCTCGCCATAGAGCGGCCGCCAGTCGGGCGATTGCAACCCCCACCACAGGCCGAGCGCCGCCAGCACCGCCACCACGGCGAGGATCGCCGGCCGCGCCCGCACCACCGCCGGCTGGGCGGCGAGCGCGCGCAGGCGCTCGGGCAGCGCCGAGGGCATCGGCAAGGTGAGAGCGGCGGCCTCGGCCATTCAACCGGCCCCGGCCGGCGCGGGCACGCCGATCATAGCGGCATGCTCATCACGTCCTTGTACGCTCCGAGCAGACGGTTGCGGACCTGGAGGGTTGCCTCGAAGGCGATCGACGCCTTCTGCCTGGCGATCATCACGCCGGCGAGATCCTGGGTGTCGCCGCGTTCATAGGCTTCCGACATCGCACCCGCCTGGTCCTGGACGCGGCTGACCGACCGCAGCGCGTCGCGCATCGCCGTCTCGAAGCGCGGCGTCTCGGCGGGCTGGGCGGCCTGCCCGAGCGCCGCATTGCGCGCCAGGATTTCGGCACGCAGCGCCAGCACGCTGCGCGTGTCGACGGGTGGCAGCATCGTCTATTGGACCGTCGTGCTCGGCCGCCGCATCGCCGCCAGCTTGTAGCGCAGGGTGCGCTCGCTGATGCCCAGCCGCTCGGCGGCGGCGCGACGGCTGTGGCTTTCGGCGATCACCGAGCGGATGACCTTGTCCTCATGGTGGCGGACGATGCCGGTCAGCGGCGCCGCGGCACTGGCGAGACCGGCGACGGGCAGGCGATCGAAGACGAGATGCTCGGGGTCGATGGTGTCGCCGGCGGTCAGCACCAGCGCGCGGTCGAGGACGTTGCCGAGCTCGCGGACATTGCCCGGCCAGTCATGCGCCTTCAGCCGCGCCAGCGCCGACGCCGTCAGCCAGGGCACAAGACCGCGCGCCGCGCGCAACAGCCAGCGCGCCGCGATCGCCGCGATATCGTCGGGGCGCGCCTTCAGGGGCAAAGTGCGCAGCGGGAAGACGGCCAGGCGGTAAAAGAGATCGGCGCGGAAGCGCCCGGCGGCGACTTCGCCGGCGAGATCGCGGTTGGCGCAGGCGATGAAGCGCACATCGACCGCCTCGGCGCGGTTGGCACCGATCGCCAGCACCTCGCGCTCCTGCAGGGTACGCAGCAGCTTGGCCTGCAGTACCAGCGGCAGCTCGCTGACCTCGTCGAGCAACAGGCTGCCCTTGTCGGCGCTGCGAATGAGGCCGCGGCTGGGGGCGGAGGCACCGGTAAAGGCGCCGCGCTCGTGACCGAACAAGGCTGCTTCCAGCATCGTTTCGGGGAGCGCGGCGCAGTTGACCGCGACCAGGGGGGAGTCGCGGCGGGGGGACAGGGTGTGAACCAGGCGGGCGAGACCTTCCTTGCCGGTGCCGGTCTCGCCTTCGATGAGCACGGTGACATCATGCGCCGCGACGCGCCCGGCGAGCGCCAGCAGGTCGCGGCTGGCGGGGTCGGCGGCGGCGGGGCGCTCCTCACCGGCGGCAAAGGCAGCGATCAGCGCGGTGGCGAATTCGTGATCGGCGGGCGCGACGCGGAGTTCGAGGCGACCCGGCAGGATCAGCGCCTTGCTGCGCGCGGCCCGCGCCAGCGCAACATGTCGCCACAGCGGCCGTGACCCATCGGTGACAAGCAGCGTATCGCCGAGATCGATCTGCGCGAGACCCGGCAACCAATCGCCGGGGGCGTCAGGAGCAGGAGCGGGAGCGGAGGCGGGTGATGCGGACATGCCCGCTGCATCGCAAACTCCGTGCCATTCAGCCGTTAAGGACGATGCGGCATCGAAACGGATTAAGGAAAGGTTTTTCGCGTCAAAAAACTGACGCTTATGCGTCAAAAATCCGACACATCGTCAACTTCCTGACACTTATCCCCAGCTTTTCCCTAGACTTTCCCGCACGCTTATCCCAGGTTGGCCGTGGTCGCGACGATGGTGCCGCCGCCGATGACGCGCGATCCGTCATAGGCAACCGCCGCCTGCCCCGGCGCGACGCCAAACTGCGGCACGGCAAAGACGATGGCGTCGCCCGTCCAGCGCGCCGCCGCGGGCGCCGCCATCGAGCGGACCTTGACGGTCAACGCGCCGTCGGTCGGCCCGAGCCGATTGATATCCTCAAGCCGCGCCGCGCCGACGGCCAGCGCGGCGCGCGGGCCCACGACGATCCGGTTGGCGGCAGCATCGATGGCGACGACATAGAGCGGCTCGGCCTGGCCGCCAACATCGAGCCCGCGGCGCTGGCCGACGGTGAAACGGTGGATGCCATGATGCTCGCCGAGCACCCGGCCGGCGCGATCGACAATGGCGCCGGGGCGCGCGAGCTCGGGGCGCAGCCGCTCGACGGTCGCCGCATAATCGCCACCGGCAACGAAGCAGATATCCTGGCTGTCGGGCTTGGCGGCGACGCCAAGCCCGAAGCGCGCCGCCAGCGCCCGCGTCGCGGCCTTGGGCAGCGCCCCCAGCGGAAAGCGCAGATAGTCGAGCTGGTCGCGCGTCGTCGCCCAGAGGAAATAGCTCTGGTCCTTGCCCGGATCGGCGCCGCGATGCAGTTCGGGCCCCGCCGCGCCGTCGATCCGCTGGACATAATGGCCGGTCAGCAGTGCCTCGGCGCCAAGCTCGCGCGCCAGCGCCAGCAGGTCGGTGAACTTAACCGTGCGGTTGCACTCGACGCACGGCACCGGCGTCTGGCCGCGAGCATAGCTGTCGGCGAAGGCCGCCATCACCGCGGCGCGGAAGCGCGCTTCCATGTCGACGACATAATGCGCGATGCCGAGGCGGTCGGCGACGGCGCGGGCGTCGCGGATATCGGCACCGGCGCAGCAGGCGCCGGGCCGCGCGGCGGCGGCGCCGCTGTCGTAGAGCTGCAGGGTTACCCCGACGACATCGCAGCCGGCTTCGGCGGCGAGCGCCGCGACGACCGAGGAATCGACCCCGCCCGACATCGCCACCGCGACGCGGCGCCCGGCGAGCGGCGCCAGGATCGCCTCGGGGCGGCTTGATAAGGGCATATCAGCCATCGGTAGGGGGGCGCTCGCCATGGCCGCGCCATGTGGCCCGGCGGCCCCCGAGGTCAAGGCCCCGGGCAAGCGTCGCCGGACCCGAACCCGGCAACGCCCTGCCGCAAAACCGGCAAACGCCTGCCGTTAACCAATGGGTGGCTGAACCCGCGGCGCCGCTCCGCCGTCAATCGTGACGAACCAGAAGCCAACAAAAGGGACAGCCATGGCACGCGGCACGACGCGAATTGACGATCTCGATGAAAACGGCCTGCCGCCGCTCGATACGCACCGCTGGGTGGCGCGGCGCAAGGCCGCCATTCTCGGCGCCATCAGCCGCGGCGTGCTATCAAGGGCCGAGGCCTGCGCACGCTATCAGATCAGCGATGCCGAACTGCGCTTGTGGGAACGCGCCGTTGCCTGCGCCGGCGTGCCGGGGCTGCGGGTAACGCGCGTGCAGATCTATCGTCCCGTCTTCGAAGGGCATGAAGCATGATCGCCGGGTGGCGCGCGGACGCCGAAAAAACCGTCCTTCGTCTATCAAACGACCGTATACGTCGCGTCGGTCTTTACCCTGTCACGCAAAAGGCGTTGAGTCATGAAGGGTTCAGCGGTCGCCGATGCGGGGTCGGCACCGCGGAAGGAGCCCCCGAGGAGTTGACGATGCGCGTGCTGCTGATCGAGGACGACAGGGCAATGGCACGGTCGGTCGAGCTGATGCTCGACGAAGCCGGCTTCGAGCACGAGACCGCCGGGACGGGCGAAGTCGCGCTGGAATATGCCCGGACCTATGAATTCGATGTAATCATGCTCGACCTGACCCTGCCCGACACCAACGGCCACGAGGTGCTGCGGCAGCTGCGCCAGCTGCGGGTCAATTCGCCGGTGCTGATCCTGTCGGGCGACAGCGACACCAGCACCAAGGTGACGGGCTTCGGCGCCGGCGCCGACGATTATGTCTGCAAGCCCTTCGACAAGGCCGAGTTGCTGGCGCGCCTCCACGCGCTCGTTCGCCGCAGCCAGGGCCATGCCCAGTCGGTGATCACCACCGGCCCGGTGGCGATCGATCTCGCGGCGCGCACGGTCGAGGTCAACGGCCGCCGCGTCGGGCTGACCGGCAAGGAATATGCGATCCTCGAGATGCTGTCGCTGCGCAAGGGCATGACGCTGACCAAGGAAATGTTCCTGACGCACCTCTATGGCGGCCGCGACGAGCCCGAGCTCAAGATCATCGACGTCTTCGTCTGCAAGCTGCGCAAGAAGCTGTTCCTTGCCGGCGCGCCGGCTTCGGGCTGCATCGAGACCGTCTGGGGCCGCGGCTATTCGCTGCGCGATCCCCAGCCCGAGCGCGACGTCGCCTGACGCGACTCCTGTCGAAGGATCGTCACCCCCGCGAACGCGGGGGCCCATCTCCCCCTTCCGGAGCATGCGCCCCCGACGGTCGCCGGCAGCACCGCCTCAATAGGGCGGCGCCACCCGGCCACGCTGCGCGGCCGAGGCCTCGGCCCACCATTCGAGATCGGCGGCGAAACGCGGAAACGCCTTCACCAGCGCCGCCCCGCCCTCGCCTTCCGGCCTCGCCTCGGCATCCAGCGCCGCGCCGATGCCGCCGACGGCAAGCGTGCTCGAAATCACCACCATGCCCATCTCGCTGAGCGTGCCATGCCAGCCCATCGCCCCGCGCGCGCCGCCCAGCCGGCCGGGCGAATAGCTGGCGATCGCCGCCGGCCGCCAGAACCATTCCTCCAGATAATGGTCGGTCAGATTCTTCAGCCCGGGCTGCATGCCCCAATTATACTCGCCGGTGACGAACACGAAGCCATCGGCGGCGCGGAGGCGCGCGGCGAGCGCCGCCATCGCCGGGGGCGCCTCGCCCGGCGGATATTCCTTGAACATGCGATCGAGCATCGGCAGCCCGACCTCGCGCGCGTCGATCAACGATGCCGCATGGCCGCGCGCGCCCAGGCCCTCGACAAGGAAACGCGCCAGCCGGATGCCGATGCGGTCGCGGCGGTAGGAACCGTAGAAAACCAGAAAATCGAGCGCCATCGCCGAACTCCATCAAGCCTGCCAATTCGGCGCCAACCCCCGGCTGACTCCGTCGTAACGATCGATTAGGATCGCGGATGCGACAGGATGAGGCTGACGATGACGAGGGTAACACTTTCCGCCGCGGCGATCGATGCCGGTCTGCATACGGCGGGCTTCTCGCTGGCGTCGAACCAGTTCACCTTCTCCTTGCCCGGCGCCGGCGCCACCTGGACCGGCTATGGCGCCGGCAGCGAACCGACGCTGGCCGGCTATGGCACGCTGTCGACGGCGCAGTTCGAAGCCTTTCGCGACGCCATCGAGGCCTGGGACATGCTGATCGCGCCCGATTTCAGCTGGGTTGCCGATTCCGGCGCGAGCTTCGGCGAAATCCGTGTCGCCTTCACCACCATCGGCGGCAGCACCGCCGGCTACGCCTATAGCGGCACGCCGCAGCCGCCGGGGGGCCGCGTCGGCGACATCTGGCTCAATTCCAACACCGCCAGCGAGGATTTCGGCCGCGACACCGGTAGCCAGAATTACGCTACCCTGCTCCACGAGATCGGCCATACGCTCGGGTTGAAGCACCCCTTCGACACGCCGCTGCTCGATCCGGCGTTCGACAATATCCGCTTCACCCTGCTGTCCTACACCAGCCCCGGCCAGATCGTTGCCTTCAACGGCAGCGGCTTCCAGATCGGCGCGACGATCACCCCAGTATCGGCGATCACCCCGATGGTCATCGATATCGCCGCCGTCCAGGCGATCTATGGCGCCGAGACCACCACCAATGCCGGCGACACCGGCTACGGCTTCGATCCCAACGCCAGGACGGTGCAGACCATCTACGACGCCGGCGGCACCGACATTTTCGATTTCAGCAATTTCACCCGCCCGGTCGTCGTCGACCTTGCCCCCGGCGCCTATTCCAGCCTTGGCGTCTTCAGCCGCGCCGATCAGATCGCCGCGGCGACCTTGCTGTTCCCCAATTTCGGCGACTTCATCGCCTCGACGATCAACCAGGTCGACGATCTCTTCACCTGGGAGGACAATCTCGGCATCGCGCTCGGCACAATCATCGAGAACGTCAGAGGCGGCAGCGGCAACGATGTCATCAGCGGCAACGACGCCAACAACGAGCTCGAAGGCGGCGCCGGCAACGATCTGTTGAGCGCCGGCGCCGGCCGCGACACCTTGACGGGCGGCGCCGGCAATGATTCCCTCGGCGGCGGCAGCGGCAATGATTTCTATGTCGTCGACACCCAGAACGACATTGTTTTCGAAAGCCTCGCCGAGGGCAATGACAGCGTCTTCGCCAGCGCCGGCTATTATCTCTGGGCCAATCTCGAAAGCCTCTTCCTCGCCGACGATGTCGAAGGCAGCACCGATTTCTTCGGGGTCGGCAACGATCTTGCCAACACGCTGGTCGGCAACAGCGGCGCCAATCTGCTGATCGCGCTCGGTGGCGACGATACCGCCAATGGCGGCGGCGGCAGCGATGCGATCTACGGCCAGGATGGCAATGATGTGATCAGCGGCGATGCCGGCATCGACTATCTCGTCGGCGGCGACGGCAACGACTTCATCACCGGCGAGGCCGACGCCGACGCCATCTATGGCGAGGCCGGCGACGACAGCCTTATCGGCGGCGCCAGTTTCGATACCGACATCCTTGTCGGCGCCGAGGGCAACGATACCCTCAACGGCTATTCGGGGCTCGGCGATTTCGATCTGATGGACGGCGGCAGCGGCGACGATCTCTACCGCGTCGATACCTTCGCCGATCTGACCTTCGAATCGGCGCGCGGCGGCCACGATACCGTCTTTGCCGACATCATCGGCAGCGGCTATTATCTCTACGGCGAGGTCGAGGACCTCGTCCTGCTCGGCACCACGGCGTTCGGCGTCGGCAACGAACTCGCCAACCGCCTGACCGGGAGCGCTTCGGGCAATACCCTGCTCGGCGGCGCCGGCAACGACACGATCGATGGCGGCGCCGGCAACGACATTCTCTTCGGCGAGGCCGGCGCCGATGTCTTCATCTTCGTCCCCGGCGACGGCGGCGATGCCATCGGCGACTTCACCCCGGGCAGCGACCGGATCGACCTTTCCGCCTATCCCTTCACCAGCTTCGCCGAGGTCCAGGCGCTCTTCGCCGAAGTCGGCGGCACCACCGCCATCCAGTTCGCCAATGGCGACTTCATCATCCTGAGCGGCGTCACCAACGCCGCGCTGTCGGCAGGCGACTTCCTGATCTGACGTGGCGGCGGCCCGCGCGCGAATTTTTTACCTTTCCCTTCCACAAGGTGCGGCGATCGGCGCGGGCGGCGCCCAGGGTGAGGAGGGTACGGCAAGGGGTCGGCCGGCCAGCGACCGTAGCACCTTGCAGCCGCCTTCGAAGTGCGACAGGGCAGCAGCAGACCCCAGGAGGAAGCCATGGCGACATTTACCGGCACCGCAGGCAATGACACGCTGACCGGCGCGGCAACCAGCGATCTGCTCGACGGCCTTGGCGGCAACGACCTCCTCGAGGACAATCTCGGCGGCGATGACACCTTCAATGGCGGCGCCGGCGACGATGTCTTCAGCATCTTCCGGGCCAGCGGCACGTCGAGCCTGCAGATCCTTGGCGGCACCGGCAGCGACGAGATCGTGATCAACACCGGGGCGTCGGCTGAGGTCGGCTTCAGCATCAGCGCGGGCAACGACGACGATACCATCATCCTCGCTGGCGGCGCCGGCGGTACCATCGATGCCGGCAGCGGCAGCGACGGCCTGGTCCTCGCCAATTCGGGCGACACCATCATCACGCTCGGCGCCGGGGTCGATGGCGTGGCGCTGCTTTTCGACGCCGCGGCGCTGCCGGCGTTCACCATCACCGATTTCGCCGTCGGCGACAGCGGCGATATTCTCGATATCGGCGATGGCCTGCTCGGCGTGCTGACCGGCTGGGACCAGTCGAACCCCTTCAACGGCGGCTTTCTGCGCCTGGCGCAATCGGAATCGGCGACGCTCGTGCAGTTCGATGTCGATGGCGGCGGCGATGCCTGGCGGACGCTGCTGACCCTGCAGGGTGTCACCGCCGCGGCGGTGACCGGCTACAATCTCGGCGGCTTCCGCCCCGATGGCGGCACGACGATCGGCCAGCTGATCAACGGCACGCCGTTCGGCGACGATCTGCTCGGCACCTATGGCGGCGACACGATCAACGGCAATGGCGGCGGCGATGTCATCGAGGCCGGCGCCGGCAACGACCTGATCAACGGCAGCAATGTCGCGTCGCAGATTTTCGCCGGCGCGCAGGATGACACCGCCATCGGCGGCAATGGCAACGACACCATCCTCGGTGAAAGCGGCAACGACAGCCTTGTCGGCAATGGCGGCGCCGACAGCATCGAAGGCGGCGACGGCAACGACACGATCGACGGCGGCCTGGGCAACGACAATCTCTACGGCGGTGCCGGCGACGATCTCTTCCGCGTCAACGGCATCGGCGACATCGTTTATGAAGGCGCCGGCGGCGGCAACGATACCGTGGTGGCGACCGCCGGCCATTATCTGTGGGGCCATATCGAAGCGCTGGAGCTCGCCGAAATCGATGGCGACAACAGTTTCTTCGGCGTCGGCAACGACCTCGCCAACATCATCACCGGCAACAGCGGCGACAATCTGCTGATCGCGCTCGATGGCGACGACACGGTCGACGGCGGCGCCGGCAACGACGCGCTTTTCGGTGTCGAGGGCAATGACGTCATCAATGGCGACGCCGGGATCGATTATCTCGTCGGTGGCAATGGCAACGATACCATCGACGGCGGCGACAACGCCGACGCCATCTATGGCGAAGCCGGCAACGACAATCTGATCGGCGGCACGACCTTCCATACCGACATTCTCGTTGGCGGCGAGGGCAATGACACGCTCGACGGCGATTCGGGCCTCGGCGACTTCGACCTGATGGACGGCGGCAGCGGCGATGACCTTTATTATGTCGATACCTTTGCCGATGCGACCTTCGAGGCGCTGCGCGGCGGCTTCGATACCGTTTATGCCGATATCGTCGGCAGCGGCTATTATCTCTACGCCGAAGTCGAGGACCTGGTGCTGCTCGGCGTGACGGCCTTTGGCGTCGGCAACGAGCTTGCCAACCGCCTGACCGGCAGTGACGCCGGCAACACCCTGCTCGGCGGCGCCGGCAATGACACGATCGACGGCGGCGGCGGCAACGACGTGCTGTTCGGCGAAGCCGGCGCGGATCTGTTCGTCTTCAATCCCTTCGGCGGCGGCGGCGACGTCATCGGCGACTTCCAGGCGGGCAGCGATCGCATCGATCTCAGCGGCTATGGCATCGCCGACTTCGCCGACCTCCAGACGCGCCTCGTCGAAGTCGGTGGTACCAGCGCCATCCAGTTCGAAAATGGCGACTTCATCATCCTGAACGGCGTCGCCAATGCAGCGCTGAGCGCCGAGGACTTCATTTTCGGTAGCCCGGCCGTCGCCGCCAGCTTGACCCTGAACGGCAGTGTTTCGGGGACAGGCAGCCTGACCAAGGTGGGCACGGGGGCACTGATTCTCGCCGACGGCGTCAGCAGCTACGGCTTGACGACCCATGGTGGCTCGCTCGGCACCTATGAATTGATCCTCAGCGGCAGCAACACTTTCCAGGTGGTCGACCTGCCGCTTATCGGCTGAGCCTCAGCCTGCCGGCGGCGCGTCGTCGTCGCCGCCGGCGAACAGCTTTGCCGCCACCGCGCGCCGGCGCGGGTGGATCAGCGCCCGCACCACGCCGCGCAGGGTGCGCACCTCCTGGGTGGTAAAGGCCGGGCGAGTCAGGATGTTGCGCAGCATCCGCCGCGCCGCGGGTTCCATGCCGGGCGCCGGATTGTAATAGCCATGCGCCGCCACCGCCTCGTCGATGGCGTCGATCAGCCCCATCAGGTCGCCATGCGCCGCCGGACCATCATGGTGGATCGTCTGCTCGGGCGGCGTCGCATCGCGCGCCATGAACCATTCCCACGCCATCACGACCACCGCCTGGGCGAGGTTGAGCGAGGCGAAATCGGGGTTGGTCGGGATCTGCACGATGGCGTGGCAGAGCGCGATATCGGCCTGCAGCAGCCCCGTCCGCTCGGGCCCGAACAGCAGTGCCGCCTGGCGCGGCAGCGCCGCCATCTCGGCGACGGCGCCGCGTGGGCTGAGCACCCGGCGCGTCAGGTCGCGCGTCAACATCGCCGTGCCGAGCACCAGCGTGCAGTCGGCGACCGCCGCCTCGATGCTGTCGAACAGCCGCGCGCCATCGATCACGCCATCGGCACCGCTCGCCGCCGGCCCGGCATCGGCATTGGGCCAGCCGTCGCGGGGGCTGACCAGCCGCAGGTCGGTCAGCCCGAAATTGAGCATCGCCCGCGCGCAGGCGCCGATGTTCATGCCGAGCTGGGGGCGGACGAGAATGATTGCCGGCGCGGGCGCGGCCGCCGGCGCACCTGCCATCAATCGGCCTCGTCGCGGATGCCCGCCGGGCTGAGGCCGCCGACGAACGTCTCGAAATCGCGCGCCTCGCGGAAGTCGCGATAGACGCTGGCGAAGCGGATATAGGCGACCGGGTCGAGCGCCTGCAGCGCCTCCATCACCATTTCGCCGACACGCCCCGCCTCGATCTCGCTGTCGCCGGTCGATTCCAGCCGCCGGACGACGCCGTTGACGACGCGCTCGATGCGCTCGGCGGGCACCGGGCGCTTGCGGCAGGCGATCTCGACCGAACGCGCCAGCTTGTCGCGATCGAAGATCTCGCGCTTGCCCGATTTCTTGATGATCGTCAGTTCGCGCAGCTGGATGCGCTCGAAGGTGGTGAAGCGCCCACCGCAGGTCGGGCATTGCCGGCGGCGGCGGATGGCGACGCCGTCCTCGGTCGGACGGCTGTCCTTCACCTGGCTGTCGTCATTGCCGCAGAACGGGCAGCGCATCAGGGCTTCTTGGTGATGGTGCGCAGATAGCCGATGCCGCCGCCGACGAACGCGCCGAAGATCGACCCGACGAAGGGCAAGGGCAGCGCGACGGCGGCGCCGATCGCCGCGCCGATCGCGACATTGCGGCCGAGCTCGGTCTTGAGCACCTGCTTGCCGGTTTCGGCGGCCTTTTCCGAGGCGGCCTTGGCGTCGCGGGCGAAGTCGCTGTCGAGCGCCTTGCGTCCCAGTTCCTCGGCCTTGGCAAAGGCGGACTCGGCGGTCTCGGCGACCTTTTTGCCGGTGTCGCTTTCGAGGAACTTGCGCCCCGCCTCGACCGCCTCGTCGGCGAGCTTCTCGATCTTGCTCGGACCGGGACCGCCGGCCCCGCTCGCCGTGTCGTTGGGATCGCTCATCGTCGCTGCTCCTTGTCGAAGGTTCAGGCTGGATAGATCGGGAAGCGCGCGCACAGCGCCCGGACGCGGACATTGACTGCCTTTTCGACCTCGGCATTGCCGTGCTCGCCATTGGCAGCAAGACCGTCGAGGACATCGGCGATCATGTCGCCGATCGCGGCGAACTCCGGCTGGCCAAAGCCGCGCGTCGTCCCGGCGGGCGAGCCGACACGGATGCCGCTGGTCTTGGTCGGCGGCAGCGGATCGAAGGGCACGCCATTCTTGTTGCAGGTGATGCCGGCGCGCTCGAGTGCTTCGTCGGCGTCCTTGCCGGTGATGCCCTTGGGCGTCAGGTCAATGAGCGCGAGATGGGTGTCGGTGCCGCCGGCGACGACGGCGCAGCCGCGGTCCTTGAGCCTGGCCGCCAGGGTCTGGGCGTTGGCGACGATACGCACCGCATAATCCTTGAAGTCGGGTTGCAGCGCCTCGCCAAAGGCTACGGCCTTCGCCGCGATGACATGCATCAGCGGGCCGCCCTGAAGGCCCGGGAACACCGCCGAGTTGAGCTTCTTGCCCAGCGCCTCGTCGTTCGAGAGGATCATGCCGCCGCGGGGCCCGCGCAGCGTCTTGTGGGTCGTCGTCGTCACGACATCGGCGTGCGGCAGCGGCGAGGGGTGGATGCCGGCGGCGACCAGCCCGGCGAAATGCGCCATGTCGACGAGGAACTTCGCGCCGACCTTGTCGGCGATGGCGCGGAAGCGGGCGAAGTCGATGATGCGCGGATAGGCCGAGCCACCGGCGATGATCAGCGTCGGCGTGTGCTCGACGGCGAGCCGCTCGACCTCGTCATAGTCGATGCGATGATCCTCGCGGCGCACGCCATATTGCACCGCGTTGAACCACTTCCCGCTCATCGCCGGCGCGGCGCCGTGGGTGAGGTGGCCACCGGCGTCGAGGCTCATGCCGAGAATGGTGTCGCCGGGCCGCGTCAGCGCCAGCATGACGGCGCCATTGGCCTGGGCGCCCGAGTGCGGCTGGACATTGGCGAAGGCGCAATTGAACAGCGCCTTGGCGCGGTCGATCGCCAAAGTCTCGACGGCATCCGACGGCGCGCAGCCCTGGTAATAGCGCTTGCCGGGATAGCCTTCGGCATATTTGTTGGTGAACACCGACCCCTGCGCTTCGAGCACGGCGCGCGACACGATGTTTTCGGAGGCGATCAGCTCGATCTGGTGCTGCTGGCGATCGAGCTCGCTCGCCACCGCGGCGGCGACGGCGGGATCGGCTTGCCCGAGCGCCGTATCGAAAAATCCCGTCGGCAGGGTATCGGTAACGGCGACTGGCTGGCTGCTCATAGGGCAGGTTCCTTCTGTTGCTGGCCGAGCTTGGCGACGCGCCCGGCGTGCCGCCCCCCGGCGAAATCGGTGGTGAGGAATTCGTGGACGCAATCGCGCGCGACTTCGACGCCGATGATCCGGCTGCCGAGCGCGATGGCGTTGGCGTCATTGTGCTGGCGCGCCAGCCGCGCCATCAGCCCTGAGGTGACCAGCGCGCAGCGCAGCGCCGGATGGCGGTTGACCGCGATCGAAATGCCGATGCCCGACCCGCAGATCGCGATGCCACGCGCCGCGAGCCCATCGGCGACCGCTTCCGCCAACACCCGGCCATAATCGGGATAGTCGACCGACGCCTCGTCGGCAGGCCCAAGGTCGAGCACCTCATGCCCCGCGCCACGCAAATCCGCGACCAGCGCCGCCTTGAGCGCAAAGCCGGCATGATCGGAGGCAAGAGCGATGGTCGTCATTTAGGCGTCGGCACCCGCTGGGGACGCCATATCTAGAGGCTGGCAACGTTTCGGGCAAATGAATTGGCGCGGGCGCGGCCTCGTCGGCAATGCCGCGGGCGGCGCGCGGCGGCGCCGCCGCGCGTCAGGCGGCGCGCTGCAGGCGCTCGAACTCCCGGGCGAATTCGAGGCGCAACTGGTCGCGCTCGGCCTCGGGCAGCCAGTTCGCCATTTGCGGAAAGACGATCCGCCACATGCCCGCCTTGCGCGCGTCCCACGGCATCTTGTCGGCGTTGCGCGCGGTTTCGAGAAGCACCAGCAGCTTGGCACGCACCCGCGCCGGATCGATTTCGATGCTCGGCGGCTTGGGGTGGGGAATGCGGTTGTCGCCTTCGCCGAACAGGCTCATCTGGCCGCGATTGTCGATCGCATCGCCGAACAAATCAGTCATCGCCGTCGGGCTCAGCCTCCGCCAGCGCCGCCGGGGACCCCAGTTCGGCGCGAGTCAAACTGTGCGCCAACGTCGCGTCCAAAACAAGATCGGCCTCGTCAAAACGGTGGATAAGTTCGGCGATGCGCGCGGCGACATCGCGCAGTTCGCGGACGAGGCCAAGATCGGCGGGCAGGCCGCGCCGCCCGTCGATCCAGCGCGGCAGCACGCGATAGCCGCTGACCGCGAAGCCCCACACCGCCTCGGGAATGCCGGTGATCCGCCCGCGGCCATCGGGGCACAGGATGATCTCGCCGGCACGCCAGGTGACGGCGCCGACGACATCGCCCGCCGCGGGTTCGCTGGCGAGGCGGCAGAAGGCGGCGGGGCGAAAGCGCGCCTCGGCCGGCCGCGCGAAGGTTTCGACAGCGCGGATTTCGCGCCCGACGGCGACCGCCCGCATCAGCACGGCGTGATCGGCGGGGAAAGGGATGTGCGGAAACACATCCTCAAGGTCCTCGGCGAAACGCCGCTTGTAGGAGGTGGCGGAGAGCAGCGCGAGGATCGCGTCGAAAACATCTTCCGGCGCCACCGGCTGGCCATAGGCTTCAGTAAGGCCGACTAGCAGGATGTCCGAGATATTGGTGGAGCCTGGCCCTTGGCGACGGTCGTAGAGCGGAAAAGCGTAGCCGCCATAGCTGCCTCTAAAGGCGTGGCGATCCGGATATGCCGCAAAGCAAGTTGTAGCCGGCCCAAGGCCCGTCCTGCCGGGTAAGCTAAACAAGCAAACATTTGTTTCGCCCCACGCTAGAGACAACTTCGTTCGCAGACGATCATTCCAACGGCGATGAGGATAGTGATGTTGGCGATCAAGCAACCGGTAACCGGCAATTCTGACCATAACTTCGTCGAAACCCACAATCTTTGCATCGCTAGCGGGGTTCATTGGAGTAGAGTTGAAACGCTCATCAGCTGGATTTTCCTCCAAGTCGAGAAAGGCGGATATCTGTGTTCTCAATGCAAGCAGTGAAGGCGCATAGACGATATGATCGCGCTTCGACTCCAAACCTGAAGATGCAAAGCCGAAACAGGACCGTAGGTTCAGCCATTCGCCATTTTGGAACGGCGCCGGTCGCATGTCCTCCAGCGAACTTCGATCTACGAGGACAGGATTGGGCATTATTCCCGATTCGGCTGCACCTGTAACCCAATCGAGCTTCGCTTAACGCGCAAATACGTCCGACGCCCAAGAATCTGTATAGGTCACTTCGGCCAACGCGCCTGCGGCCTTACTGCCATCAGCGACCGCGATCGTGATGCACGTCCCGACCTGAATGTTGAATACCCCGACATCGTCGACCACATCGCCGCGTGGCCCGGCGCGCACATCGCCGCGAAGATCGACAATCTCGATCCGGTCGAAGCGCTCGCGCATCATCTTGCGCAGCCCGGCGTAGGGCCAGCCGGTCAGGAACTTGCGGTTGGTGATGAAGGCGATCACCCCGCGCCGCGGCGCGCCTTCGGCCTCGAACAGCTTCCACATCGCCCAGCGCCAGAACGCCACCGAAAATTCCGGAAAGGTGTTGAGCTGCCCGCCCTGCCCCGCATCGCGCACCGGCGCCTTCAGGTCGTCCCAGAGATCGTCCATCCAGCGGCCGACGAGCGTTTCATTCTCGCCTTCCTCCAGCCGCCGGTAAGGCGGGTTGCCGATGATCGCCAGAATTGGCTGGCGCGCCTTGATGCGATTGGCCTCGCGGCGCTCGTCATCGATCGGAATGCCCTGGATGCCGAGGGCGCCCATCGGTGCGTCTGTTGCCGGATTGGACAGCGTATCGGCCAGATAAATACCGAGGCGCGGCAGAACGACCGGCTGCTCGCCAACTTCGCCTTCATCAGCCGGGCGATTGCGCAGCGCGTGATGCAGACGGTAATGCGCCACCGCATGGGGACCAACGAGCAGTTCGAAAGCAAACATCCGCGTCGCCAGATCGCGCAGCGCCATCGATGCCGCCGGCCCGCCTTCGTCCGCCGTCACCTGATCGCGCACCCGCTCGGCGATGCCGAGCAGGAAGGTGCCGGTGCCGGTGGCGGGATCAAGGATCGTCACCGCCGGATCGCGCAGCCCCGCCGTGCCGAGATTGTCGCGCAGCGCCCGGTCGAGCGCGCCGACCATATAGCGCACCACCTCGACCGGCGTGTAATAGACGCCATAGCGTTCGCGCGCCGCCGGATCGAAGATCCGCAGGAAATTCTCGTAGAAATACAGGATCGGATCGCGGCCATCGGCGCCGACCGCCAGGATCGCCGGGGCGAAGCTGTTGACGGTATCGCACATCACCTCAAAGCCGATGCCGATCTCGCGCGTCACCTCCGCCTCGCTCAGCACGCGCAACGTCGCCTTCAGCAGCGGATGCTCGTCGGGCATGTGGCGCCAGGCATTGGCGTCGACCGGCGCTCCCGAGGCTTCCCGCACCAGCAGCAGCCCGAACGCCAGCGTCTGGGCGAAGGCAGATGAGAAAAGCTCATCGAAGCTGGCGGCGGCATAGCCCCCCGCTTCGGGATGCGCGTAGAGCACGTTGCGGAAGGTTTCGCGCACCATCATCAGCGGATGCCCGGCGCCGGCGCCATGGAGTTCGCCGACGCGTTCCTGTACCGCGCTGCGCACCAGCCGCGCCGAATGCGCCATCAACTCGGCGAGCTGCGCGGCATTGCGCGCCTCGGGGGCATCGGCGAGTGCCAGCGACCCCAGCAGCGTCAGAAACGGCTGCGGATCATGCGCCGCGATCAGCCGGTCGGCAACGCCATCGGGGGTATCGGGCCGCAGCGCGCGCGGCGGCACGATTACCGCGCTGCCCAGGGCTTCGGCGCGGCCGAACAGATGGAAATCGACGAAGTTCGACGTTGCCCAATGCGCCAGTTCCTTCAGCCGCTCATATTGTCGCTTGTCATGGGCATCGCGCCAGCGATCGGGGTCGGCGGGCTTGGCCGGCGCCTTCAGCTCGATGAAGGCGCGCGCCGGCTGACCGGGGCGGATCAGCGCGATATCCGGCCGGCCGACCCCGGGGTTATTATATTCGGGCGAAACCGTCAGCCGCGGCGCGGCGGGCAGCCCCGGCAACAGATCGGTGACCAGCGTCTGGAAATCGGGCGCGAGGCCGGTTTCGGGCGTATCGGCATTGGCACGTAACTTGTCCCGGATGCGACCGGCGTAGCGCTGCAGCAGTTCGATCGACATGCACCACGTCGTAACCGAACCATGGCGCCCCGTCACGTTGCCCGCCGCGCGGGCGTCGGCCGGCGCACGGCAGTATTTTCCTACACGATCCAAATGGGCTATAACGCCGCCATGTTTAGCATCCTCATTGGCAAAATCGATCACCCGGCGCCGCGTTTGCGCCGAAGCGACCGCCTGAAACCGTCCGAAACGGTAAAGTTGGTCAACTTCCAAGGCTGCCGCCGCCGTCGCCGACAGGAAAAATCGATCACCGCCCCGGCGCTTCAACCCCTGCCGCCGAGATGCTATACCAAGGCTGCGATGAACGCCCCCTTCCCCGCCCCGCCGCGCCGCGATGACTTCAAGGCGCGCTTCACCAGCGCCGAGTTTCTCGCGCTCGTCGACTCGGGGGCGTTTGCCGACATGAAGCTCGAACTCGTGCGTGGGGAGCTGGAGCGCATGAACACGCCGGGGACGACTCACGGCTTCCTGCAAGCGCGGATCACCCTGTTGATCGGCGTGGCGCTGATCGAGCGGCCAGAATACATCGTGTATGGCGAGGTCGGCATCGATCTCGGCAATGACACGGTGCGCGGGTGCGATGCTGCTATCGCCACTGTTTTGCCGACCGAGGGCCGTCGGCTGCGGCCGGACGAAGTGTTGCTAGTCGTCGAAATCGCCGACGAGACCCTGTCGCGTGACCTTGGCGCCAAGGCTGCCGATTATGCCGCCGCCGGCATCCCCGAATATTGGGTGATCGACGCCCGCGGCAACGCCGTTACCGTGATGACCGACCCGCGTGCCGATGGCTATGCCGCTCGCCACATCGTCCGCTTCGGCGAGCCCCTCGCCGTCCCCGGCACCGGGGCGACGATCACCCTCTGACCGTCACTCGAAGGTCAGGTCGCCGCTCTCCGGCGCCTCGAAATGCCGCGCCACATCGGCGTCGGTCACCGCTTCCAGCGTCGCCGGCGACCATTTCGGATTGCGGTCCTTGTCGAGCAACTGCGCTCGCACGCCCTCGAAAAAGTCATGGCCACCCCGGATCGCGCAGACCATCCGATACTCGTTGACCAGCGCCTGCTCGATCGTCGCCCCCCGCCCGGCGCGCAGGCCGGCGAGGGTCAGCTTGCACGACGTCGGCGACATCCTGCGGATCGTCGCCGCCTGGGCCTGCGCCCAGTCGTCGCCCTCGTCCAAGCTGGCAAGGATCGCCTCAACCGAGTCATGGGCGAAGTGAAAATCGATCCCGTCGCGCAGCGCCTCGAGCGGCGCCTCGCCCGGCGGCGCGTCCAACGCTCGCAAAATCTCCTCGGCCGATTCCTCGCCGCTCGCCAGCAGGTCGCGCAGCACCGGCAGCCGCTCGACCGGCACGAAATGCGTCGCGATCCCGGCATAAACGCAATCCGCCGGCCCCAGCCGCGCGCCGGTCAGCGCCGCCCAGGTGCCGATTTCGCCGCCGAGCCGCGGCAGCGCATGGGTGCCGCCGACATCGGGAATGAGGCCGATCCCCGTCTCGGGCATGGCGAACAAGGTCCGCGCGGTCGCGACGCGAAACCGGCCATGGATCGACAGCCCGACGCCGCCGCCCATCGTCACCCCGTCGAGCAGCGCCACCCAGGGCAGCTCGGCGCGGGCGATCGCCTGGTTCATGCGATACTCGTCGTGGAAAAAGCCTTCGTAGAGCGCGCGGTCCTGCCGCCCCTCGCGCGCCAGCAGCGCGACATCGCCGCCGGCGCAGAAGGCGCGCTCGCCGGCGCCTTCGATGACGACGTGGCTGATGTCGGGATCGCCCGCCACGCCCGCCAGCGCGCGGTGGATGGCGATCGCCATCGGCCGGTTGAGCGCGTTGAGCGCCTGCGGCCGGTTGAGCACCAGCCACAGCGCCCGGCCACGGCGTTCGATCAGGACTTCGTCGCTCATGCCGGGTCCTTGGCTTCAACAAGATTGCCGCCGCCGGCGGGGATCGCCATCGGCATCGCGCTCGTCGACAGCTTGGCCAGCAGCTTGCCATCGCCGTCGCGCAGCTCGGCTTCCATGAAGGCAATTCGTTTGCCGAGCTTGAGGCACCGCCCCTCGGCATAGAGATATTCGCCTGCCTTGGCCGGCGCGAAGAAGCTCGTCTTCAGCTCGATCGTCGGCACGCCGATGCGTTCCCCCGACTTGACGATCGCCGCGAACGCCGCAGCATCGTCGAGCATCGCCACGACGATGCCGCCCTGGACGCTGCCCATCGGATTGGTGAACTCGGGCCCCGGCCTGTAGCGCACCAGCACGCGGCCTTGCGCGCTGTCGACCTCGAGCATCTCCATCCCCAGCACCCGCCCGGTGGGGGGCTGGAAGCGGCCCATGCGTTCCTTGAGTTCGTCGTCGGTCATCGGCATGGCGGCGGCTGTCGCACAGCCGCCGCCAGCGTTCAACCAGCCTCAGGCGGCGACCGACACCGCGCGCCGCCGCCGCTGCAATGCACCGGTCAGGCCGAAGCCGGCGATCAGCATCGCCCAGGTCGCCGGCTCGGGCACGCCAAGGCCGAAGATCGGCGGGATGACCGGGATATTGGCGACGATATTCACCCGGCCGAGCAGCTGGGCATTGTTGACCTGGCGCTCGACGGTATCGAACACCGGCGCGTCGAAACCGCCGATGCGGAACTGGAAGGTCTCGATCGAATAGATGGTGTTGCCGACCAGAAAGACGTCCGACCCCGAGTTGAAGACGTTGACGACGCGGTCGGCGCAGCCGTTGACGTTGATGCCGACACCGTTGGCGCCGCCATATTTGCACGGATTGGGGTTGTTGAAGGTTTCATCGTGAAAGAAATCGATGAGGAAGGTCTTGTTACCGACCAGGACATTGTTGATCCGCACATCCCCCTTGATGCTCAGCTGCACATTGGTCAGCCAGGGCGCGAAGATCGGGAAGTTGTTGTGGGTGAAATTGGCGAAGACGAACTCCGCCGACGGATTGCCTTCGGTAACTTCCACCGGATCGAAGACATTGGCGCTGACGAGGTAGCTGCTGCGCTGGCCGCCCGGCGCCGGGCGACCCCAGGAGACTTGCGACGTCGTGTTGTTGATGGTGTTGATCGTCGGCGCGCCGCCGTTGTTGAGCGTGCCGCCCACCCATGTCGCTTCGGTGGCGAGGAAAGAGAAGGTCACGGCGGCGGCGGGGGCGGCAGTTGCCAGCAGCGCCACGGCCGAACCCAGAACAAGCGATTTGCAGATCATGCCTATCCCCTATTGGTTTCCTTTGGCAGCCACCCCCCAGCAGCTTTTCCCAGATTAACCGTGATTCGCGAATATATCGTTACAATCCCGATGACGCCGCAACAGTCGAGAAAATATGATTACCAACTTTCGATCAGTATCGAACGGCGGATTCGCCCGGCCCGGGGCTGGCAACCGCGCCGACCGCCAATAATTTCAACGCCCGCGGCTCATACGGCCGTCACCTCGTCCAGTCCGAAGTGCGCCAGCGCCGGCCGCAGCGCCGCGACATGGGCGTCGTCGCGGGTAAAGATCGCCCGCCCCGGCCCGCGCTCCCAGTCGTCGCCCAGCAGCGCCGCCACCCGCCGCGCGATCCCGGCACCGCCGTCGACAAAGCCGATGCCCTCCCCAGCCGCCTCGGCCAGCACATCGCCGAGCAGCGGAAAATGCGTGCACGCCAGCACGACGGTATCCATCCGCTCGCCCCCCGGCTGGTCGCGCAACCCCGCAAGCTCGGGCGCGACATCGCCGGCGGTCACCACTTCCCCCGCCAACCGCGCCTCGGCCAGCTCGACCAGCCGCGCGCTGCCATGCCGCAACACCAAGCAATCGCTCGCGAACTCAGCCGAAAGGCGATCGACATAAGGCTGGCGCACGGTCGCCTGCGTCCCCAGCACCCCGATCACCCGGCTCAGCGAGCGTTCCGCCGCCGGCTTGATCGCCGGCACCGTGCCGACCACCCCCACATCGAGCACCGCCCGCACATGCCCCAGCGCGATCGTCGACGCGGTATTGCAGGCAATGACGATCAGCGCTGGCCTCAATCGCTCCGCCAGCCGCCCGAGCAGCGCGCAAACGCGCGTGGCAACCTCCATCTCGCTCTTGGTGCCATAAGGAAAGCCGGCGTTATCGGCGACATAGGTAACCGCAATCCCCGGCAACGCCGCGCGGATCGGCGCGAGGACGGACAGGCCGCCGACGCCTGAGTCGAGGATAAGGATCATGGCGGTGAGGCTCTAAACCTGCCTTGCAGCGGAAGGAAGATTGCCGCGGTGCTCACCTGCGGCCCACCGTCCGCCCATCACCCTAACCGAAGATGAAATCGCCCGCCGTCAGCGCCGTGTTGGCGACACCGTTCAGTACGATGAAATCGCCATTGCCGAGGTTGATCGCGGTGGTCCCGCCGACTTCGACGAAGCGCATCTGCACCGCCGCGAAATTGGCGATGCCGAAACCCGTCAGCGAAATGCGATCGCTGCCGGCAGCGAAGTCGCCGATGACATCGCCGCCGCCGCCGACGGTAAAGGCGAAGACATCGGCGCCGGCCTCGCCGAACAGCACGTCGTCGCCGCCGCCGCCATTGAGCGTGTCGCTGCCGGCGCCGCCGAGAAGATAATTGTCCGAGGCGCTGCCGATAAGCAGATTGTCGAGGCCATTGCCGACCCCGAAGCTCGTCGTGCCGACCAGCACCAGATTTTCGATATTTTCGTAGAGGTAATAGCCGGTGCCGATGATGTCGGCAAAAACCGTGTCGGTGCCTTCGCGGGCCTGTTCGAAGACCAGGTCGAAAGGCGTATCGACGTAGAAGCTGTCCTTACCCGTATTGCCGAATAGATAATCGAAGTCGCCGAGACCGCTGTCGCCGCGCAGGATGTCATCGCCAGCGCCGCCAACCAATTGATCGAAGACAAAATCGCCGCCGCCGGTCAGTGAATCGTTGCCGTCCTCGCCATAGAGCAGGTCGCCGCCGCTGCCGCCGTCGATCGTGTCGTTGTCGCCGCCGCCGACGAGCACGTCATTGCCGGCCTCGCCGGACAGCATGTCGGCGCCGGCCTCGCCATAGACGATATCGATTCCGGCGCCGGCGCGGACGGTGTCGGCACCGCCGCCGCCGAGCAGGACGTTGCCGCTGTCATTGCCGGTGAGAGTGTTGGCCAGATCGTTGCCGACGCCGAAAATATCCCCGGCCCCGGCCGCCAGGGTCAACGCCTCGATCTGGGCGTAGAGATAGTAACTGCCGGTGGCGATGACCGTGTCGCTGCCCTCGCCGGCGTTCTCGAAAACCAGATCGTCCTGACGATCGACAAGATAGCTGTCGTTGCCGACACCGCCATAGAGCAGGTCGCGCCCGGCACCACCGTCGAGCGTATCATTGCCGGCGAGGCCCTGGATGATGTCGTCGCCAGCACCGCCCGACGCGGCCTCGGCGCCTTCACGCAGCATGATCGTATCGGCGGCCGCGCTGCCCTGCACCCGGGCGTTGGCGGCAAAGGCGGCATAGCCCAGCCCACGGCCCACCGCGAGATAATGCGCAAGGCCACTGGCCTGGCTGCCCGCCGTCACCGCCGCGGCGACATCGGGATGTTCGGTCAGATAATAGGCCTCGTTGAAGCCCGCGGCACCCTGCAGCGCCGGATTGTCGCCATTGGGACCGGTATAGAGGCGGTCCGTCGCCTGGACGTCGAAATAGACCGACGTGTAACCGGGGCTGCCATTATAGCCTGAATTGGGGGCAACGAAGCCGAGGCGGCCGTCCGCCGTCAGATAGGGGTAGAAGGCACCATCGTTGCCCGGCACGAAGAGACCGAGGTTCGCCGCCTGGCCGGCGGCATTGAGCAGCTGGGTCAGTTCGTGGAATTGTCCCCACATTTGTGAAACGAACTTGCCGTTGCCGGTGTTGATGAACACCTCGTTGACCCAGCTGTTCACCAACTGGCCTTCGCCAACATACTGCCCCTGACCGGTGGCGATAATGTCGAGAAAGCCATCGCCATTGACGTCGATGAAGACATTGTCGTGGCCCGCATCGGATTTACCGAGGTAAGCGTTATAGAATGTTGTATTTGTAACGTCGCTAAACTGCAAATTACCGTCATTACGCAGGAATTACAATATGTTCGCGGCACGACCGTTTTGGTGAAAAATACCCGAGCTGATCACCAGATCAAGCCGGCCGTCATTGTTGAAATCGAAGGGCGTCACCTGGACATCATGCGAGCGCTGGTTACTCAGATCCGACGGGATGTCATTGAAAGTCGGATTATTCTCGAAATAGGGCTTGGGCAGTGCAACGGGATCGCCCCAGACCGAAGTCGCGTCCCACTGAATGTTGGTGAAAATCCAGCTGTCCCCGACGATTGGACTGGCGCCGATCGAAATCAGCTGGTCGACCGCGATGATTTCGGGCTTGCCGTCGCCATCGACGTCGGCGATCGTCAGGTCGGGAGCCTGCCCCCAGTTGATGCTCGGATATGGCTGCACCGCCAGCGCGGCGAGGCTCTTGTTGTTGGCGAAGGGCAAGGTGGTGAAACTGCCGTCGCCATTGCTCAGCCAGACGACATCGACCTGGTGGTTGTCGAGGATCTGGTAACTGCCATTGCGGTAGAGCCGCGGATCGAAGGCGCCGGACGCGCTGGTATAGGCGGCGCCGACGAAATCGGCCAGGCCGTCGCCATTCAGATCGCCGACTTCACCATTGTGCGTCGTTGTCAGAACCGACGACGTGGTGCCAGTGAAGCTGCTGCCGTTGTTGACGTAGAGCGTTGTCGCTGTGTTGGTGAACGGACTCTCGTTGTGCCCGGCCAGTAGCAGATCGTTGCGGCCGTCGCCGGTGAAATCGGCGATCCGGATCGCGGCGGTACCGGCGGTGGTGCCGGTTCCGAGCAGCTGCTGGACATCGAGCAGTCGTGCCCCGGACGGGCCAGTCGACACGATGGTCAGCTTTACCGGCGGCGGCGTCCCGGTGGCGTTGAAACCGCGATACGACCAGCCGCCGATGACGATTTCCGCATTGCCGTCGCCGGTCAAATCGCCGGCGGTGCCATAGTAGACGGCAAAATCATTGTCGGGATGCGGCGTCGTGCCGATGACGCGGATGCTGAAAGCGCTGGCGCGGAACTGCACCGAAGCCGGCAAGGGGTTCAACACGACTTCGCTGCTCAACGCCATGAACGCCAAATCCCTTTACCACAAGCGTCGAACGCCCCGCCGAAGCGGCAACGTTGAACAATCAATCGGTCGATGCTTCGGCCGCCGATTGACAAGTCATCGGCTGTTCGCACTTCGACTGCCAAGCGCTAAACGCCGCCCAACAACGAGTCAATCAATCGGAAAGCTTTGCGCAAATCGTCGGCGCCGCGCTCGAAGTCGCCAGCGCGCCGCTAAGGCTGCCACCGCGATCGGCGGCGGGGGCAGCAGCACAAAGCGGCTACGCTGCGATGACGACGGGCTTGTCATCCCGTCGGGTGGCTGAGGCACTCACCGCCCTGTCCTACACCCGGTGTTTCATGACATGGTGGCGAAATGATCGAAGCCGCCGGCCCGCGCCCTCGCGACGACGCACAAGAGGGAAAACGACTGTACTTCGGTGAACTTCCGGCCGCGGCGATGGTCTTCGGCACGACGTCCGGGGGTCGCTTCCCGGGTGCGGCTGGATGCCAGCGGGGGCTGGCATGACCCTTGTGGGAGGGCGCCGCGCCCCTCTTGGCGATAACGCGGTGACGCCATAAAAGCATGATGATGCAGACCGAGGCGGCGGCGCCCCTTCCCGACTTCATCCCCGAACCCGTGCCCGGTCCCGCCGAGGCGCTGCGCCGCGTCGCGCGTGCCATCGCCGCCGATCCCGCCGGTGGCCTGCGTTTCGTCGGCCGCACCCTGTGGATAACGGCGCTGACCCTCTGGTATGTGCCGCTGCACCTGATCGCCGTGACGCTGACCGGCAAGTCGCGCTGGCCGAAATACTACCTGCGCCGGGTGACGCGCGCCCTCGGCATCAAGGTCGCGACCCGCGGCACGCCGCTGCGCAATGACGTGTTCTTCGTCGGCAATCATTTGAGCTGGACCGACCCGCTGGCATTGGGCGGCGTCACCGGCACCGCCTTCATCGCCCAGGACCGCATCCGCGACTGGCCGATCTTCGGCCGGCTCTGCGCGCTCAACCACACGATCTTCGTCTCGCGCACCGACAAGATGCAGGTCGGCACACAGGTTGCCGAGATCCGTGCCGCGATCGCCGATCTCCACATGCTCGGGCTGTTCCCCGAAGGCACCACCACCGATGGCCGCAGCCTGCTGCCCTTCAAGGCGCCGCTGTTCGCCGTGATGGTGCCGCCGCCGCACCCGACGATGATCCAGTGCGTGCTGTTCGATTTCGACGACGCCGGGCGCGATCTCGCCTGGATCGGCATCGAAACCGCGACGCAGAACGCCTGGCGGGTGCTGACGCGCAAGGGCACCTACAACCTCACCATCCATTTCCTCGAACCCTTCGACCCGATGGCGGTGGCAGGCGGCCAAGGTTCAGGTATCGCGGCCTCCGGCCGCAAGGCGGTTTCGGCCGAATGCCGCCGTCGCCTCGCCGGGGCGCTGTCGGAAAGCCTCGGCGGGGTGGCGATTGCCTGAAACGACGACGAGCGAGGGGAAAGCCATGGAGGGTCCCGAAACCCATGTGCCGCACGCGCCGCACACCGGCCATCGCTGGTGGGATTTCGCCATCGGCGGCGCGGCGATGGTGGTGTCGCTGATCTCGCTTTACGTCGCCGTGCACCATGGCGAGATCATGGAAAAGCTCGTCGCCGCCAACTCCTGGCCCAATATCGACGCGAGCGGCAATGTCGTCGAAGGCCGGCTGCCAGGGTCGGTGCGTTTCGAGGTCGCGGTGCGCAACAATGGCGTCGGCCCGGCGCGCGTCGAAAGCCTCGAGCTCTGGGATGGCACGACGCCGATCCGCGACGCAGCGGGGCTGGCGGCGCGGTTGAAACTGGCGGGCGGCGGCATGCCGCTCAGCGCGCGGCTGGAGGGGGCATCGATCATCGGCCAGGTCGTCGGGGCGCGCGAGAACGTCAAGGTGGTGGCGTTCGACGGCAGCGATGCAGCGCGCTGGGGCCTGCCGATGGTGCAGCTGGCGGGTCAGCTCGAAACCCGCGTCTGCTATTGTTCGGTGTTCGACGAATGTTACGTCGCCGATTCGCGGGCGAACCATGGCCGCGCCGAACATGTCGAGAAATGCCCGGCGCCGGCGGCGGCGTTCGACGACGATATCGGGCGGACGCTGCTGGCGCGGCAGGCGCCGAATGCGGCGGTGACAGCGCCGACCCCGCCGGCTAGCGTCGCGAAATGACCGCCTCCTATCCCGCCACCCGCCTGCGCCGCACCCGTTCCGCCCCCTGGAGCCGCGCGCTGCACGCCGAGACGACGCTGTCGCCCACCGATCTGATCTGGCCGATCTTCGTCAGCGATGGGACCGATGTCGTCGATCCCATCCGCACGATGCCGGGGGTCGACCGCCTGTCGGTCGACCGGCTGGCGGGCGCAGCGCGTGAGGCGGTGCGCCTCGGCATCCCGTGCATCGCGCTGTTTCCCAACACCCAGGCCGAGCGCCGCAGCGAGCGCGGCGAGGAAGCCCTCAACCCCGACAATCTGATGTGCCGGGCGATCAAGGCGTTGAAGGATGCCGAGCCCGGCCTCGGCGTGCTGACCGATGTCGCGCTCGATCCCTATACCAGCCATGGCCATGACGGGCTGCTGGCGGACGACGGCCGTATCCTCAACGATGCGACGATCGAGGTGCTCGTCGGCCAGGCGCTCAACCAGGCGCGCGCCGGCGCCGACGTCATCGCGCCGAGCGACATGATGGACGGCCGCATCGGTGCGATCCGCGCCGGGCTGGAGGGCGAGGGCTTCGATCTCGTCCAGATCATGGCCTATTCGGCCAAATATGCGTCGGCCTTTTATGGTCCCTTCCGCGACGCGGTCGGGTCGAGCGGGCATCTGAAGGGCGACAAGAAGACCTATCAGATGGACCCCGCCAACGCCCGCGAAGCGATCCGCGAAGTCGAGCTCGACATCGCCGAGGGGGCCGACAGCGTGATGGTCAAGCCCGGCCTGCCCTATCTCGACATCATCCGCATGGTCCGCGACCGTTTCGACGTACCGGTCTTCGCCTATCAGGTCAGCGGCGAATACGCCCTGATCGAAGCCGCGGTGGCGGCAGGCGTGCTCGATCGCGACCGCGGCGTGCTGGAGACACTGATGAGCTTCAAGCGCGCCGGCTGTTCGGGGGTGCTGACCTATTTCGCCCCGCTGGCGGCCAGGCTATTGGGATGAATTGACGAAGTCCCAGACCTTGGAAATCACCACCGACCCCTCGCCGACTGCCGACGCCACCCGCTTGACCGACCCGGCGCGGACGTCGCCGACCGCGAAGATGCCGGGCTGCGACGTCGCATAGGGCGAGGCGGCGCCAGCCGCGGCCCCGGTCAGCACGAAGCCCTTGCTGTCGAGCGCGACGAGGCCCGACAGCCAGCCGGTGTTGGGCGCGGCGCCGACCATGATGAACACCGCGCGCGTCGGCACGTCGCGGGTGGCGCCGCCGGCGACGTCGCGGAGGGTGACGCCCTGAAGAGTCTCGCCGCCGTGCAGCGCGCAGACCTCGGCGCCATAGTCGATGGTAATGGCCGGATCGGCCTCGAGCCGGCTGGAGAGATAGCTCGACATCGAGGCGGCGAGCGAGCTGCCGCGCACCAGCAGCCGCACCGCCCGCGCCGACCGGCTGAGATACATCGCCGCCTGTCCGGCCGAATTGCCGCCGCCGATGACGATCGCCTCGGTGCCGCGGCAATAGCGCGCCTCGACCTCGGTCGCGGCATAATAGACCCCGGCGCCCTCGAATTCCGCCAGCCGCGGGATCGGCAGCCGGCGATACTGGACGCCGGTTGCCACCACCACCGCCGGCGCCCGCACCCGCTGGCCATTGTCGAAGGTCGTGCAGAAATCGCCACCGTCGAGCTTGTCGAGGCTGGTGACGCGGCGTGGCATGGCAAAGCGCGTGCCGAACTTCATCGCCTGGACCTCGCCGCGCCAGACGAGGTCGGCGCCGGAGATGCCGGTCGGAAAGCCCATATAGTTTTCGACGCGGCTCGAGGTCCCGGCCTGGCCGCCGATGGCGACATCCTCGATGACCAGCGCGCACAGCCCTTCGGCACCGGCATAGACGCCGGCGGCAACCCCCGCCGGCCCGCCACCGACGATCAGCAGCTGGAAACTTTCATCATTCTGCAGATCGCGGTTGAGCCCGAGCAGCCGCGCCACCTTGTCGGGCGTCGGATCCTCGACGACGGTATCGCGCCCGAAGATCAGCGCCGGCTTGCCCGCGTCGATCGTGCAGGCGCTCGCCGTGGCGGCGGCCTCCGGGCTGCCGAGGCGCAGCGATTGATAGGGGATGCGGTTGCGGCTGGCGAAGGCGGCGATCTCGCGCAGGTTGCGGTCCTGTTCCTCACCGATCAGCACCAGGCTCGAATCGCGGTCGTCGAGCTGGCGGCGGCGGCGTGCCGAAAACACCGTGATGATGATGTCGGACATTTCGGGGATCTGCGACATCAGCGTCAGCATCGCCTCGCGCGGCACTTCGATGACCCTGGTGTCGCGCACCGTGCGCATGGCCAGCGACCAGCTGCCGCCGTTCAGAAAGGCGATTTCGCCCATGAACTGGGTCGCCCCCAAGGTCGATGGCAGGTGGCGCTCGTCGGTGAACGGGTTGACCACCTCGACCTCGCCGTCGAGGACATAGGTGAAGCGGTCGAAGGGGTCGCCGACCTTCGCCACCATGGTGCCGGCGGGATAGTCGACGATGGTGCCGGCGGCGCGCAGTGCCTCGACATGTGCCGGCGCCAGCGGCGTGCGGATCATTTCGCGCAGGTCGGCGCCGATCGTTTCCATGGGGCTCGGGCTTTCGACGGGAGTGGCGGGGCGCCGGCAGGGTATCGCCGGCCGCGGCCTGCTGTCGAGAGCCGGGCGACCGGATCGGTCGCCTCGCGCGCTTACCGCTCGACGCGCGACCGGTTGAAGATCAGCCCGCCGCGGCGCCGGGCCTCGGCCGGGTCGCAGGGCGCGGCCTTGAGGCGCGGCGCGCTGGCCAGCAGCGTCGACAGCGGCAACAGCGCCGCCCAGCGCGTCTTGGCGACGCACACCGCGCCATCGGGAGCCCAGCCGGCCTCGAACAGAAAGGTCGGATCGTTGACCGTGTCGGGCGCCTGCACGCCGATATCGTCCCAGACGTCGATGCCGGTGCCATCGCGGGTATGGGCGGTGCCGCGGCCATCATAATCGGCGCGGACGAGATGCTGGCAGGCGCGGTAATGGTCGAGCAGCGGCGTGCCGCGCGGCCCGACGCCCCAGGGATCATAGCCCCAGAGGCGGCATTTGGCCTGTGACCCCGAGGTGCAGGTGAGGAACCATTTGTCCTTTTCGGCGAGGAACTTCTGGCCGTCCCAGCGCCCGGCCATCGGAAAGGCGGCGCGGCGGCCTTGCGCATCGGCGTCGCACATCGGCCGCCACTGGCCGTCGTCGCCCTCGACCTTGAGGTCGTGGAGCAGCACCTTGGAATTGTCGGCGGCGATGCTGGTGCCATCGATGCGCACCCGCGCCGCAATGCCTTCGGGCGTCACCATGTCGAACACCGCGCCGGTCAGTTGCTCGGACGCCAGGGCGCGGCCGGGCGCGACATCGAGGAAGAAGCGCGTGCCCTCGACGCGCAATTGCGCCGCCGCCGCCGGCATCGCCTGCAGCAGCAGGGTCAGCAGCGCGATGGATCGGAACATGGCCAATCTCCCCTAACGAGCGCGCCCCGGATGCCGACATCCGGGGCGCAACATGGCATTTCACGCCGGCGATCAGCGCAGTTCGATGGTTTCGCCATTGGCCAGCGTCACCCGCTGCACGGTAAAGCCGGCGGCACTCGGTACGGTGCCGTTCAACGACTGCCCGTTCAGCGAGCGCCCGTTCATCCGGGCGCCGTTGAACCGGTTACCGTTGAAGCGGAAGGTGTTGAGTTTCGCGCCATTCTTGAGCAGGCCGTTCAACTTGAGGCCGTTGAACACCTTGGTATTGAACTTTGCGCCATTGAGCCGCATCCCGTTCCACTTGATCCCGTTGGTTTCCGTGCCCTGCAGGACGATTCCCGGTCCGGCGGCGGCGGGCGCGGCGGCGGCGAGCATGGCGATGGCGGCGCCGGCGGCGATGGCGATGGTCTTGATCTTCATGGCTTTCCCCTTGGATTTTTCGCCGCCGCAGCACCTCGCCGGGCGGGATGGCGGCTCATTAGGCGGCACGGCCGAGCAGCGGCAGTTGCACCGGCCGTCGCCGAACCGAACAACCGTTGCACGCCAGCGTGCAACGGTTGCATGCACCGTTGCAGCGCCGCGCCCCGTATGAAAGAACTACCACCATGGCGAGGGCGGACCATTTCGGCGAGAAACTGACGCTGGTGTTGAAGGCACTGTCGATCAGCCGTGGCCGCCTTGCCGCCGAAGTCGGCGTCGACAAATCGGTCGTCGGCCGCTGGGCCTCGGGGACGGTCATGCCTTCCTCGCTTAATCTCGAACGCCTGACGCATTACATCGCCGGCCGGGCACCGGGTTTCACCCTGCTCGATTGGGATCGCGAGCTTGCCGCGCTGGCGGCCCTGCTCGGCGTCGCAGCGCCCGCCGCCGCGGAAAGCAGCAGCGCTGCCGTATCGAACTTTCTCCCCGAAGCCATGCTTGCCGAAGGCCGCGCCAATATCAGCGCGCGTGGCGGCGACTTCGCCGGCATCTGGCGCACCACCCGCCCCCAGGCCGGGATGAAGGACCAGCTGATCCACGATCACATCCTGCAATGGGTGGCGCCCGATGGCCTGCTTCGCCACATCTACTGTGTCGCCGGGCAGATCCGCTATGAAGGCTGGGCGATCCCGATCCACGACCAGCTCTACACGATCACCAGCGACGCCGCCTCGGGCACCTTCATCTTCACCATCCTGCACGGCGTCCCCCGCCGGCGTGCCATGGTGATGGAGGGCATTGCGCTCAACTGCATGCGCGGCCGCGACAGCCTGATCACCGCCACCCCCTGCCTGTTCGAGCGCGTTGCCGACGTCACCGGCGACATGGCCGCCGACGAGGCGCGTTTCACCGACGCCATCGCCGGCCCGGTGATCGCCCCCGAAGGCAGCATCAGCGCCGAGGTCCGCGCCCGCATGTTCCCCGATATCGGCCCGGTCGCAGCGGCCAATGGCGGCCACCGCATGCTGGCCGTCGCCCTGTCGAACAGCCTGGCCAGTGTCGCGCCGCTCGGTTCCAGCTTCTGGACGCAGCGGCCGGCCGAATAGGCCGCGGCCGCCCCAGGCCAGACACCTTCAAACGCACAACTGGCCCGGGGATCGCCTAGATCGCCGGCGCGCCGAGTTCCGCCCGCCACCGTGCCAGGGCATCGCGCAGCTGGCTGGCAAGCAGCGCGCGATCTTCCTCCTTCGGGAGCAGTTCGAGCGGTTCGAGGCTGAAGCTCGCCTCGCCGTGCAGCGCCCATGCCGCCTGCAGGGCGCGGTTGGTATGGCCGCCGAAGCGCAGCGACGCGAACTGGCGGTTGCCGATCGTCGCCATGTCGGCGGCCTGGCCGAGCCAGACGTCGCCGCTCGCCGCGCAGCGCATGGCATAGATGCCCGGCGCCGACTTGCGCTCCTTGAACGCCGCGATGGCTGCCTTGCGATCGATTGCCATGCACCTGTGAAGCAGAATAGCCGCGGCAGGGGAAGCGCGCGCTTGAACCCAAGGGCGGCGGTGCCCATAACCCGCCACCATGACTGATCGCCTCCGCATCGCCGTCCTTGGCGCCTCCGGCTATACCGGCGCCGATCTGGTGCGCTTGGCGCTGACGCATCCGCGTGTCGAGATCACCGCGCTCGTCGCCAATGCCAAGGCCGGGCAGGCGATGCAGGCGATCTGGCCGCATTTCGCGCCTTATCGCGCCCTGCCGACGCTGGTGCAGGCCGATGATGTCGACTGGTCGGGCATAGACGCGGTGTTCGGCTGCCTGCCGCACGCGACCTCGGCCGAGCTGCTGTCGAAGATCGAAGGTCCACGCATCATCGACCTGTCGGCGGATTTCCGCCTGAAGGACGCAGCAACCTATGCCGACTGGTATGGCGGCGCGCATCCCGCCCCCGAGCTGCTGCCGCAAGCCGTCTATGGCCTGACCGAATTCGCCCGCGCGGCGCTGCCTGCCGCCAGCGTCGTCGCCTGCCCAGGCTGCTATCCGACCGCGGTGCTGCTCGCCCTGCTGCCGCTGGTCGAAGCCGGCGCGATTGCGGCCGACCGCATCACCGTCAATGCCCTCAGCGGCGTTTCGGGCAGCGGGCGCGGCCTGAAGGAAGCCAATCTCTTCGCCGAAGTCGCCGAGGCGGTGCATCCCTATGGCATCGGCCACCACCGCCATATGCCCGAGATGGAGCAGGAATTGGCCTTGCGCGCCGGCCGCCCGGTGACGATCAGCTTCACCCCGCATCTCGTGCCGATGAACCGCGGCGAGCTCGTCACCTGCGTCGTCGAGCTTGCCGGTGGCCTCGCCGAGGCGCGCACCGCGCTCGCCACGCGCTATGCCGACGAGCCTTTCGTGCATCTGCTCCCGGAAGGCGTCGCGCCGGCAACCCGCATGGTTCGCGGCTCCAATAATACGGTCATCAACATCTTCGCCGATCGCGTGCCGGGGCGCGCGTTGGTCATCGCCGCGATCGACAATCTGGTGAAGGGCTCGTCGGGCCAGGCGATCCAGAACATGAACGTCGCTTTCGGGCTGCCCGAGACCTTGGGGCTCGAAGCCGCGCCCTTGTTCCCGTGATCGCGACCGAGCGCCTGATCCTGCGGCAATGGCGGGACAGCGACCGTGAGCCCTTCGCCGCGATGGGCGCCGACCCCGAGGTCATGGCGCATTTCCCGGCACTGCTGACCAGCGCCGAAAGCGATGCGATCGTCGACCGGTTGAGCACCGACATCGCCGCGCGCGGCTGGGGGCTGTGGGCGATTGAGTGCCGTGACGATGGCAGGTTCCTCGGCTTTACCGGCCTCAACCCGGTCACCTTTCCCTGCCCTGTCGAAGGCGATGTCGAGATCGGCTGGCGCCTCGCCCGCGCCGCCTGGGGCCAGGGCTATGCCCGCGAAGCCGCCAGCGCCGCGCTGGCCTTCGGCTGGCAGCTGGGCCTGCCGCGCATCGTGTCCTTCACCGTCCCCGCCAACGTGCGCTCCTGGGGGCTGATGCAGCGCATCGGTCTCGACCGCCGCGACGACCTTGACTTCGATCACCCCCGCCTGCCCGCCGACCATCCCCTGCGACGCCATATCGTCTACGCCGCGGACCGCGCATGACCCTCCACAGCTTCGCCGGCATCCACCCGACCGTCGCGCCGAGTGCCTTCATCGCGCCGGGCGCGCAGATCATCGGCGCCGTCACCATCGGCGACGACGCATCGATCTGGTACAATTGCGTGCTGCGCGGCGATGTCGAGACGATCAGCGTCGGCGCGCGATCGAACATCCAGGACGGCAGTGTCGTCCATGTCACGACGCGGCGCTGGAAGACCGAAATCCACGACGACGTGCTGATCGGCCACCTCGCGATGATCCATGGCTGCATCATCGAAAGCCATGGCTTCGTCGGCCTTGGCAGCATCGTCATGGACGGCTGCGTCATCGAAAGCGACGGCATGCTCGCCGCCGGCGCGATGCTGACCCCGGGCAAGCGCATCGGCCGCGGCGAACTCTGGGCCGGGCGGCCGGCGAAGCTGCTGCGGCACTTGTCGGCGGACGACATCGCCCGCAACCGCGCCGGCGCCGCGGGCTATGTCGAACTGGCGAAGCTGCACCGCGCGACGACGACCGAGCCTCAGGGCTGATCCTGCGGCCAGGCGGCTGCCTGCGCCGCTGCCCAGGCGATCCAGGCGTCGTCCTTGGCTAGCGCTTCGTCGGCTGCGGCGGCGGCGGCTGCGGCAGTGTCGAAAGCCACCCACCCGGCGGCCGGGCAAGCGGTGTCGAGAGGCCCGGCGGCGGCGGCGGGAAGGGCAATTGTTGCACTCGCGCCGGGGCCACCGCCAACGGCACGGGCCGCGGCCCAGCGCAGGCGGAGATTGTCGCCGCGGCGAGCCAGATCGGCACGTGTTTCGGCAAGCGCATCATCGGTTCCTTTCGAAATTCGGCTCTGCTGCGCCGTCAACGCAGCGATCCGCGCGGCCTGGGCGGCTTCGGCGGCGGCAGTGGCGGTTTCGATGGCGCCGCGATCGGCCGCGGCCTGTTGCTGTACCCCTTTGGTAAAGGCGGCGGCGACCTTGCCCTGGTGCCAGCGGACGATGCCGAGCAACAGCAGCGTCGCCGCCAGCCCTGCCCAGACGCCACGCGGCACCGCGCCGAGCCAGCGCAGGATCGCCAATCCGGTCATTTCGTTTCTCCCGAAGCGGTGAAATCGGCGCCCATGAAGCGCGCCGACAGCTGGCGCAGCGCGACGCTCATGCCGAGGCCGATGAGGACGATGGCGAGCAGCGCGAGGCAGGCGAAGAGCGCGTGGCTTACCGCCGTCAGCCGCGCTGCCGCGAGCGCCGGGGGCCAGCGGTCGCTGGCGACTATCGCCGCCAGCAGCGCGGCGAATGCTGTCAGCGCCATGCCGGCGCCGACAAATGCCAGTGCCAACAGGCTGCGGCGCCACTGCGGATCGCGAAAGCCGGTCATGCCCTGCCCTTCACCAAACGATGGGCAGCGCAATATCCTATTTGGTTATGTGTAGGACAGCGAAAAATGCCGGCAGCCGCTGCCGGTGAAAATTGTCATCGATGAACATGCGGGGTCGGACTGGTCGGAGCGACAGGATTCGAACCTGCGACCCTTAGACCCCCAGTCTAATGCGCTACCAGACTGCGCCACGCTCCGACCGAAGGGCGCGGATAGGCCAGCCGGCCGGGCATTGCAAGCACTCGCCGCCCGGCGCCGCTAGAAGCCTTCGAGGCCGTACTGCTTGATCAGGTCGTAAAGCGTCGGCCGGCTGACGCCCAGGATCCTGGCGGCGTTCGACATGTTGTTGTCGGTGCGCGCCAGCACCCGGCGGATGGCGACACGGTCGGCGGCTTCGCGCACCGCCTTCAGCGACATCGACGCTTCGTCCTGCGGCCCGCCGAGATCGAGGTCACTCGCCGTCAACCGCGAGCCTTCGGCCATGATGACCGCGCGCTTCATGCGGTTCTCGAGCTCGCGGACATTGCCCGGCCAGTGCCAATCCGACAGCGCGGCGATGGCATCGGGCATGAAACCCTTGAAACTACGGCCATTTTCTCGCGAGAAGCGGCCGAGAAAATGATGCGCCAGCAGCACCGCGTCGCCATGGCGTTCGGCCAGGCTGGGGATGCGGACAACGATTTCGGCGAGGCGATAGTAGAGGTCCTCGCGAAACCGCCCCTCGGCGATCATCGCCTCGAGATTCTGGTGGGTGGCGCAGACGATGCGCACATCGACCGGGATCGCCTTGCGCCCGCCGATCCGCTCGATAACGCGTTCCTGGAGGAAGCGCAGCAGCTTGACCTGCAGCGGCAGGGGAATGTCGCCGACTTCGTCGAGGAACAGCGTGCCGCCCTCGGCAAGCTCGATCTTGCCCTCTTGCGTCTTGTTGGCGCCGGTGAAGGCGCCCTTTTCGTAGCCGAACAGCTCGGATTCGAGCAGATTTTCGGGGATCGCCGCGCAATTGATCGCGATGAAGGGCTTGGCCTGGCGCAGCGAGGCATTGTGCAACCCGCGCGCCAGCAGCTCCTTGCCGGTGCCCGACGCGCCGAGCAGCATCACCGAGACCTGCGCCGTGGCGACACGCTCGATCATCCGCGCCACCTTGAGCATCTCGGGCGCCCCGGTGACCATGCCGCCCAGCACATTGCCGCGCGAATCGGCGATCGAATCGGCGAGCCGGCGGTTCTCGGCCTCGAGATCGGCGACATGGAAGGCGCGCCGCACGATAAGCCCGAGTTCGTCGATATCGACGGGCTTCTGATAGAAGTCGAAGGCGCCCTCGCCGATCGCCCGCCGGGCACTTTCGCGTGCGCCATGCCCCGAGGCGACGATGACCTTGATCGCCGGCCGCGCCCGCAGCGCTTCCCCCAGCGTCGCAAAGCCCTCCGAGACGCCGTCGGGATCGGGCGGCAGGCCGAGATCGAGGGTCATCACCGCCGGCTGGTGGGTGCGCAGCGCGTCGAGCGCCGCTTCGCGCGTGCCCGCGGTGACGACGTCATAGTCCTCATAGGACCATTTCAACTGGCGCTGCAGGCCCTCGTCATCCTCGACGACGAGGAGTTTGCGCTTGGGCTCGGTCATTGCGCCGCAACCGCCAGCGCGGCGCGGCCGGCGTCGGCGCGCGGCAGGAAGACGGTGAAGACGCTGCCCTCGTCCTCGCGGCTGACGACTTCCAGCCGGCCGCCGTGGCTGCGGGCGATCTCGCGCGCCTCATAGGCGCCGATGCCGAAGCCCTGCGGCTTGGTCGAGCGGAAGGGCTGGAAAAGCTCCTGGCGGATGAAGCGTGCCGACATGCCGCTGCCCTGGTCCTCGATGCGCACCGTCACCTCGGCGGCATCAGCATCGAGGCTGACGCGGATCGGCGCTTCGGGTTCCGAAGCGTCGATGGCGTTCTGGATAAGATGCAGGAACAATTGCTCAATCTGTCCAATATCGCCGGCGACGAACAACCGCTCGCCGCTCTTCGCGCCGTCGTTCGCCAGTGTCAACGGCGGGTGGGCGCGCGCCTTGACCGCCACCACCTCCGCAAGCAGCGCGCCGAGATCGAGGCAGGCCCAATGCGGCTCGCTACGCGTCGGCCGCTGCGACAGGCGCGCCAGCATGTCGTTCATCTTGCCGACCGAGCTCTGCAGGGTCGCCACCATGTCCTTGCGGAATTCGGGATTGTCGGCATGGCGCTCGGCGTTGCGCGCGACGAGGCTCAGCTGGCTGACGAGGTTCTTGATGTCGTGCATGATGAAGGCGAAGCGCCGGTTGAATTCGTCGAACTTGGCGGCGTCGTCGAGCGCCAGCTGGGCGGCGCTTTCGGCGATGTAGCTGCCGGCCTGGCGCCCGAGGGTGCGCAGCAGGTCGTAATCCTCCCAGTTGAGCCCGCGCGGCGCCAGGCTGCGCTCGAGCACCAGGAACCCCGCCAGCGCATCGAGGTGAACGAGCGGCACCCCCAGCCAGACGCGGACGTTGTCGCGCGCCCAGGCGGGCAGCGCCTCGGGGTTGCTGGCGCGCAGCTGGTTGAAATCGAGGATCCGTTGCCCATCCTCGAACAGCCGCGCCAGCGCCGTGTCGTGGCGGATCGGCTCGACCCGCGCCGACTTCCAATGCCATTCGGCGAGCGGCTGCAACGCTTCCTCGTCGGGAACGAAGAGCACCCCGGCGGGCGAATCGAGCACCGTGCAGATCGCCTGGATGATGCGTTCGTGCATGCCGCCGGCGCCATCGCCGGTATGGCTGACGGTGGCGATGAAGCGCAGCCATTCGACCCGATAATCATAGCGATAGGCGAAGAAATTCTGGGCGATCTTGACGCGCAGCGCGGCGCGGAAGCGTGGGGACACCAGAATGATGGTGCCGAGCAGGACGGTGGCGAACAGGAAGCTGATCTGCAGCAGCCGGCCGAGGTCGCCGCCCATCAACCGCAGGCCATAGGCGAGCAGCGCCATGACGATCAGATAGATACCGATCATCGCGAAGCTGAGCGTGTGGAACACCACCTGGCGCGAAACCTGGACGCGCGACATCCAGGCCTCGCGTGCCGCGAACAGCAGCAGCGGCACGACAATGGCATTGGCGGCGCCGCGGATGTTGAAGAGATCTTCCGAAGGCGGCGGCAGCAGGAAGGTCAGCGTGTAGAAATTGAGATCATAGACGAACAGCCCGCCCATGCCGACGGCGAGGAAGCGCACGCCGCCGCGCACCCCGGCATCGGTCGACACATAGAGATTATGGACCAGCACCAGCCCCGACACCGCCACCGCCAGCCGCATGACGACGAAGAGCTGCGCCACCGACGACCGGTCGCCGACGAGCACGCCTTCGGTGGCGCCGAGAAAATCGAGCGCCAGTTGCAGCGCCGCCAGAAAGCCGATCGCGCCGGCGATGATGAACGACGAGCGCAGCCGCTCGTCGAGCCGCCAGCCGGGGCGCAGCATCGCCACCAGAAAGGCGATCCAGGCGGCCGAGCGCGCGGTTTCGGCCGGCGACAGCAGGCGCCCCCAGCTTTCGGGGTCGCGCGCCGTCAGCACGAACAGCCCCGCCCAGATCGCCGTCACCGCCGCGGCGCCGGCCAGCCACCAGGAGGCGGCGCTGCGCTGGGGTTGCCAGAGCGCCGCGACGCTCAACACGACGAAAGCGACCGCCGCCAGCAAATGGCTGAACAGGCCGATTTCGGTCAACAACATGGCGATCCCCCGGGCGGGCCACAGCCGCTTTGCCGGCGAATGTGACAGACGCCATGGTAGCGGTGCCGCCGCGCCTCGGCTAGGGCGCCGCCGCAACCCCCACGAAAGGCGCGATTTCGATGACCACGGACCAACGCATCTGGCCGGTGATCCTGTCGGGCGGCGCCGGGACGCGGTTGTGGCCGCTGTCGCGGCGGCGCAGCCCCAAGCAGCTGCTGGCGCTGGGCGGCGCCGAGCCGATGATCGTCGCGACCGCGGCGCGCACCGCCGATGGGGCGGGTTTTCACCCGCCGATCGTTGTCACCGGCGACGTTCACGCCGATCTGGTTCGCGAGCAGCTGGGGCCGGCGGCGCGGCTGATCGTCGAGCCGGCGGCGCGCAACACCGCGCCGGCGATCGCCCTTGCCGTGCTGGCGGTCGCCGCCGACGATCCCGACGGGCTGTTGCTGGTGATGCCGTCGGATCATGTCGTCACCGATCCCGCGGCGCTGCTCGCCGCGGTGGCACGCGCCGCGCCCGCCGCGCGCGACGGCTGGCTGGTGACCTTCGGCATCACGCCGACGCACCCCGAAACCGGCTATGGCTATATCCGCGCCGGCGACGAAATCGCGCCGGGCGTCCGCGCCGCCGCGGCCTTCGTCGAAAAGCCGCCGCTGGCGACGGCACAGGCCTATCTCGCCGCCGGCAATTACAGCTGGAATGCCGGCATCTTCCTGTTCGCCGCCAGCGCCATGCGCGCGGCGCTTGCCGCCCATGCCCCGGCGACCCTCGCCGCGGCCGAAGCCGCGATGGCCGGCGCGGCGCTCACGCCCGGCCGCATCGATCCCGACGCCGCGGCCTTTCTCGCCGCGCCCTCCGACTCGATCGACTATGCGATCTTCGAAAAAGCGACGCGCGTCGCCGTCTGCCCGGTCGATCCCGGCTGGTCGGACATCGGCAATTGGGACGCCCTCCACGCGCTCGGCCCCGCCGATGCCCTCGGCAATGTCGCGAGCGGCACTGTCGTTGCGCATGACACGCAGGATTGCCTGCTGCGCGCCGAAGGCGTCACCCTGGCGACGATCGGCGTCACCGGGCTGAGCATCATCGCCACCCCCGATGCCGTGCTTGTCGCGGCGCGCGGCCGCGGCCACGACGTCAAGGCGATCGTCACCCGGCTGGCCGGCGACCCGTTGCTCGAGCGCCCGGGGATCGCGATACGCGCCAGCGGCGAGGAGCGGCTGGTGCATGCCGACGGCAGCATCGCCGTTCGCAAGCTCGCCGTCGCCGCCGGCGCGACGGTCGCCGTGACGGGCGAGGCGATGCTGGTCGGCGGCGCGGCGCGCCACGATGGCGCGGCGATGACGGCGGGCGTGCTGGTGCGCGGCGGGATTATCAGCGACGGCGAGGATGCGGTGCTGCTGCTGTTCGACGCAGGCTGATCCCCCGCCAGGGCGATGATCAGCCTCGCCTATGATAAGCATGGCTGCTATAGCCATGACATGTCCGACAGCCTGGCCCTTCTCATCGGCGATACCTCGCGGCTGCTGCGCCGCAAGTTCGACAGCCGCGCCCGGCGGCTCGGGGTCAGCCGCGCGCAATGGCAGGTACTGTTCGCGCTGTCGCGCAGCGAGGGCACCAACCAGGCGGGGCTCGCCGAGGCACTCGATGTCGAAACGATCACCGTCGGTCGCATGGTCGACCGCCTCGAGGATGCGGAGCTCGTCGAACGCCGCGCCGACCCTGCCGATCGCCGCGCCTGGCGGCTCTACCTGACGCCGCGCGCTCACCCGCTGCTCGAGGAACTCCGCGAGATCGCCGCGGTGCTGATGGCCGAGGCGCTGGTCGACCTCGACGACGCCGAACAGGCGCAGCTCGCCGAGCTGCTCGGCCGGCTGCGCGCCCGCGTCCAGCGCCGCGACGAGGTACCACCGACCGCCGCGGCAGGCGCGCGCTGATGCACGCCATCGTCGATCCCGAGACCCTCGCCCGCCCACGTCGCCGCTGGCTGCGGCCGGCACTGCTGCTGTCGGTACCGTTGCTGCTCGTCGCCGTCGGCGCCTGGCTGTGGCTGGCGAGCGGCGGCAGCGTTTCGACCGACGATGCCTATGTGCAGCAGGACCGGGTGGCGATCAGCAGCGATGTCACCGGGCGCGTCCAGGCGGTCATCCCGCGCGAAAGCCAGCCCGTGAAGCGCGGCGACGTGCTGATCCGGCTGTGGCCGCGGCCCTTCGAGATCGCGCTGGCGCGTGCCGACGCCGATCTCGCGGCGGCGCGCCTGCAGGCGACCGGGCTCAGCGCCGGCACCACCGGCGCCGTCGCCGATGTCGCCGGCAAGCGCGACGCCGTCGCTTTCGCGCGCGCCGAGCTCGAACGCCAGCAGCGGCTGATGACCGACGGCTTCACGACGCGCGCTCGGCTGCAGGCCGCCGAATATGCGCTGCAGAAGGCGCAGAGCGAATATGCCTCGGCATTGGCCGACGTCGATCGCGCCCGCGCCGCCGCCAATGCCAGTGGCCGCGGCACGCATCCGCTGGTGCTGGCGGCGATGGCGGCGCGCGACAAGGCGGCGTTCGACCTCGCCCGCACCATCGTCCGGGCGCCGGCCGACGGCATCGCGACGCAGACCGACAAGGTGCTGCCCGGCCAGATCATGATCGCCGGCGTGCCGACGATGGCGCTGGCGATGACCGGGCGGCGCTGGATCGAAGCCAATTTCAAGGAAACCGACCTCGAGCACATGCGCCCCGGCCAGCGCGCCACCATTCGCCTCGATGCCTGGCCGCGCTCGCCGCTGATCGGCCGCGTCGAAAGCATCGGCGCCGCGACGGGCAGCGAGCTGTCGGTGCTGCCGCCGCAGAATGCCACCGGCAATTGGGTCAAGGTCGTCCAGCGCGTGCCGGTGCGCATCGCCCTGCCTGCCGATGCGACGGTGCCGCTGATCGCCGGCCTGTCGGCGACGGTGACGGTCGAGACGGGCAAGTGAGCCGCTTTGCGGCGTGCCTCGACTTCGCTCGGCAGGAGCGGGGTATCTGGGGCGCGAGGCCTGCCTCGACTTCGCTCGGCATGAGCGGGTATCTCCTGTCCACTCCCGGCTTCCCACGCTCCTGCCGAGCGAAGTCGAGGCACGCCCCGCCACAGGCCGCGGTTCAATGACGGCCGATCCCACCGCCGCGCCGGTCGCCAAACCCGCCGCCAGCCCGCTCGTCATCACCGCCGTCGTCATGCTCGGCACCTTCATGACGATCCTCGATTCAACGATCGCCAATGTCGCCATCCCCAAGATGCAGCCCTCGCTCGGCGCCGCGTCGGACACGATCACCTGGGTGCTGACCAGCTATATCGTCGCCACCGCCGTCGCGACGCCGCTGACCGGCTGGCTGGCGTCGAAGATCGGCCGCCGCCAGCTGTTCCTCTGGTCGGTCGCCGGCTTCACCCTGGCGTCGCTGGCCTGCGGGCTGGCGCAGGACCTCGGCCAGATGGTGGTGTTCCGCATGATCCAGGGGGCGACCGGCGCGACGCTGGCGCCGCTCGGCCAGGCCTATGTCCTCGACGTCTGGCCGCGCGAGAAGCACGGCAAGGCAATGAGCTGGTGGGGGGTGGGCATCATGGTCGGGCCGATCCTCGGCCCCGTGCTCGGCGCCTGGCTGACCGACAATTACGATTGGCGCTGGGTATTCCTGATCAACCTGCCGGTCGGCGTGGTGACTTTGTTTCTCGCCTCGTCGCTGCTGCCGCGCGGGCTCGAGGCGCCGCGCCGCTTCGACCTCACCGGCTTTGCCTTTCTGGCGCTGGGGGTGGCGGCGCTGCAGCTCTGCCTCGATCGCGGCGAGCAGCTCGACTGGTTCGAAAGCTGGGAAGTGCGGCTCGAGGCCGGGCTGGCCATCGCCGGGCTCTGGGCCTTCGGCGTCCATGTCGCGACGACGCGTCGCGCGGGGCTCGTCGATCGCAGCCTGCTGCGCGATCGCAACGTCATGACCGGCTTTCTGTTCATCACCGTGCTCGGCATGCTGCTGGTCAGCACGACGGCGCTGCTGCCGCCCTTGCAGCAGAACCTGCTCGGCTACCCGGTGCTGACGACGGGCTATCTCCAGGTGCCGCGCGGCATCGGCATCATGCTGGCGATGATGGCGGCGGGGCAGATGATCGGCAAGATCGACACGCGCATCATGATCGGCGGCGGCTTCGTGCTGGCCGGCGGCTCGATGTACCTGCTGAGCGGCATCTCGCCGGCGATGGACAGCACGCCCTTCATCACCGCCGGCTTCATCCAGGGCGTCGGTCTGGGGCTGGTGTTCGTGCCCTTGAACACCATCGCCTTTTCGACCCTGGCGCCGGCGCTGCGGACCGACGCCGCCGGCTTCTACATGCTGCTGCGCAACCTTGGCGGCTCGCTGGGGATCAGCCTGACGGTCAACGTCCTCGCCCGCCAGACCCAGGTCGCCCATGCCGATCTCGCCAGCCATGTGACGCCCTACAGCGCCCCCTGGGCCGATCCCGCAACCGCGCATGCCATGGGCCTCGATGGCGTCATGGCGGCGCTCAATGCGGCGATCACCCAACAGGCGGCGATGATCGCCTTTGTCGACGTCTTCCGGCTGCTGTTCTGGATCACCTGCGCCTGCCTGCCGCTGCTGCTGCTGCTGAAGCCGGCGCGCGCCGCCGGGCCGGCGGTGCATCTCGCCGATTGAGTGGCCGGCGCGGCGCGATAGGCCTCCCCTTCGCTGCACGCTTTTGCTACCGAAGGGCATGCGTATCCTGTCCCTGCTGGCGCCTGCCGCCGCCCTCGCCCTTCCCGCCTTCGCCCCGGCCGCGGCGCAGCTGCGGGTCGATATCAACGCCGGGCTCAGCCAGCCGCTGCCGATCGCCGTGCCGACCTTCCCCGCCGCCAACGCGACCGCCACCGACGCCGGCACGCCCGCCGACCTCGGCGGCCGCATCGCCGCGGTGATCGCCGCCGACTTGAAATCCTCGGGGCTGTTCCGGCCGCTCGACCCGGCGGCGTTCACGACACAAGTCAGCGTCGACGACACGCTGCGACCGCAGTTTGCGGCGTGGCGGACGCTGGCGGCGCAGGCACTCGTCACCGGCACCGTCGCCGGCAATGCCGACGGCACCATCACGCTGGCCTGCTATGGCTATGATGTTTTCGCCCAGACCGAGCTCGCCCGCCAGGGCTTCGTCACCACGGCATCGAACTGGCGCCGCGCCGCCCACAAATGCGCCGACCTCGTCTATGCGCGGCTGACCGGCGAGACCGGCTATTTCGACAGCCGGGTGGTCTATGTCTCGGAAACCGGGGCGCGCACCAGGCGGATCAAGCGCCTCGCGGTGATGGACCAGGACGGCGCCAACCACCGCTTCCTCACCGCCGGCCAGGCGCTGGTGCTGACGCCGCGCTTCGCGCCGAACAGCCAGACGATCACCTATATGTCATTCGAGGCCAATCGCCCGCGCGTCTGGCTGTACACGCTCGGTTCAGGCCGCCAGGCGGCGATCGGCGAGTTCCAGGGCATGAGCTTCGCGCCGCGCTTCTCCCCCGATGGCGGCACCCTGGTGTTCTCGATGGCGGTCGGCGGCAATACCGACGTCTACAAGATGAACCTCGCCAGCCGCGCCGTCACAAGGCTGACCAGCCAGCCAGGCATCGACACGTCCCCGAGCTTCTCCCCCGACGGCAGCCGCATCGTTTTCGAGAGCGATCGCGGCGGCACCCAGCAGCTCTATGTCATGGCCGCCGACGGTTCCGGCCAGGCGCGCATCAGCTTCGGCGAGGGGCGGTCGGCGAGCCCGGTGTGGAGCCCGCGCGGTGACCTCATTGCCTTCACCCGCATCGGCGGCGGGCGCTTCGGCATCGGCGTCGTCCGCCCCGATGGCGGCGGCGAACGCCTGCTGACCAATGGCTGGCAGGACGAAGGGCCGACATGGTCGCCCAATGGCCGCGTCATCCTCTTCCAGCGCAGCGCGCGTGGCGGCCGTACCGACCTCTGGTCGGTGGATGTCTCGGGGCAGAACGAGCGCCAGGTGCCGACACCGCTTGACGGGTCGGACCCGGCCTGGTCGCCGCTGCTGCCATGAGCGATCGTCACACTTTGCGCGGGCAACAGCGTGCGGTAGATAAGCGTTACAGGGGTTCCTTCCACCCGCGAAAGGTGTCCGGCATGTCGTCGAAGCGTTTGATTCTCCCCCTGCTCGGTGCGGCGCTGCTGTCCGCCTGCGCCACCAAGAAGCAGGCGCTGCCGCCGACACCGCCCGCCGAAGCCGCGCCGCCCGCCGCCAGCACCGCGCCACCGACGACGACGACGATCCCCGGCGACAGCCCGGTCGGCACCACCAATGTTCCGGGCTCGGTCGCCGATTTCGTCGCCCAAGCGGGATCGGACAAGGTTCTCTTCGACCTCGACAGCTACGACCTCAACGACGAAGCCCGCGGCATCCTCGGCAAGCAGGCCGAATGGCTGGCGCGCTATCCGAACATTCGCGTGACCGTCGAAGGCCATGCCGATGAACGCGGCACCCGCGAATATAATCTCGCGCTCGGCGATCGCCGCGCCAATGCCGCGCGCAATTTCCTGGCAGCGCAGGGCGTTGCCGCCGGGCGGATGACCGTCGTCAGCTATGGCAAGGAACGCCCCGCGGTCGAGGGTAGCGACGACGCCGCCTGGGCGCAGAATCGCCGCGCCGTTACCGTGATCGCCGGGGCGCGCTGACGCCGCGGCGGCGCGCGGCGCTTCCGCCGCACGCGCAAATCGCCTAGCGCTGGCCCATGCGGATTATCTTCATGGGCACGCCGGCCTTTGCCGTTCCGGCGTTCGCGGCGCTGCGCACTGCCGGCCACACGGTCATTGCCGCCTATACCCGCGCGCCGCGGCCGGCCGGACGCGGCAAGGCGCTGATGAAGTCGCCGGTCCATCTCGCCGCCGAGGCGGCAGGCGTGCCGGTGCTGACGCCGCGGACGCTCCGCGATCCCGACGCCCGGGCCGAATTCGCCGCGCTCGGCGCCGATGTCGCGGTTGTCGCCGCCTATGGGCTGATCCTGCCGCAGGCGGTGCTCGACCTGCCGGCGCGGGGCTGCCTCAACATCCATGCCTCGCTGCTGCCGCGCTGGCGGGGCGCCGCGCCGATCCAGCGGGCGATCCTCGCCGGCGATGCGACGACGGGCGTGACGATCATGCAGATGGAAGCCGGGCTCGATACCGGGCCGATGCTGGCGGCGCGGGCGACGCCGATCGCCCGCAAGACAGCAGGCGAGCTGACCGCCGAACTGGCCGAAATCGGCGCGGCGCTGATGGTCGAGACGTTGGCTGCGGCGTTTGTCGTGTTGCCCCAGGGCGAAGGCGCCACCCATGCCGCCAAGATCGACAAGGCCGAGGCGCGGCTTGATTTCACCCGTCCCGCCGCCGGGCTCGAACGCGCCGTGCGGGCCTTCAACCCGGCACCCGGCGCCTTTTGCGAGATCCTCGGCGAGCGCGTGAAGATCCTCGCTGCCGACGTGACGTCGGGTGACCTCGGCCCCGGCGAAGTCGGCACCGGGCTCGCCATCGGCACCGGCGAGGGCGTGCTGCAACCCACCCTGGTGCAGCGCGCCGGCAAGCCGGCGATGGCGGTGCGCGACCTGCTCAACGGCTGGGCGCTGCCGAAGGACCTCCGCCTCTGATGCGGCGGCTGCGGGTAACGGTGGAATATGACGGCCGGCCCTTCATGGGCTGGCAGCGCCAGGATCATGGCCCCTCGGTCCAGGGGGCCATCGAAGCGGCGATCCATGCGGTGACCGGCGAAACCGTCCAGGTGTTCAGCGCCGGGCGCACCGATGCCGGCGTCCATGCCGAGGCGATGGTGGCGCATTTCGATCTCGCCAGCGCGCTGGCGCCGTTTCGCATCATGGAAGCGCTCAATGCCCGGCTGCGGCCCGCCCCCGTTGCCATCCTCGATTGTGTCGAAGCGCCGGGCTTCCACGCCCGCTTCGACTGCCGCGAGCGGCGCTATCGCTATCGCATCATCAACCGCCGCGCACCGCTGACCTGGCAGGCGGGCCTCGCCTGGCGCGTGCCGGTGGCGCTCGACGCCGCGGCGATGCATGCGGCGGCGCAGCGCCTCGTCGGCCGCCACGACTTCACCACTTTCCGCTCGGCGCACTGCCAGGCCGACAGCCCGCTGCGCACGCTCGACGAACTGCGGGTCGAACGTGCCGGCGAGGAGGTGCTGATCTTCGCGCGGGCGCGGTCATTCCTCCATCATCAGGTACGCTCGATGACCGGCTGCCTGAAGCTGGTCGGCGAGGGCCGCTGGACCGCCGACGACCTGGCCGCGGCGCTGGCGGCACGCCATCGCGACGCGCTGGGAGTCAACGCCCCGCCCGATGGGCTGACATTCCTAACCGCATGTTACACTGAAGTGTCGGCCTGATTTACACATCGTGACGGCGGGTTGCAGTGCAGCGTCGGCGTTTCAGGCGCTTGTCGCGCCGCCCGCCACTGGCACGATAATTGCTTACCGCTGGTTTAAAGCAACGGTCGCACGGTGAATTAGAAATGCCACAATATCGGGCGCCCCGCCCCAAGCGGCTGCGCTTTCTCTGGTTGGCGGGCCTCGCCCTCGGCATCGCCGGCGGCGCCATCGCCGCGGTCAGCCTGACCCAATCCGGTCAACGCCCCGCCGTCACCACCGGTTGAGCGATCGGCGCTGCGCCGCGGCGCCGCCGGGGCGGAGGCGCGTCAACGCCAGCCAAGCGCTTCGGCCATGATGTGAAAGATCAGATTCTGTTCGATGACCCCGGCGGCAAGCTCGCTGCGCGGGCCGTCAGCGAACAGCGCGACATCCTCGCCGCCATGGCTTTCCGATCCCGTGCCATAGGTCTTGTCGGCAAGGCGGTTCTTGTCATTGGGCGGCAAGGTCGAGGATAGCGGCGGCGACACGCGCGGGCCGTTGGCGTAGCTCAGCGTCGTCATCGGCCGGCCCTGGTCGTCGAGCGCCCAACCTTCGGGGCTGACCGGCCCGCTCGCCTCGCCGGCGGCGGCGTTGTGGATATAGCCGAGGATGTCGTTGCCGCGCTCGGGGTAGCCGGCGATGGTCATGACATGGCTGTGGTCGGCGGTGACCAGCACCAGCGTGTCGTTGAGATCGACCGACGCCAGCACCGCCGCCACAGCGCGACTGAACTGCTGCGTTTCGCTGAGCGCCCGCGCCGGGTTGCTGGCGTGATGGGCGTGGTCGATGCGGCCGCCCTCGATCATCAGATAATAGCCGCGGCGTCGCGCCTTGCTGCCCGCCGCCAGCTTGGCGACGGCGAAGCGCGCCATGTCGGCGAGGCTCGGTTCCTTGCCGGGATCGCGATCGGCCTCGAAGGTCAGGTGATCATTGTTGAACAGCCCGAGCACCGGCCCCGGCGCGCGCGGATCGAGGCCGCCGAAGCCCGCCGCGCCATCGACATAGCTGCCGGCCGGAAAGCGCGCCTTCCAGGCGGCGACGAGATCGGCGCCATCGTCGCGGCTGCCGCCCTGCGCGGTCGGCAGGAAGCGCGCCCGGCCGCCGCCGAGGACGACATCGAGGCCGCCACCGGCGGCGCCCGCCGGGGCGAAATCGACGAGCTGGCGGGCGATGTCGGGGCAGCCCGAGGCGCGATCGGTGGCGGGATAGGCGCGGTCGGCGCCCTCCCAATTGCGGTTGGGGACATGGGCGAAGACTGCCGCCGGGGTTGCATGGGTGATGCGCGTCGTCGTGACGACGCCAACGCCCATGCCGCGGCGCTTGGCGATTTCGGCGAGCGTCGTCGGCAGCGCCGCCGGGGTCTTGCAGGCGGCGGCGTCCTGGCCCGCGCCGAAGTTGATCGTGCCGATGCGCGTCTTGACGCCGGTGTTCATGGCGCTGGCGGTGCCTGCGCTGTCGGGCACCTGGGCATTCGTATTGTAGGTCTTGACGAGGGCGACGTGGGGCAGCGTTTCAAAAGCGAGGCTGTTCTCCTCGCCGGTGCGCGGCGGGCCGCTCGCCGGATGCTGGCCATCATAGATGCGCCCGGCGGTGATGGTGGCGATGCCCATGCCGTCGCCGATCATCAGGATGACGTTCCTGGCGCGCTTGGGCCGGTTGACGGCGCGCAGGCGCTGGCCGAGCGCGGTGCGCGCCGCCTGCCAGGTGTCGTCCTTGACCGGCGTCTCGAGCGCGGGCGGCGGCGCTGCCAGCGCCGGCGCGGCGGCGAGCAGCACGAACATGGTCAGGGTGCGAATCATCGGGGGCCCTCCGGTCAGAATGCGTATCGCGGCAGCGTTACAGCAGCCCGATCTCGCGCAGCCGCTCATGCAGATAGTCATGCGCGGTGATCGGCGCATAGTCGCGTGGGCCGCCAGGGAGCGTTTCAATGCGGTAATCCGGCCGGAAGTGGAGGAAGAAGGGCATCGAATAGCGCGAGAAGCCGGCGCGTTCGGGCGATGGCCCAGCGACGCGGTGGGTCGTCGACGGCAGCCGCGCGCCGGTCAGGCGCTGCAGCATGTCGCCGATGTTGCAGACGAGCGCACCGGGCGGCGGCGCGATGTCGAGCCACTGGCCGTCGCGCGCCAACAGTTGCAGCCCGGCCTCCTCGGCGCCGAGCAACAGGGTGATGACGTTGATATCCTCATGCGCCCCGGCACGGATGCGGCCGGCGGCCTCGGCCGGCACCGGCGGGTAATGCAGCAGCCGCAGGATCGAATTGCCACCGGCGACGGCGTCGTCGAAATGGCCGGCTGCCAACCCGAGATGGACGGCGATGGCGCGCAGCAGCCTAAGCCCGGCGTGATCGAGCGCCGCGAACAGTTCCGAAATGGCGGGGCGGAAATCGGCGACTTCCGCGGGCCAGAGATTGTCGGGCATGGCGGCTTCATAGGCACTGCCGGCGGGTGCCTTGCGGCCCATGTGCCAGAATTCCTTCAAGTCGGCGACGCCGGCATCCTTGGCGCCTTCCACGCCGAAGGGCGTGAAGCCGCGTTGGCCGCCGCCGCCCGGCACGATGTATTTCGCCTTGACCGCCTCCGGCAACGCGAAAAAGGCGCGCGCCGCCGCCTCGGCGCGGGCGATCAGCGCCGCGTCGATGCCATGATCGGCGACGACGGCAAAGCCGGTGCGGGCAAAGGCCTCGCCGAGCGCCGTGGCGGCGGCCGGCAGGTCGGAATCGACGAGAGCGAGCGGAACGGGTTCGATGGCGGCACGCATGATGCGCCGCTTTTGCCGCAGAAGCGCGGCGATTGACAGGGGCGGCGCCGCCCGATTGAAGGCCGCCGCGCCCGTAACGAAAACCGGCGGGCCTTCGGGGACGGGAACATGCGCCTTATCAGCTTCGCCGCCATTGCCCTCGTCATCAGCGGCCCGGCCGCGGCGGCACCGATCCCCGAGGCGGTGGCAAAGATGATCGACGCCGCCGCCGGCGACCCGGCCCAGCTGGCGACCATCGCCGAGATCGCCAAGCGCACCAATCCCGATGCCGTCGCCGAGATCGACGCCCGCGTCGCGGCACTGACCAAGGCGCAGGCCGACGCCCGTGAGGCCAAGCTTGCCGGCCAGGGCTTCTTCGACGGCTGGAGCGGCTCGGGCGAAGCCGGCGCCTTCACCACCTCGGGCAATACTCGCAATACCGGTATCGCCGTTGGCGCCACGGTGACCAAGGAAAGCCGCAAATGGAAGCACAAGCTGCGCGCTATGGTCGACTATCAGCGCCAGAGCGGCGTCACCACCAAGGAACGCTATTTTGCCGGCTATGAGGGCAATTACAACATCACGCCGCGCCTCTACGCGCTGGTTACGCTCAGCTACGATCGCGATCCCTTCTCGGGCTTCAACAGCCGCTTTTCGGAATCGCTCGGCCTTGGCTATCGCCTCATCGATCGCCCCAACCTCGGCCTGTCGCTCGAAGGCGGCCCGGCAGTGCGGCAGACGCGCTTCACCGACGGCCGCAACGACAATCGCTTCGCCGGGCGCATCGCCGGCGATTTCCGCTGGCAGATCACCCCGATCCTCGCCTTCACCGAAACCGCGTCGCTGTTCGCCGACAGCGGCAACACCTCGCTGATGTCGCTGACCGCGCTGACCGCCAAATTGGGCGGCGATTTTTCGGCGCGGCTGTCGTTCCAATTGAACACCGAATCGAACCCGCCGCTCGGCCGCGCCAATGAGGACACGATCTCGCGCGTCACCCTGGTCTATGGCTTCTGAAGGTTCAGCAGCGGATCGGCGCGTAGCGATAGACGGCGTGGCCGAGCGCCACCATTCGGCACGACACATCGACGCCATTGACGCTGACGCGCGCCAGCAGGCGACCATAGGCGTCGCGACCCTGGGGGCGGAGCGTCACCCGGCCGCCGCGCACCATGGCGATCAGCGCGCGCTTGGCGGCGCCGCCATTGCCGGGGGTGCAGCGCCGGCCGGGGTTGCAATGGCCGGGCAGTTCGGGGGCGTCGATGCCGACGATCCGCACCCGCGCCGGCAGGTTGCGGCAGCTGATGGTGTCGCCGTCGATCACCCAAGGGCGTTCGCAGACGATGGCAGGCGGCGGTGCGGCGGAAAGCATGGCGCCGCCCTGCCCGATTGCTGCCCCGATCGCCAGCGCGGCGTCGCCTGTTGACCCCCCGCCGCCGCCTCCCTTATAGGGCTGCCTCCGCGATGGCAGCGTAGCTCAGTTGGTGAGAGCGCCGGATTCATAACCCGGAGGTCGGCAGTTCAAATCTGCCCGCTGCTACCAAATCGTCTTCGGTACTGAACCGCGTCTGGCGCAACATGCGGGAGCGACCAAAGAAGGTCACCCTCCACGTTGCAGGCTACCGACGTGCGCGGGCGCCAAGCGCAAGCGCCTAATTGTTGGTAAGCTTCGCAGCGGTAGGCAGTGGGCGACCGTCCATATCGGTCAACCTGAAATCGAGTAACGCTGCTCGGCGATAGCTCAGCTCATAGGGGCTATCCGTATCGACCCCAGCCTCCCGTTTCACCATCACCGCTGCCGACGGCCTTATGGTCAGAACAAGCATCGCGGTCCGGTCACGCAGCGATCGCAGTATCGCCGGTCCTTCCTGCTCATTGGCCGGCAGCAGAAAATTCGTCCTCAAATCGAGCTGGAATCCGAATCCACCGTAGGCATAGGCCACAAGCGGGTACATTTTGGTGTCACCCGGATCGGGGTCTTCGACAAAAGCTCCCCAAACCAATCCATTGCCGCCCGGTCTCTCACAGGCAACTTGCATCAACAATTTCGGCGCAACGAATTGCAATCTATCTTGACCAAAACTCTGTGATATCTGCACGTCCAAGAGTGCTTTTTCACGTGTCCACCTTGTACCAATTGCCGCCTTATTTCCGAAAGTGTTGACAGGAAACCCTTTTCGCGCCGAGTCCCACTGATCTAGTTCAACCTGTATGACTAAAGTCAAGTCTTGGACAACCGATGGCCCCCATTTCTCACTGAATTCTCGCTCTGCATCCTGTTGGAAGCGCTTTATATCAAAATTACCGGGGCGAAACTCATCGGTATCGGCGTTCTGCATTTGGATTAAGTTTGAGCAATTGCTTACCGCCGAAAAGAAACTCCACATTTTTTCGCGATTGAATCGAACTGGCGCTTGACCACTTATAAAATGTGCCAGAAACTCCAATCTTGCGGCTTGCGCCTCCGGTCGATAGCGATCGACGTTTCGCAGTCGGAAGGTTTGATCAATGGCTGCATTCCAACGCGGCTCTCCCGCGACATATGGCGCGCGCGACGCCACGACCTCGACACGACGCGACGGCGTCGGCCGATCGGCCGCAGCCGATGGCCGGCCGATAGCCCCCCTTGGATAAATCTGTGCCAGATATCGATCGAAGTTGCTGCGAGTCTTCGGGGCCTCGCAAAACGCAAGAACTCCCTGCTAGCGCGCCGAAGCCAGCATGACGTTTCGCTTTCCAATAAACGCCATCTTTGAGTCGAATCCCAAAGTATTTTCGTAGGCATTGATAGCCGCAGCCTGCTCCGGCGGCACACGCCAGCCGCACAATATCGATGCAGCACGGACGTAAGCCATCTTTTCTTCATTAATGACGGAATTCGATTCTTGTGGGGCAGCAGCAGCAGATGCGGCAGGTCGTGCCGGAGCGCCCGCAGCGTAACCGCTACCGGCGAGCAGGCAGGATAGAATCACCCAACCTGCGGCCCAACTGATCCCACCATCGCGCATCGAGGAAACCTGCATCTGAGACACCCCTCCGGGAACCGATAAGCTATTTCAACCAGGACTTTCCACAATAAAGAATACCGCTCCCTTACGTTACAGAGATGTTTCACGAGGCGGTGCCGTTCTGAGGCCCGTCAAAATGGCCCGGGTTGACGTGTGCGCCACCCTCCGCGAGACAAAGCCGGAAACAGCTTGGGAAAATGAACGCCATGACAATTCCAGCCAGCCTTGCCGGTCGCCTGTCGATCCCCGTCATCGGCTCGCCGCTGTTCATCATCTCGGGCCCGGAGCTGGTCATGGCGCAGTGCCGCGCCGGCGTCATCGGCAGCTTCCCCAGCCTCAACGCCCGGCCGATCGCCCAGTTCGAGGAATGGCTGCAGCGCCTCAACAGCGAGCTGACGCCGCAGGACGCGCCCTATGCCGTCAACCTCATCGTCCACAAATCGAACGACCGGCTGATGGACGACCTGGCGCTGTGCGTGAAGTACAAGGTGCCACTGGTGATCACGTCGCTTGGCGCGCGCTACGACGTCAACGAGGCGATCCACAGCTATGGCGGCATCGTCATGCACGATGTCATCACCAACGCCTTTGCGAAGAAGGCGATCGAAAAGGGCGCCGACGGCCTGATCGCCGTGGCGGCGGGCGCCGGCGGCCATGCGGGGACGATCTCGCCCTTCGCGCTGATCCAGGAAATCCGCGAATGGTTCGACGGCCCGCTGGCGCTGTCGGGCAGCATCGCCAATGGCGCCGCGGTGCTGGCGGCCGAAGCGATGGGCGCCGATTTCGGCTATATCGGCTCGGCGTTCATCGCCACCGCCGAGGCGCGCGCCGCCGAGGGCTACAAGACGATGATCGTCGATTCGGCCGCCAACGACATCGTCTATTCGAACCTGTTCACCGGGGTGCACGGCAATTATCTGCGCCCTTCGATCGTCAACGCCGGTCTCGATCCCGATAACCTCGCCGAGAGCGACCCGAGCAAGATGAACTTCGGCAGCGGCGGCAACACCGAGGCCAAGGCGTGGAAGGACATCTGGGGCTGCGGCCAGGGCATCGGCGCGGTCAAGGCGGTGCTGCCGGCGGCCGATCTCGTCGCCCGGCTGCGCCGTGAATATGATGCGGCGCGGGGGCGGATGCTCGGCACCGGCGCCGCGGCGCTGGCGGCGGAATAGCGCCATGGCGACTTTCAGCCTGCGCCTGCGGCTGCTCGGGCTGGCGCTGCTCACCGGGGCGCTCAGCCAATATTGCGTCGCCGCCGGCCCCTGCGCCGCGCCGGGCGCGGAAACCGCCGCCATCGCCGGGGGTTGACCCCGGCAACGCCAGAAGGGACCGCGCCTGTGGAATTGACGATTGCCCTTGAAACCGTCTGTCGGCTGATCCTGCGGCTGCGCGAGGCCGAAGCGCTTGTTGTCGATGCCGATGACGATGCCGACGCCGACGGCGACATCGACGCGATCGACGACGAGGGCGACAACCCCGCCGAGGAGGAGATCCGCGCCATCGTCGACGACATGGGCGACGACGAACAGGCCGAGGTCATAGCCCTCGCGCTGGTCGGGCGCGGTACCTATGAGGCGACCGAATGGGCCGACGCCCTCGACGCCGCGGTCGACGAAGCCGATGACGCCGCCGAATGGATGCTCGCCCAGCCAACCTTGAGCATTGATCTCGAAGCCGGGCTGGCGGCGTTCGACCTCAGCTGCGACGGGCTGGGGACGGTCGTCTGAGCCCCGCCGCTGCAGCTGGAAGTTGACCAACTTTACCGTTTCGGACGGTTTTCGATGGGCGCTGCAAGGGTTGCGTGAGGGTATCGGGAGGCTGTCGGCAAGGGCGGCGGCGGTGGCCATGCCGGGTCCTTAACCGATTTGGCCAAGTGTAGGACAGGCGATCTTGCGCGGCCGGCAAGCGGCGTCGGCGTTGATCCTTGTGGAGCGCGAAGGGTCGCCCCTAGCGCACCCGCTCGGCGCGTGACGTCGCGGTGGCGATCGGCGCTTCGGCGCGGCTCTTGACCCCCAGCGAAATCAGCAGCGACGACGACACGAAGATCGACGAATAGGTGCCGATGACAATGCCGAGCACCATCGCCGCGGTAAAGCCGAAGATGACGTCGGGGCCGAGGATCAGCATCGCCACCAGCGCGGCGAGCAGGGTCACCGAGGTCATCACCGTGCGCGGCAGCGTTTCGTTGACCGAAAGGTCGATGATCGGGCCGATGTCCATCGTCCGGTATTTGCGCAGATTCTCACGGATGCGATCGTCGATGACGACCTTGTCGTTCAGCGAATAGCCGATGATCGTCAGCACCGCCGCGACGATGTTGAGGTCGAACTCCAGCTGCGTCAGCGCGAAGAAACCGAGCGTCACGACGACATCGTGCACCAGCGCGACGACGGTCGAAATGCCGAAATACCATTCGAAGCGGAACCAGGTGAACAATGCTACGAACAGCATCGACAACCCGACCGCCCAGAGCCCGTCCGAAATCAGCTCGCCGGATACCTTGCCCGAAACGCTTTCGGTGCGGCGGAAATTGACATTGCCATAGGTCGCCTTGAGCCCTGTCTGGACCTTGGCGACGACGCGCTGCACCGCAGTCTGGTCGCCTTCGGGAAGCGGCAGGCGGATCAGGATGTTGCGGGGATTGCCGAATTCCTGCAGCGCCGAGCGGCCGACGCCGAGGCTGTCGACCTCGGTGCGCAGGCTGTCGAGCGCCGGGGGCTTGGGAAACTCGACTTCCATCGTCAGCCCGCCGACGAAATCGACGCCGAGGTTGAGCCCGCGCACGCCGAGCAGCACCGCCGAACCGATCGTCAGCAGCAGGGTCAGCGCAAAGGCGATATGGCGGATCCGGACAAAACCGATGTTGGTATTGTCGGGGACGATCTTCAGCGGCATCGCGAACTCCTCCTCCCCCTCGATGGGGGAGGCGACTCGGCGCAGCCGAGCGGGTGGGGGTGGTTGCGGCAGCGGCAAAGGCGGCGGGCGGCGGACATCAGATCACCAGCGCCACCGGCCGGCCGCGCTGCAGCCAGCGCGCCACCATCAGCCGCACCACCGTCACCGCGGTGAACACCGACGTCGCGATGCCGATCGACAGCACCACGGCGAAACCCTTGATCGGTCCCGATCCGAAAGCGAACATGATGATCGCGACGATGATGTTGAGCGAGTTCGCGTCCCAGATCGTCCGCGTCGCTTCCTTGAAGCCGACCTCGACCGAATGGACGACGCCGCGCCCCTTGCGCTGTTCCTCGCGGATGCGCTCGTTGATGAGGACATTGGCATCGACCGCGGCGCCGATGGTCAGCACCATCCCGGCGATGCCCGGCAGGGTCAGCGTGAAGCCGCCGACCGACATCACCGCGAGGATCAGCACGACATTGAGGGCCAGGGCAATAACGGCATAGACGCCGAAGCGACCGTAGCAGAGGATCATCAGCAGCGAGACGGCCAGCACCGCGACGATCGCCGCGATAGCGCCCTTGTCGATCGAATCCTTGCCGAGATCGGGCCCGACGGTGCGTTCGTCGACGACTTGCAACTCGACGGGCAGTTTGCCCGAGCGCAACAGGATGGCGAGTTCGTTCGCCGTCTGGATGGTATAGCTGCCCGAAATGATGCCGGCGCCGCCGAGAATCGGTTCGTTGATGTTGGGCGCCGAGATGACCTTGTTGTCGAGGATGATGGCGAAGGGCTTGCCGACATTCTCCTGCGTCGCCCGGCCGAACTTTTTGCCGCCGGTCGAATTGAAGCGGAAGCTGACCGCCGGCGAGCCGTTCTGATCCTGGCTGACCTGCGAATCGACAAGCTCGTCGCCGCTGATGATGGCGCGGCGCTTGACGACGATCGGCTGGCCCTCGGTGGTCGTCAGCAACTGGCTGCCGGGCGGCACCCGGCCTTGCGCGACCTCATTGGGGTCGGCGCCGACATCGACGAGCTTGAATTCGAGCTTGGCGGTCTTGCCGAGCAGCGCCTTCAGCGCCGTCGGGTCCTGCAGGCCGGGCACATCGACGACGATGCGGTTGGCGCCTTGCCGAACGATCGTCGGTTCGCGCGTGCCGAGCTCGTCGATGCGCCGGCGGATGACTTCGACCGCCTGTTCCATCGCGCCGTTGATCGCCGCCGTGATCCCGGCTTCGGTCTCGCTGAGCACCAGGCGGTTGCCGGCGACGGTAACGTCGATGTCGCGCACCGCGCCGAGCGCACCGATCGGCTGGGTCGCCTTGCGCAGCGCCGTCGCGGCGGCTTCGACGCGCGCCGGATCGGTGATCGTCACCGACAGCCGGCCATCGGCGAGCGACAGGTCGGTGAATGCGACACCGCCGCCGCTGACCTGGCGCAGTTCCGAGCGAACCGTGTCCTCGAGCGCTTCGAGCTTCGCCTTGCGGACGTCCTCGGTCGTCGCTTCGAGCATCAGGTGCGAGCCGCCGCGCAGATCGAGGCCGAGGCTCAATTGCCGATTGGGCAGGTAATCGGGCAGCGCCGCCGCCTGGCGCTCGCTGAGGAAATTCGGCGCGGCGAAGATCAGCCCGAGCGCGATCGTTATGTAGATCGACCAGATCTTCCAGGGCGGCAGGTCGAGCATCAGCCGCGCGCCCCCGCGCTGGTGTCATTGGCCGCCGCCGGGGCATTGCGCCCCCGCACGTCGCCGAGCGTCGCCTTGAGGACGCGGATCTTGACCGTCGGGGCGATCTCGACCTCGACCTCGGCGTCCATGACGCGGGTCACCTTGCCGATCACGCCGCCGGCGGTGACGACTTCGTCACCCTTCTGGACGCCGTCGATCATGGCGCGATGCGCCTTGGCGCGCGTCTGCTGGGGGCGGATGATCAGGAAATAGAAGATCGCGAAGATCGCCAGATAGGGGACGAAGGCGATCAGCCCGACCATCCCACCGGCGGCGGCGGCGTTTCCGGCCGCGGGCGCGGTCTGGGCATAGGCCGGGGAAAAGAACATCGTACAGGGCTTTCAGGGTGGTCAGGGCGCGCTTGGCAAGTCGCGGCCTCTAGCGCCTGCCCGCGCAGCGCGCAACGTGGTGGCACGGCGCGGCGCGGCGGCTATGACGAGGCCATG
>LJHX01000009.1 GCA_001295935.1 alpha proteobacterium AAP81b
CCCTCCCCACAGGGGGGAGGGAAAGCGTAGCACCCCCCTCATTGCCGCGGGCCTTCCAGCCGGAACAACGGGATCGTCGCGTTGAAGGCGGCGGTCGCGGTGCGCATGGCGTAATGGCCGTGCATCGTCCCCGACGGCGTTACCAGTGGGCAGCCCGAGACATAGTCATAAGCCGCCGCCGGCGCGATGACCGGCTGCTGGCCGACAACGCCGGGGCCATCGACCTGCTCGGTCCGCCCCTCGCCATCGGTGATCACCCAGTTGCGCGCGACGATCTGGACGGGCTCGCCGCCATGGTTCTCGACGCGGACATGATAGGCCCAGACAAAGCGCGGCTCGGCGGGGTCGGACTGGTCCGCCAGATAATGTGGCGCCACCCGCACGATGATGCTGCCCGCCCCGAAGGCCGTTATCGCGGCATAGGGGAAGACCATCGCGGCGCTGCTCACAGCCCGGCCCTGGCCAGCGCCTGGCCGAGATCGTCGATGACGTCGGCAACATCCTCGAGCCCGACCGACAGCCGCAACATGCCCTCGGTGATGCCCATTTCGGCGCGGACATCGGCCGAGACGCTGTAGTGGGTCGTGGAGGCGGGATGCGTCATCAGCGTGCGTGAATCGCCGAGGTTGTTCGAAATGTCGATGAGTTCGAGGCCGTCGAGCAGGGCATGCGCCTGCTCGCGGCCTTCGGGCACGAAGATCGCGATGATCGTCCCGCCCGCCGCCATCTGGCGCATTGCCAGCGCGTGCTGGGGGTGGCTCGCCAGCCCCGGATAGCGCGTCGTCACGCGGCCTTCGAGGAACGCCGCGACCTTTGCCGCATTCTCGCAAGCCCGCCGCACGCGCAGGTCGAGCGTCTCCAAGCTCTTCAGCACCACCCAGGCATTGAAGGGCGACAAATTCGGCCCAGTGTGCCGCGCGAAGGGCAGATAGACGTCGTTCATCCACGCCGCGCTGCTGCACACCGCCCCGGCGAGCACCCGGCCCTGGCCGTCCATCAACTTCGTCGCCGAATGGCAGACAACATCGGCGCCAAGCTCGATCGGCCGCTGCAGCACCGGGGTGGCGAAGGCATTGTCGACGACGATTGTCGCGCCGGCATCGTGGCCGATCTCGGCGATGGCGCGGATATCGGCGATCTCCAGCCCCGGATTGGACGGCGTTTCGAGGAAGAAGGCCCTGGTATTGGGCCGCCTCGCCCGCGCCCAGGCGTCGACATCGGCGGCATCGACTGTCGTCGTCGTGATGCCGAAGCGCGGCAGGATGGTATCGACGAGCACCCGGCACGACCCGAACAGCGCCTTGCCGGCGACGAGGTGATCGCCCGCCGAAAGCTGGCACAGCAGCGCGGCCGACATCGCCGCCATGCCGGTGGCGGTGGCCCGCGCCGCCTCGGTGCCTTCGAGCAGCGCGATGCGCTTTTCGAGCATCTCGACCGTCGGGTTCTGCAGCCGGCTGTAGGTCATCCCCGGCGCCTCGCCGCGGAAGCGTGCCGCCGCCTCGCCGGCGCTGTCATAGGCATAGCCCGAGGTCAGGAAGATCGCTTCCGACGTTTCGCCGAAATCGCTGCGCGCCGTGCCGCCGCGCACGGCGCGCGTCGCGGGGCGCCATTTGGCGGTGATGGCGGGGTCCTGGCCGGCGGTACGTTTCATGGCGCCGGGATAGCCGCCGGCCGGCGTTGCGGCAATGCAGGCGGCATTGCGGCCGGCAATGCAGCGAGCGAAACCGGTAAAGCCGCGCCAACCATTCAGCCGCCTCAGCCCGCCGCCACCGCGGCCGTTGCCTTTGCCGTCCCCCTCCCCCGCCAAGGACCCGCCCCGATGTTCCCCGTTGCTTCCCGCCGCGCGCTTGCCGCGGCGCTTTGCCTTGCCGCGCCCGCCACCGCCGCGCCGCTGTCCCTCGGCACCAACACGCATTTCGGCCAGGGCTGGCCGACGCGCGCCTGGGATGCCGTCGCGCTGACCACCGCCGCCACCATCCGCGAAGGCGCGCGCTGGCCGCTGATCGAAACCACCCCCGGCAGCTATACCTTCACCGACAAGACCGTCGGTCACCTCGATCGCCTCTGCGCCGCCGGTCGCAAGGTCATCCTCGTCACCAAGCTGCAGAACCCGATCTATGACGACGGCAATGTCGTCGCGTCATCAGGCGCGCGCGATGCCTTCGGCAACTACCTCGCGGCGATGGCCAGCCGCTATCGCAACTGCCTCGTCGCCATCGAAATCGGCAATGAAGTCAATGCCGGCAAGATCGCCGCGCTCGATCCGCACCGCTTCTATGTTAACATCCTGAAGGCGATCTACCCCAAGATCAAGGCGGCGGCGCCGGCGGTGCAGGTGCTCGGCGCGTCGTCGAACACCGTCGCCACCGGCTATATCCGCGATCTCGCCAAGGTCGGGCTGATGGACTGGGTCGATGGCATCGCCATCCACCCCTATCGCCGCGACCCGGTCAACGTCGATTGGGAACTCGCCCGCCTCAACAATGCGATGGTCGCCGCCGGCAAGAAAAAGCCGATCTGGATCACCGAATTCAGCAAATTCTTCGCCGACGCCGGCGAGGCTTCGGACTTCCTCGCCAAGATGGCGGTGATGATGAACGCCAGCGGCATCGAGCAGGCGCAATGGTATGTGCTGATGGACTTCAGCAGCGTCGGCACCATGGGGCAATATGAGCGCACCGGCGGCACCACCGCCGCCGGCAAGGCCTTCGACTATTTCCAGACCCAGGTGCTGCCGCGCGGCACCGCCACCCGCGTCGCCAGCGCCGACCCGACCCTGTTCCATTATCGCCTCGGCGCCGACCGCCAAATCCTCTGGACGACCAACCCGCGCACCATCGCCGTCACCGGCGCCACCGCCCTCCGCAACACCAAGGGCGAGGCGATCGCCCTGCCGGCGCGCCTCGGCAACGAACCGATCGTCGTCGAAGGCAACGCCACCGTCACCCTCGGCGAAGGCGATACCGTCGCCGACTCCCTCGTCAGCTACGGCCGCGCCCCGTGGAGCTACTTCGGCCAGCGCCTCAACAACCCCACCCGCACCCTCGAAGTCATCGACTGGAAGTGGACGAGCTTCATCTCCTACCCCTTCATGCGGCCGAGCGGCATCAACCAGCTCGCCTGGGTGACGGGCGGCGGCATCAAGGCGCCGATCACCCTGACCATGCGCTACACCGCGCCAACGGCGGGCAATTTCGTCGCCGTCGCCTGCGTCGGCTACAAGAGCAACACCGCCGGCATCGCCTTCGAGATGAAGCGCGGCGCCACCACCCTCGTCACCCGAACGATCGGCGCCGAAAGCCTGCGCCTGACCGCGCCGGTAACCCTCGCCGCCGGTGGCACCGTCGACTTCATCACCAGGCCCGCCGCGCGCGGCGAAGTGCACAATTACTGGTACCGCTACCGCCTGGTGAAAGCCGGCACGCCGCTGCCCAACTGCCCGCTGCCCGGCAGCAGCACCGACGACCCCGATTGGCACGCCGACGATACCGGCGTTTGAGGAGAACCAGGAAGGGGGCCTCCGGCGGGCAGGGCTGAGCCCTGCACCCATTTGTTGGGCGTGGCTCCGATGTGCCCGGGCGCACGGCTTACGCCGGCGCCGGCTGCGCCCCCCGCACCAGCCGGCCCGGCAACGCCCCGGTGGCGGCGCCGTCGCGATAGGTGACGGCGCCGCTCTTGATGGTGACGCGATAGCCATCGGCGCGCTGGCTGAGGCGCTTGCCGCCGGCGGGCAGGTCGCGCGCCATCACCGGCGCGTGGAGGCGCAGGGCGGCGAGGTCGATGATGTTGAGATCGGCCTTGTAGCCCGGCGCCAGCACGCCGCGATCGTGAAGCCCGACCGCCGCCGCCGGCCGCGAGGTCAGCGCGGCGATCGCTTCCGGCAACGCCACGCCGCCGCCGACGCGGGCATCGCGGACATAATGTTCGAGCCAGAAGGTCGGGAAGCTCGCATCGCAGATCAGGCCATAGTGCGCGCCGCCATCGCCGAGCCCGAGAACGGCATTGGGATGCGCGCACATCTCGGCGGCGGCGAGCAGGTTGCCGTCGCGATAATTCGCCCCCGGCAGGAACAGGATTGCCCGCCCCTCGTCGTCGAGCAGGCGATCATAGGCGAATTCGGCGACGCTCACCCCGGCGCGCGCCGCGCGGGCGTCGAGGCGATCCTCGGGCGCCGGATCATAGACCGGCGGATTGCCCATGACGTAGCTCGCCGTCGAGGCCTCGACGATCTGCATCACGAAGGGGTTGCTATCGGCCGGCGCCTCGGCGAGCAGCTTCGCCCGCAGCGCCGGATCGCGCATTGCCGCGACCTTCTCAGGCAGGGGCAGGTCGGCCAAGGGCCGGAAGCTCGGGTGCAGCGCGAAGGGGTGGAACGACAGGTCGAGCCCGAACAGCAGCCCGACGGGGCGCGGATAGACCTGGCCGGTGATGCGCACGCCATCGGCATTGGCCGCCTCCAGTCCGCGCAGGTAACGCCGCCAGCCATCCTCGTCGCCCGTCGCCATCTGCAGCAGGGTGAAGGACAGCGGGCGGCCGGCGGCTTCGGCGACGCGGCGCATCAGCCCGAGCTCGTCGTCGGCGTCGCCGAAGATGTCGGCGATCAGCTGATAGACCCCGGCGCCGGCGTCGCGCAGCCCGGCGGCGAGCGCCAGCAGCTCGTCCTCGGGCGAATGCAGGCTCGGCGCCAGCTCGCCGGCGCGGGTGCGGTGCAGGATGTTGCGCGACGTGGTGACGCCGAGCGCCCCGGCGCGGATCGCTTGCGCCGTGAGCGCGCGCATCGCCGCAAGATCCTCGGCGGTCGGCGCCTCGCGCCGCGCCCCGCGCTCGCCCATCACATAAACGCGCAGCGCCGAGTGCGGCAGCTGCGCGGCGATATCGATATCGAGCCGCCGCGCATCGAGCGCGTCGAGATATTGCGGGAAGGTCTCCCAGTTCCACGGCAGCCCGGCGGTCATCACCACCTCGGGGATATCCTCGACCCCCTCCATCAGCCCGACGAGCATCGCGTGCTGATCGGGCCGACACGGCGCGAAGCCGACGCCGCAATTGCCCATGACGACGGAGGTGACGCCATGCCCCGACGACGGCGCCATCCGCGTCTCCCAGGTCGCCTGGCCGTCATAATGGGTATGGATATCGACGAACCCGGGGGTAACCAGCGCCCCGCCGGCATCGATCTCCTCGACACCGCGCCCGGCGACGCTGCCGACGGCGACGATGCGATCCCCACTTATGGCGACATCGCCGATGCGCGCGGTACCGCCGCGGCCATCGTGGATTTCGCCGTTGCGGATGATGAGGTCGAAGTCGGCCATGGTGCTCTCCTGCGGATGGGGGGATAGCACTGGGTGGCTGGGAGTGCACTTGGTGGTATGGGGAGTGGGAACGTGGCGACGCACCGGGGAGGGCGGGCGTTCTGCATAGCCAAAGCACAAAACTACATATCACAGATTACTCAAACATCAGGCTAGCCGCGTCTCCGACGTAAACGAGCCAGTTTTGCTTTTGCAATGATGGCGGCAAAGGCTACTGCACTATCTGCGGACTCGGTCTGGTCTAACACCAGGTTAAATACACGCCCAAGTGTAAGGTCGTCGAATTCTCCACGAATCACAACATCTGTCCAGTAGTCGATTCCTGATTTTCTAATTGCACTGCTAGATACATTTTGTTGCTCGGCAAACGCTCGGGAATCTCTGTGGCCCTCGAAAAGACTTGCCTGAGACTCTGCCACCGTTGCTATAGATTTCTTTTGCATCGCAGCCTGTCGTTCTCCGGGTAGCTGAGAGTTATCAAGTCTGCCCTTGGCCGTCACACTACGCTTTGCCAAAATAGTCTGGCCAAAGGAAAGCTTAAACCACTGCCACACAGCATCCCCCGCCACATACTCAGAGCCGATCGGTTGAATGGCTCCAAGACCTGCTATGGCAAAGCCATTTTCATCAAACCCTATCGAAGCGGTTTGGCGAGCGGGCGGTGTCCATCGACCCAAATCAGGGTAGGTAAAGCTTTCTTGAGGCCGTCCGGCGGCAATGGCGGCGAGCCGAGATGCTTCTTGAGTAATGTACGCTCGGTCTTGCACATCCCACTCCGGCTTGCTCACATGCACGCACCCGAGAATCGCTCCCGCCATGGTTGCGATTGTATCGGTGTCGCTCTCGAGCTCGTTAGCTGACAGCGCAAGGGCTTCCTCTATGCTACGATCTCGGTGAAGCCAAGCGAGGACTATAGCGGCGAGCGCTGTCTTAAAGCCTGATCCACGATATCGCTGCGTAAGGCACCCAATCTTTTGGAGAAACGTCCGGTAAGACGCGTAAGGGTTTTCTTCCAGAATGTCGCAAACAGCTCGAACATCTTCTCCTGCCTCCATCTGCATTTCTTGAATTGCAGAGACAATTGTTTGACCCGACTTGCTTTCCCAAGCAGTCTTCCAAAACGCTGCCAACTGAGGGTCCGCATCGATCAACGCTGGCACACGGCTAAATTCGTCGACAAAGACGAGCCAATCTGAGGGCCCAGGAACAGAGCGATACTGCAGCGCATCAGATAGACATAGTGCGTGGAAAATCGCGCCGCAGTAGCCGTGCGGGTGCCCATGTGTTACGAGAGCATCTCTCAGCACATTCGAAATCATCGATGCCCTAGACTTTTGGCTGGCGGCCCAAACATGGGGCTGAATACGCATTGCTGCACCATTACCGCCACCCATTACATATTGCTGACCGCCACTCTCAAAAAAGTTCGAGAACCAATTAACACTACGCTTGGAAAGATTGGTGGCCGCGGCCTTTGTGCCCAGCCCCGCACCTAGGGCGTAGCTAGGCCAGACAGTGATTTCAATCTTTGCAAAGGCCTCCACGTCGAACTCACCGTCGCCGCGAATAGCGCGACACACGGCAAGCCGGAGTTGCGTATCGTCAGAGTATGTGCCGGCAGGCAGATCGACGCGCGGCCCAGTGCGCCCGCCGATGATGCGCCGCCACTTGACAGGCGCGGAAACGGTACCAATTCCCGTGCGATTCGCCACGCCAGATTCACCGCGGGCGAGTTCCGTCATCCAGCCGATCGCATCGCCTGCCGCCGCCCAAAGCGCGGAGCTGACCACAGCCTCCTCGTGCGACCTTTGCTCGCGAAACGGGATAATCGTTGGATTCTCAGCGTTCAATTCTGCTTCCCAAGAAACTTCTGCGCCGACCATACAACCTCGACGCCGGGCAAGCCAAACTCTTCCAACCAGCCAGCAACCGTATCCTGATGCTCTTCCTCGCGAACATAAACCCTCCGGAGGAATTCAGTCGAGATTGACGCAGGGTAGAGCACCTCGGCCTGCTCACAGGTTGGCAGAGCGGCTGCACGGCTGCCACGATGCGCCCTCCAGGATGGCGGCTTTCTATCGATGACCGGCGCGAAGAGAGCTATCAGTCCCGCAGGGCCGCGCTCTCGGCGGCACAGGTCGTAAGAGTTGTTCGTCGTCGCGAAAACGACATTCTCATGGGTCATGATGACCGGATCGAACGACAGGATCACCCACCAGACATCCTTCTGAGAATGCCAACGCTGGGAGACGTCAAAATACCGCCGGTTGATCTCAGAGATAGAAAGATTTACAAAATCAAGCCAGTTATCGCTCTTGTCAAAAAAGGCACTTTCTTCCGGGCGAACGGCCGCATTTACATGCAATATGTGCTCAAGATAACTATCAGCAGGGAGTCTGTAACGAGATTTTAAAGCTCCGCTAGCTAAGGTGCCGACGAGCCCCTTATTTGTAGTGAAATGTAAAATCTCACAGATACCCCTCTGGCTAACGATATCTCCTATTTTCATACATCAATCTGCTCGAAAGTTCCGGTACCAAAATATTGAACAAGTCTCGACTGAGACCCGGGCTTGTATCCGACAATCACTTCTTTGCGTGCCCGCGCCACAGCGACAGCAAGGAGACGTCGGAGCACGAAAACCTCATCGTCCAGACTCTCGTCCGCGAAAGGAGTGTTTTCATCGTTGAATCCAAGTATGAAGACATAATCAAACTCAAGTCCCTTTGCCGAGTGAAACGATGACAAAGCCACATTTGCGTCGCCATCGGGCCAATCGCGTTCTCGCGTGATCTCTACCCATTCTATTCCATAAGCATCTAGCCGGCTTTTGACGGTCGAAAACCAATTTCCAGCTTGCGGCTTTAAGAAAGCTACCGAGTCTTTCTTGAGGTCTACATGCCTCGCGATGTGGTCGATGGCCCATTCGACCTGTTTGCCGTAAAGACCTCGTAGCACCCAAGGACGAGGGCCGTGCGTGGTAGCCGCAGTAAGGTCTGGTAGCACACCATCGGGTTCGGCACCGAAGCCGCTGAGGATGGAAGCAGCAAACGATGCTATCTCAACCGTGTTCCGATGATTGGCGCGGAGTGTGTGAACCCGTTCTGGGCGGACTTCGAAACCTGCCTCCGCCCATGTAAATCCCCTAGCATAAATCCGTTGAACGGTATCGATGACAAAGGTTATTGCGTGATCCGACTTTATATGATGCCTGACCGCACGAAGCTGATTGGCCGAGAAATCCTGGCTTTCATCGACGATCACTACGTCATACCCGACTGGACTCATCTCCCGAGCCATACGTATAGCGATCGTGTTCCAATCCTCGATCCCTTCACCGCGCAACCACGCGAGATAGGGATAGATCACCTCATCTAGGATGCGGCGGCGGAGGCGTCGATCTACTCTTGGCATCGTGCCCCGCCCGGTTCGCTCGACTGTAATATAGCTCTCAAGCTGCTCCGGCTCGAAGCGTCCGAGTATGTAGTCTGTCTCTTTAATGATGTACTTTGGCGTCAACTCGCCCAATCCCGTTGCAAGCGCCTGTAGTCGAGCGCGAGTCCGGTCGCTAGGTACATTAGGGTAGCCTAGCGCCGACATAGCCCAACCACCAAATGTATCAATTCTTAGCTCAATATTCTCGTTTTGACCAATTTGATTCTCAGCTAAATTTCTAACATATCCTGCCAAAGTTCTATTGAATGTCAGCACGAGCACGCGAACTGGAGCCTCGGTAGCAAGTCTCACGCGCCGGGCGGAAAACATGAGACAGAGAGACCGAAGCCGGAGAAGCGCTGTCGAGGTTTTACCGCTACCTGCAGCACCGCAGATGACCTCCACGCCAAATCGGTTCTGGCTGATAAGCGGGAGTTGCTCTGCAGTAGCAGTTACCCGAGGTAGCGTCTTCAATCTTGGCCCCCAAACGCCCTAAAATACACATCTGTCTATCAGAAGGGCGGTAGGTCTCCGTCGCACATGCTGCTACGCAAGGCAATCTAGCTGTAGGTGAACCCCGGCTTAGCCCCCCACCCCCGCCGGCTCATGCCCCCGCACAATGAGAAGATACATCACCGGCGTGACGATCCGGCTGAGCAGGGTCGAGGACACCAGCCCGCCGATGATCACCCACGCCAGCGGGCCGTAGAGCCCCGACCCCGAGGTCGCCAGTGGCAGCAGGCCGCCGATCGCCGTGACCGAGGTCAGCAGCACGGGGAGGAAGCGGACCTCGCCGGCGCGCTCGATGGCGTCGCGCAGGGCGAGGCCCTGCTGGCGCAGCTGGGTGGTGAAATCGACGAGCAGGATCGAATTCTTGATCTCGATGCCGATCAGCGCGACGAAGCCGATGACCGCGGTGTAGCTGATCGAATTGCCGGTGAGGAACAGCGCCACCAGCCCGCCGAACAGCCCCAAGGGGATCACGCCCGCCACCACCGCCGTCTCGCGGAAGCGGCCGAATTCGATCACCAGCACGCCCAAAATCCCGAACACCGCGATGGCGATGATCGGCCCCAGCCCGCCGAAGCTGCGCGCCGCGGCCTCGGCCTCGCCGCCCTTGTCGAAGCGATAGCCGTCGGGAGGCTTCACTTCGCGTTCCAGCGCGTCGAAGACGCCGCGGGCGACGCGCGCCGTCAGGTACCCGTCGGCGATCTCGCTCGTCACCGTGACGATGCGCTGCTGGCGCTCGCGGTTGATCCGCGCCGGCGCCGAATCGAGGTGCGGCGAGGCGATCTCGCGCAGCGGCGTCGCGCCGTTCGCCGCCGGCACGAACACATTCTCGAGCTCGGAAACCTCGTGGCGCTTGTTCAGGGGCAGGCGGACGACGACGTTGTAGCTGTCCCCCTCCTTGTCGCGGAAGCGCCCCGCCGCCTCGCCGGTCAGCGCCAGCCGCAGCGCCCGCCGCGCCGCGCCAGGCTGGACGCCGAGCAGCGCCGCCTTGTCGGCATCGAGCCCCAGATCGAGCCGCGGCGCGTCGACCGCCACCGGATTGACGATGTCGCGCGTGCCGGGAACCTTGCGCATCACCCCCTCGACCTCGGCCGCCAGGCGCTGCAGCACGTCGAGGTCCGGCCCGATGATCTTGACCGCGACCGGCGCCTCGATCGGCGGGCCGTTCTGGAAGATTTTTACGACATACTGGGCATTGGGGTCGGTCGCGAGGCGGGCGCGCAGGCGGGCGGCGAGTGGCGGCCCGGTCTCGGGGGTCCATTCCTTCATCGTCACCAGCACTTCGCCGATGCTGGTGCGCTGATCGAAACTGCGCTGGTTGTAGAAGATCTGCGGGTTGCCGCGGCCGATGTTGCTCATCACGCCGGTAACGAGCGGCTCGCCCTTGAGCGATTTCTCGACATGCGCGACGGCGCGCTCGGTCTGGGTCAGCGCGGCGCCTTCGGGGGCGGTGACCTGGACGAGGAAATAGGGCGTGTCGGCAGGCGGGAACAGCGACGAGCCGAGGAAGGGCACCAGCGCGAAGCCCGAGGCGATCAGCAGCGTCGCCGCCGCCATGGCGCGCCAGGGGTGGGTCAGGCTCCAGTGCAGCACCGGCGCGTAGAAACGGTGGATGCCGCCCTGGACGAGCTGCAGGAAGCGGTTGCCATGCTCGGGCTCGTGGCGCGGCAGGATGCGGCTGGCGAGGAAGGGCACGATGGTCAACGAGACGAGCAGCGACGCCGCCACCGTGCCGAGCACGGCGATCGGCAGCGAGCGGGTGAACTTGCCGGCGCCTTCGGGGAGAAACGCCAAGGGCAGGAAGGCGAAGAGCAGCACGAAGGTGCAGCCGATGACGGCGACGGCGATCTCGCGCGTGCCCGACAGCGCCGCGGCCTCGCGGTCGTCGCCTTCGCGCAGGTGGCGGGCGATATTCTCGGTGACGACGATCGAATCGTCGACGAGCAGGCCCAATGCGATGATGAACCCCGAAATCGCCAGCTGGTTGAGCGTGTAGCCGAGCGTCGCCAGCACGACGCAGCCGATGGCAAGGCTCAAGGGCACCGACACCATGACGACGATCGACGCCCGCCAGCCGAGCGGCAGCAGGGTCAGCAGCACCAGCCCCAGCGCGATGCCAAAGTCGCGCGCCAGCTGATCGAGCCGACGGCTGATGTCCTGCGACTGGTCGAAGCCGGCGACGAGCTGAACGTCGGGGGGCAGCAGGGCGCGATAGGCGTCGGCGGCCTTGATGACGCCATTGCGGATATCGAGAACGTTGAGGCCATCCTTCTGGTTGAAGGTCACCCAGATGGCGCGCTTGCCATTGTAGCGCGCGAGGTGCGGCTGTTCCTCATAACCCCAGCCGACGCGGGCGACGTCCTTCACCCGCAGCAAGCGGCCGTCGCGAGCGCGGAGCGGCACATCGGCGACTTCATCCAAGGACTTGAAGGCGCCGCCGGCCTGGACGTTGAGGCGCTGATCGCCCGATTGCACCGCCCCCGGCGGCAGGTCGGTCGAACCGTTGCGCAGCGCGTCGGTGATGGTGGTGACCGGCAGGCCCAATTGCGCCAGCCGCCCCGAATCGATGGCGACGCGAACTTCGGGGGTGGGGATCGCCCAGGCCTTGCTGCCACGCACGCCGGGCACGCGGTTGATGCGCTCGCGCAAATCCTTGGCGTATTTTTCGAGGCGCCGGTACGACGCCGTCTCGCTGACCAGCGCGAACTGGACGACGGCGGCTTCGGTGGTGCGGGTCTTGTTGAACTCCAGCCGCGTCAGGCTCGACGGCAGCTGCGAGCGGATGGCGTTCACCTCGCGGACGACGTCGTTGTAATTGACCTCGGGGTCGCCATCCCAGCCGAATTCGGCGGTGATCACGGTGGTTGAGTCGGTCGAGCGCGACTGGACGCGAACGATGCCGTCGACGCCCTGGATGACGTCCTCGATCGGCTTGGCCACCGTCGTTTCCATGTCGCCGGGCTCGGCGCCGGGCACCGTCGCGACGACATTGATGAACGGCGACGGGAAATGCGGATCGACCGAGCGCGGGATGGTCAGGAACGCCGAAATGCCGACCGCGGCGAGCAGCATGAAGCCGACCAGCGTAATCTGCCAGCGCTTTACGGCGAAATCGATGAAGCCCATCGCCGGCTCAGCCGCGCGCCAGGCGGACGCGCAAGCCGTCGCGCAGGCGATCGGGCCCCGAAACGACCACGCGCTCGCCGACGCGCAAGCCAGCGGTGACGAGAACGCCGCCATCCTCGACCCGGCCGAGCGCCACCATGCGGCGCTTCACCCGCCCCGAGGCGGCGTCATAGGCATAAACAAAGCCTTCATCGGCGCGCGCCTGGAAGATCGCGGTGGCGGGCACGGTGACGGCGGTGCCGGTGGCGGCAGCGCCGGCAAGCTGCAGCGTCGCGGTGCCGATCAGGCCAGAGCGCAGCCCCGGCAGCGCCGGCAGCGCCAGTTCGACGCGGAAGGTGCCGGTGCCATCGTCGCCGCGCGCGCCAATCTCGGAGATCGGTGCGGTGACCGGTGCCGGCCCCAGCGCCGGCAGGCGCACCTGCGCCGCCTGGCCGCGGGCCAGCCGCGCCAGGTCGGCGTCGGCGAGCGGCAGCTGCAGCACATAACCGGCGCCGACCTCGCCGACGGTCAGCACCGCCTGGCCGGGAGCGACGATCTGGCCGGGTTCGGCGGGGCGGCGCAGCACGACCCCGGCCGCCGGCGCGCGGATGGTGGCAAGGCCGATGTCGAAGCCGGTCTGGGCGACCCGCGCCCGCGCCGCGGCGGCATTGGCGCGCGCCTGCTCGACGCGCGGCGCCGTCACCCAGCCCTGGTCGAACAGCTTCTGCAGGCGGCCGACATCGGCTTCGGCGCGGATCGCCTCGGCGCGGGCGCTGGCACCGGCGGCCGACAGGCTGGTCGGATCGAGCCGCGCCAGCAGCTGCCCGCGCGCCACGCGATCGCCCTCGCGCACCAGAATGGCGGCGATGCGGCCGCTGCTGTTGAAGCCCAATTGTGTTTCGCGCTTCATGCGGACGGTACCGGGGACGGTCAGCCGCGCCGCGCTGCCGGCGGCGGTGACCGCGGCGATGGCGACGGTCTGTTCCGCCGCCTCGGCGGGGGGTGGCGGCGGCGGCTCGCTCGAGCAGCCGGCGAGCCCGGCGAGCGCCGCCGCTGCCGCCATCGCAACCACGCCGCCGGGCGGGCGGGCGCGACGCGGCGCGCTGGGCGGGCAGGAAGGGCGCATCGACAGGCCTCGTGACGAATTTGATTGCGGCTCAATAACTGGCGGGTCACCGTGCCACTGGCAAGCGAAATCTGAGCCGCGCTCAAAGGCCGCGCCGCGGCGCGACATCTGATGAATTATGGTTAATGCGTCAGTCAGCGATGACGAGAGCGTTGACTGTTAACGTTTGGTAAACGAAAACGGCGTCATTATGGATGAGATTGCCAAGGGTCAGGGCGATCTCGGCCACGAAATGTCCTGGCAGCGGGATGTCGCGCGTCGACAGCCCGGTCTGCAGCCTGTCGCACGCCTGTGCGACAAGGTCGGCGGGACCTTCGAGCCGGAGGTCAAGCCTGTGGAGAGCGCCCTGAAAGGTGGCGCTGGCCCAGTCGTGCGCGGTCAGTTCCTCGACGATCAGGACAGGTTTTTCCCCGGCAAGAGCAACGCCAGCTTCGGCGGCGACGGCGCGGACGAGGTGGAGTGCCAAACGATCGGAGGCGGGACGCATCAGCAAGCCTCCCGGGCTGGCGCGGCGGCGGTGCCGGCGTTCGCGGCGGCGCCGGCGTCGCCGCGCCTGATTTCGATAAAGGCCAGCACGCGCGCGCGGGTCGCGGCGCGCGGCTCGCGCCCGCGGCGCAGGTCGAAGACGAAGCGCGGGTCGCCGGCGACATCGCGCCCGAAGCGCGACGGCGTCATCGCGGACGCGCGCAAATGGCGTTCGACGGTCATCAACAAGGTCATCAAAGTCTCTCCCCCGGGCCAGACGATTGCCGCCGATTCGGCGGGTTTGACGATTCCTTCCCCAGAAAATCCTACTAGTCTAGGTAAAAAACTATGCTATGGTCGCGCCCAAGCGGACCGGGAGAGGAGGCTCCGCGAGTGATGGACAGTCATGTCGTGCGCAAACGGCTGGAGGAGCTGATTGCGGCGCGCGGTGGGGATTATGCCTCGCTGTCGCGGCTGCTCGGCCGCAATCCGACCTATATCCAGCAGTTCGTCAAACGCGGCGTGCCGCGGCGGCTGTCGGAAACCGACCGCCGTGTCATCGCCGAACATTTCGGCGTTGCCGAGCGGCTGCTCGGCGGCCCCGACGATGGCGGCGCCCGCGCCGTCATATCGCGCCCTGGCCTTGTCCAGCGCGCCGAGGATTATGTGCTGATCCCCCAACTCGCCGTCGGCGCCTCGGCCGGCGCCGGCAGCGCGCCCGACAGCGAGGCGCCCCTGGCGGCGATCGCCTTCCAGTCGAAGTGGATCCGCCAGGCCGCCAGCGGCCGCCCCGAAGCGCTGTCGATCATCCATGTCGAAGGCGATTCGATGCTGCCGACCTTGGCCGACGGTGATCAGATCCTCGTCGATACCGATGATCGCGACCGGCTGCGCGACGGGATCTATGTGCTGCGCACCGACGATGCGCTGCTCGTCAAGCGCCTGTCGGTCAATCCCGCCACCCGCCGCCTGACCATCCGCAGCGACAATGACGCCTATCCGACCTGGCACGAATGCGACCCGGCGAGCGTCGCGGTGATCGGCCGGGTGATCTGGGTGGGCCGGAAGCTGAACTGAACCGATGAAAGCCCCCTCTCCCGCTCGCGGGAAAGGCTACTCGCCGCCTTCGGCGAGCCGGTGAGGGTGGTCTTCTGACTCGGCGGTCGGGGACACCCTCACCCGCCGCGTTGACGCGCGTTGAGCCTCTCCCGCAACCGGAAGAGGGGAAATTTGCGCGAAACAACCATCGTCGCTAGGTATTTGCCCATCGACGCCCGCCATTCGTCGCCAGCGAATTGAACCGCCTCCGTATCGCGCGCGTTAGCGGCGTCGATCGAGAACCGTCATCGCCCCCGCGACGGCGATCCCGACCAAAAGCCCGCCCACCAGCCCGAGCGCGACTTGCCCGAAGAACCATCCGACCACCGGCCCCAGCAACATGCCGGCGGCAATCAGGCAACCGTGACCCCGGGGTTCGGCACCGCGCGGTCCGGCGTCGCGCGGCTCGGCCGCCCCGGAGGCGGGGTCGCGGGGTTGCGGGCGGTCGGGCGGCGTCGGGTCCATCGCCGCCCCTTGCCACGCACGGCACGGGGGCGCCATGCCCCGTCCGCCGCCCGCGCTTTTGTCGCGCCACTGCCTCGCCCCACCACGCCCGCGCCGGCGCGGCATGCCGCAGCGGCTTGCCAGCGCGCCGGCGCACGCTAGAGCCGCAGGCGTGCCGCTCGCGCTTCGCCCCCGGCGTCTTGCCATCCTGACGCTGGCGTCGCTCGCCGCCACCGCGGCCGCCGCCCAGACGCCCGCCGCGCAAAGCCCCGCTGCCACCCCCGACAGCGCCGCCACCGGCGGCGACGCCGCCGACCCCCTGCCCCGCCCCGATCTGTCGCCCGAAAGCTTTCCGGCACTGCCCGGTGGCGAAACCCTCGCCTGGCCGGCGGTCGAAAGCTCGACGGCGAGCGATGCGGCGGCCGGCGAAAACGGCGACATCCGCTACAGCGTCGTCGTCAACGGCCTCGGCCCGCTGCGCCTGCTCGGCCAGTTCCGGCAATTGTCGGCGCTGTGGACGCGCCGCGGCGAGCCCGCCAACCGCGCCCAGCTCGAACGCCGCATCGCCGAGGATCGCGACCTGATCGACCAGCTGCTGCGCTCGGTCGGCCGCTATGGCGGCAACATCGCCGCGGTAGTGACCGAACCCGAGACCGCCGGCGCTCCCGTCGCGGTGGCGCTCAGCGTCACGCCGGGGCCGGTCTATACCTTCTCCGAAATCACCGTCAGTCGCCCCGAGGACGCCATCGGCGGCGATCCGGCGCCGGTGGTGCTGCCGCTGCTCGGCGTCAAGCCCGGCGATCCTGTCGACGCGCTGAAAGTCTCGACCGCCGAAGGGGCGTTGCCGATCGCGCTGGCGGCACGCGGCTATCCCTTTGCGGTGATCGGCGCGCGCGAAATCGTCGTCGATCACGGTACGCGCACCGCGGTGTTGACCGCTCGCGTCGACCTCGGCCGCAAGGGCATTTTCGGCGGCGTCCGCATCGCCGGCCAGACTCAGGGCTATACCCAGAAGCACCTCGCCGAACTGCCGCGCTTCAGGCCCGGCGACCCCTATACCGAGGCGGGGCGCGACGATCTGCGGCGCGCGCTGATCTTCACCGGGCTGTTCGGCAGCGTCGAGGTCAAGCCCGTCGCCGCCGGCGTCAACCCCGACGGCACCGAGACGATCGACCTTGTCGCCACCACCGAGCGCGCGCCGGTGCGTACCATCGCCGCCAGCCTCGGCTACCAGACCGTCCAGGGCATCCGCGCCGAGGCGAGCTGGAGCAACCGCAATTTCATCAAGCCCGAAGGCGCCTTCACCGTTCGTGGCGTCGGCGCCGAGCGCGAGCAGGCGCTGCGCTTCGAGCTCGACAAGCGCAATTTCAAGCGCCGCGACCAGACGCTGGCCTTCGGGCTGGGCTTTTCGGCCGAGCAGCAGACCGCCTATTCGGCGACCGGGGCAACGCTCAGCGCGGCGCTGCGCCGCGAATCGAACATCAACTGGCAGAAGCCGATCACCTTCTCGGTCGGCGCCGAAGCGACGATCACCCGCCAGCGCGACCGCTCGGCGCCCAATGATCCCAACAACACCTATTACATCCTGGCGCTGCCGTCGGCGATCACCTGGGACCGTTCCGACGATCTGCTCAACCCGGCGCGCGGCTTCCGGCTGACCGGGCGCGTCTCGCCCGAAGTATCCTTACGCAGCGGCACCACCTTCAGCTATCTGAAGGCGCAGATCGAGGGCAGCTATTACCAGCCGCTGAGCGACAGCCTGGTTGCCGCGGCGCGGCTGCACTTCGGCGCCATCGCCGGCGCCGACCGCGGCCGCATCGCGCCGGATCGCCGCTTCTATGCCGGCGGCGGCGGCTCGGTGCGCGGCTACAGCTTCCAGCAGGTCGGCCCGCGCGACGCCGACAACAACCCGACGGGTGGCAACAGCCTGACCGAAGCCTCCTTCGAGCTGCGCTATCGCTTCCGCGCCTTCGGCAGCGACCTGGGGCTGGTCGGCTTCGCCGATGCCGGCAATGTCTATCAATCGACCTTGCCGAGCTTCGATTCGCTGCGCATCGGCGCCGGCGTCGGCGTCCGCCTCTACACCGGCTTCGGCCCGGTGCGCATCGACATCGCGACGCCGGTGACGCCGCGCCCCGGCGACCCGCGCGTGCAATTCTATGTCTCGATCGGCCAGGCCTTCTGATGGCCGACGACATCGCCCCCGCCGCCGCCGCCGCGCCGCGCCACCGCCCCGGCGCCACTGTCGCCCGCATCCTGTCGGCGGCGCTGCTGGCGACCTTGGTCATCGCCGCGCTCGGCTATGGCGCGATCCGCTGGCTCGACAGCGACGCCGGCCGCGCCTTCGTCGTCCGCCAGCTGCCGCTCTACAAGCCGGCGTCGGGACTGACGGTGCGCGCCGGGCGCATCGACGGGTCGATCTTCGGCGCAGCGACGATCCACGATCTCGTCATCGGCGACCCCGCCGGCACGCTGGCGACGGCGCGGGTCGTCGAGGTCGACTGGCGACCGCTCGACCTCCTCGCCAACCTCCTGACCCTGCGGCGGCTGGCAGCGCCCGAGGTGCGCCTGCTGCGCCGCCCGGCGCTGCGGCCGAGCGCCAGCGACCGCGTGCTGCCCGATATCGACATCGCGCTGGGGCAATTGCGCATCGACCGGCTGGTGCTCGAAGCCCCGGTCGCAGGCGAGCGGCGCATCCTCGGGCTCGGCGGCAGCGCCGACATCCGCAAGGGCCGCGCGCTCGTCCGCCTCGCCGCGCTGACCCTTGCCGCCGCCGGCTGCGCCGCCGGCGGCGACACCGTGCGGCTGACGCTCGACAGCGAACCCGACCGCGACCGCTTCGATATCGATGCCCTCGTCCAGGGCCCCAAGGGCGGCGCCATCGCGGCGCTGGTCGGCATCGACCGCGGCATCGACCTCAAGCTGACGGGCGACGGCAGCTGGACGGTGTGGCGCGGCAGCCTGATGGCGCGGCTCGACGGCGCGCCCGCCGCCGATCTGGCGGTGACAGCCCGCGATGGCCTGTTCACCGCCGCCGGCGACCTGCGCCCGGCGCCCCTGCTCGCCAGCGCCGCGGCGCGGCTGCTCGGGCCGGTGACGCGCCTCGACGCGACGGCGCGCCTCGCCGATCGCCGCGCCACGCTCAGCATCAGCGCCACCAGCCCGGCACTGACGGCAAGCGCCCGCGGCATCGCCGATTTCGGCAGCGAGCGCTTCGAGAATATGGCAATCGCGGCGCGGCTGCTGCGGCCGGTGGCGGTGGCGCCCAAGTTCGCCGCGCAGGATCTGCGGCTGGCGGCGCGCCTTGCCGGCAGCTTCGCCAGGCCCATCGCCGAATGGCGGCTGACCGCGGCGCACCTCGGCTGGGGCGCGACCCAGGCGACCGCCGTCATGGCGTCGGGAATCGCCCAGCCGGGGGCGCCGCTGCCGGTGGCGCTGCGCGCCGCGCGCATCACCGGGCTCGGCGCCGATTTCGACCCGCTGCTCACCGGCGTCCGTATCGACGGCCCGATCGCCATCGCCGACGGGCGGATCACCAGTGACCGCCTCGCCTTCAGCAGCGATCGCCTGGCGGGCACCGCCACTGCGAGTGTCGTTCCCGACGGCGCGTCGCGCTTCGCCGTCAAGGGCAGCCTGCCGGGCTATGCCCTCGCCGGGGTCGGCGTCGCCGATGTCGGCGTCGATCTCGCCATCGTCGCGGCGCCCGCCGGCGTGTCGGCGAGCGGCCCGGTACGCATCGTCGCCCGCCGCATCGATGTGCCGGCGGCGGCGCGCTTGCTCGCCGGGCTGCCGGTGCTCACCGCCGAGATCGCCCTGGCGCCCGACAATTCGCTCGCCTTCCGCAACGCGCGGCTCGTAGCGCCGGGGCTGACCTTCACCGCCAGCGGCCGCCGCCTGGCCGATGGCCGCCTCGATCTCGCCGGCAGCGGCGTGTCGCGCGACTATGGTCCGCTCGGGCTGACGCTCGCCGGCCGCGCCGAGGCGCCGACGATCGGGCTCACCTTGGCGCGCCCCGGGCTCAGCCTCGGCCTCGCCGACGTCCGTGCCGACATCGCCCCCGACGCCGGCAAGTGGCGCTTCGCGGTCACCGCCGGATCGACCTACGGCCCGATCGCGGCGCGCGGGCTCGTCGATCCCGGCACGCCGCTCGCGGTCGACCTCGCCGCGCTGACCGTCGCCGGCGTCACCGGCAGCGGCCGCGTCGTCCAGGGCGACGACAATCTCTTCTCCGGCGTGCTGCGCGCCACCGGCCGCGGTCTCGACGGTACCGCCACCCTGGCCGCGGCGGGCGGCGTCCAGCGCATCGACGTCGCCGCCACGGCGCGCGACGCGACCCTGGCACTGGCCACCCCGGTGACGATCGTCAGTGGAAGCCTCAAGCTGGCGGTGCTGCTGCCCGCCGCCGGCCCTAGCGCGCGCGGCAGCTTCACCGCCGCCGGCGTCGATCGCGACGGCAGCCGCATCGACACGGCGAGCGGCGACATCGCCTATGCCGATGGCCGCGGCAGCGTCACCGCGCGCGTTGCCGGCCAATCGGGCGTGCCCTTCCAGCTCGCCACCAGCATCGGCCTCGCCCCCGAGCGCATCACGATCGCCGCCGACGGCACGCTCGACGGCCGCCGTGTCGCGCTCAGCGCCCCGGCGGTCCTGACCCGCGCCGGCGCCGCCTGGACTCTGGCCCCGGTGACGCTCACCAGCGCCGACGGCAGCGCCACAGTCTCGGGCAGCTTCTCCGATCATTCGACGGTCCACGCCCGCCTCGACCGGCTGTCGCTGGCGCTGCTCGGCATCTACACTCCCAATCTCGATTTCTCGGGGCGCGTCTCGGGTAACGTCGACATCGCCGTCACCCCCGATGGCATCCCCACCGGCAACGCCAGCCTGCGCGTCGCCAGCCTGGCACGCGCCGGCATCGCCACCTCGTCGCTGCCGATCGACGTCGGCCTCAACGCCAATCTCGGCCCGGGAGGCATCGTCGCGCGCGCCGTCATCGTCCGCGGCACGGCGGTGCTCGGCCGGGCGCAGGCGCGCCTCGCGGTGCCGCCGGGGGCGGCGCCGCTTACCGACCGCCTGCTGCTGGCGCCGATCACCGGCCAGGTCCGCTTCGCCGGCCCGGCGCAGGCGCTTTGGGGGCTGTCGGGGCTCGAAGCGCTCGATGTGCGCGGGCCGCTGGCGGTCGACACCGCCCTGGGCGGCACGCTCGGCGACCCCCGGCTGACCGGCACGCTGGCGGCACGCGGCGCCCGCGCCGAACTGACCGTCCTGGGTGCCGTCGTCGACCAGGTGGCGCTCGACGGCCGCTTCACCGGCGCCCGCCTCGAACTGACGCGCTTCGCCGGCCGCGTCGGCAGCAACGGCAGCATCGCCGGCAGCGGCGGCATCGATCTTTCGGCGGAGCGCGCCTTCCCGATCGATATCCGGCTGCAGCTCAAGAACGCGCAATTGCTCAAGCGCGACGACGCCACCGGCACCGCCAGCGGCAGCGTCCGCATCGCCACCGACGAATATGGCGGCGTCGTCTCGGGGCGGCTCACCGTCGACCGCGCGCTCTATCGCCTCGGCCGCACCGCCGCCGCCGAAGTCCCCGTCCTCCAGGTCCGCGAGGTCAACACCCAGGTCCTCGGCCGCCGCGTCAGCCGCTATGCCGCGCCGACGCGCTGGCTGCTCGATCTCGCCGTCAAGGGCGACCGCCGCTTGAACGTCTCGGGCATGGGGCTCGAGGCCGAATGGCAGGCCGATGTCCGGGTGCGCGGCGGCGCGACGACACCCGAAATCTTCGGCCGTGTGCAGTTGGTGCGCGGCGATTATGATTTCGCCGGCAAGCGCTTCAATCTGACCAAGGGCGATCTGCGCTTCCAGGGCGGCTACCCTGCCGATCCGCTGATCGATGTTTCGGCGACGACCACGCAGAACGGTTTCACCGCCCAGCTCGATGTCGACGGCACGGCGCTGCGCCCGCAGATCGCCTTCTCGTCGCTGCCGTCGCTGCCCGAGGACGAGGTGTTGAGCCGCGTGCTGTTCGGCTCGACGGTCACCGACCTGTCGGCGCCCGAGGCGGTGCAGTTGGCCGCCGCGCTGGCGAGCCTGCGTGGCGGCAGCGGTGGTGGGCTCAACCCGATCAACCTCGTCCGCAAGGGCCTTGGCATCGACCGCTTACGCATCCTGCCCGCCGACACGACCAAGGGCCGCAAGACCGCAGTGGCGGCGGGGCAGTATATCGGCCGCTCGGTTTATGTCGAACTGGCGACCGACGCCTCGGGCTACACCGCGACCAACATCGAGGTGTCGCTGACGCGGTCGCTGTCGATCCTGTCGGAGTTGGCGACGCTGGGTGGGCAGAGTGTCAACTTGCGGTGGAAGCGGGATTATTAGCCGGCGCGGCCGCGCGCTGGAGGAAATTCGCGCAGCGAACTTGCGAAGCGCGCGGCCTCGCGCGCGCGGCGGCTGGCGGGGCGCCGGACATCGAGTCCGGCGAGCCCGTCCAACGTCACGACGCGGCTTTGCCGCGGCGCTGCACCCCTGAGTGCTCCTACCCCCGGCCGATCAGCCGCCGCGCCATCGCATCGGCGACGGCATCGGTCGGCGTGCCGGTCGCCTCGGCCTCGGCAAAGATGTCGGCCAACCGGCCCTCGATCGCCGCGATCGCCGTCGCCACCGAGGCAGCGTCGCCCGACCCGAGATACTCCGCCGCGACATTGATGATGCCGCCGGCATTGATGACGTAATCGGGAGCATAGAGGATCCCTCGCGCCGCCAGCCGCGCGCCATCCTGCGGGGTCGCCAGCTGGTTGTTGGCGGCGCCCGCCACCACCGCCACCCGCAGCGCCGCAACCGATTCGGCGGTGAGGATCGCCCCCAGCGCATTGGGGCTGAAGACATCGGCTTCGACATCCATGATGTCGGCATCGGCGACCACGGTCGCGCCGAGCTGAGCGGCGAGATCGCGCGCACGATCGGTATCGATATCGGCAAGCGTCAGCGTCGCCCCTGCCGCCGCCAGCTTGGCGGCCAGCGCGCCGCCGACCGACCCCAGCCCCTGGATGGCGACATGCACCCCGGTGAAGGCGCTGCGCCCGAGCTTGTGGGCGATCGCCGCGCGCATGCCGACAAACACCCCCTCTGCGGTCGACGGCCCCGGATTGCCGCCGGCGGCACCGCCGCTGACCGGCAGCCCCGAGACATGGCGCGTGGCCTTCGCGATGACCGTCATGTCGCGGTCGGTCATGCCGACATCCTCGGCGGTGACATAGCGCCCGCCGAGGCCCTCGATGGCCCGGCCGAAGGCTTCAAGCATCGCGTCGCTCTTGGCGGCGTCGCGCAGCACCACCGCCTTGCCGCCGCCCATCGGCAGCCCGGCCATGGCGTTCTTGTAGCTCATGCCGCGCGACAGCCGCAGCGCGTCGGTCAGCGCCGCGCCGTCATCGGCATAGCGCCACCAGCGGCAGCCGCCGGCGGCCGGGCCGAGATGGGTCGAATGCATGGCGATGATGGCGCGCAGCCCCGAGGCGCGATCGTCGACGAAGTGGACCGCCTCATGGGCGTCGAAGTCGGGCAGGTCGAAGAACATGGGGCCTCGCGGGGTAAGTTCGAAATGTGCTTGTGCGCGCAATAATCGAACAGCGATGGCGAGGGAAGGCCCGAGTGGCCAAGGGGCAGTCGCGCGCCGCCGCGCCCTTGCGCCGGCTGGCGGCGTCCTTTATGTCACCGCCCTCGCTCGCGCGTGGCGGTCGTAGCTCAATTGGTTAGAGCGCCGGTTTGTGGTACCGGAGGTTGCGGGTTCAATCCCCGTCGATCGCCCCAGCGACGTTCCGCCGGCCCTTGCCGTCGCCCGGCACGCGCTGCACAATTGCGGCGTGACCAAATATCTCATCTCCTTTCCGAGCGAAGCGATGAAGGTCGCCGCCGCGGACCTGCCGGCGGTTGCCGCCGCCGCCCGGGCGGTGATCGCGGCCGCCAAGGCCGCCGGCGTCTATGTCTTCGGCGGCGGCATCGACGAGGGCGTTGACCCGGTCCTTGTCGGCGCCGACCGATCGCTGTCGCCTCAAATCCATCCGGGCAGCCACCTCGACGGCGGCTTCACCGTCCTCGAACTGCCGACGCGCGACGCCGCCGTGCAATGGGCGAGCCGGATGGCGGCCGCCTGCCGGTGCGCCCAGGAACTCCGCGAATTCATGTACGACCCCGACAGCTGACGCAGGCGACAAGGAGGACATGATGAGGACGACCCTTCTGGCGGTGCTCGGGCTGACGATTGCCAGCGCGGCGCCGGCACAAATCCGCTGCGACGCCGCGCTGGCGTTCAGCCAGGTCGACCGCGACGCGCCGGGCGGCAGGACTCCGGTGTTCCGCACGACGTCCGGCCGGTCCGCGCTGCTGTTCCGCGAGAAACTCAACGTCAACACCGATGGCACCCCGCGTTCCTATGCCGTCGACGACGTCTTCGGCCGGCGGCGCGCGCTCAACAACATGTGCAACGCGATGACCGACATCTGCCGCGGCCTCACCCGGGCGCAACTCGCGGCGCGCGCGGCGGCGGTCGCCGAAGCCGACGCGCGGGGCTGGCCGGCGGGGTCGATCGCCCGGGTCAAGCTGTCGACGAGCGTCATCGCCATGCGCGGCGGCAAGCCTTGCCCGTCGCGGGACGGCTTCCTGCTTTCCGCCACGTCGCTGCAGAACCCCGCGGTCGCCGACGTATGCAGCCCCGACCGTTATGTCGATGCCCTGCACGTCGCGGCGCTCGTCCTGCCGCTCGGCAGCACCGGCTTTCGCGCCGCCGGCGCGCGGGTCGGCGATCTGGTCGCGGCGATCGCGCCCGGCGGCGAGCCGATCTTCGCCGTGGTCGGCGACAGCGGCCCCGCCACCGCCCTGGGCGAGGGGTCGATCGCCCTGAACGGCCGCCTCAAGGCCTTGGGACGTGACCCCGGAAACTATCGCGACGTGCTGCGCAACTGGGTTACCGGCCGGGTCGCGGTCCTGGTATTTCCGGGCAGCCGGGATCGCCAGCAACCCTTCATGGACCAGGCACGCATCGACGCCGCCGCGGCGTCGCTGCTGGCGGAGTGGGGCGGCAAGGCGCGGCTCGCGGCCTGCCTCGCCAATCCCGGCTGATCCCAGCGGCAGGCTTCAGCCCGCCGATTGCGCCCGGTTGACCAGCACCCCGCACGCTACCCGGCCCCCGGCATTGCCCGAGGGGTCGGTCCTGTAGTCATCCGCCGCCGCGTGCAGGACCACCGCCGCGCCATCGGCGTCGAGCAGCGGCGCCGTTCCCGCCGTCATCTGCAGGCCCGGACGATCGGCTTCGAGATGGCCGCGGCCGTCGCCGCCGACCGTGATATTGGGCAGGTCGCCGGCGTGTTCGCCTGCCGGGTTGAGATGGCCGTGCTGCTTCATCGCGGGGTTGAAGTGCGGCCCGGCGCTGGTGAAACCCGGGGTCTCGCACTTGCCGATCGCGTGGAGGTGGATGGCATATTCGCCCGGCGGCAGCCCCCTGACATCGGCGACGACGCGGACGCCGGCGGTTTCTTGGGTGACGACGGCGCTGCCCAGCGCTTCGCCGCTGGCGTTGCGAAGCTCAGTGGTGATGGCGAGCGACGGCGGCGCGCCGCGCATCCGCCCGAGCGATTCGCTTTTCGGCCCGCAGCCGGCGAGCCCCGCCAACACCATCGCGCCCATCACCAACTTTGCCTGCATCGCAACACTCCCTCAGTTCATGCCAGGCGATAATGCGCAGCCAGGCGGTCGAGTGCCAGCGTCAGCACCAATTTTCCGGCACGCGCCGGCCAGCCAAGCGCCTTTTCGGCGGTCTCCAGCCCGTCGCCGAGGCAGACGACTCGCCACAGCACGTCCGACAGCCCGGGCCCGGCGGCGGCAACGGCGGTATCGAAGCGCCGCCGCGCATCGAGCTGCGCGCTCGTCGGGTCGCCGCCGCTGCCGCGCCCCGGCACGGCATCCCAGCGCATGGTGACGCTCGGAGCGTGCCCCGCCAGCATGAAATCATGGCGCAGGCGCTCGCCGGCCTGAAACTGCGGCGAGGTCAGCAGCCCGCGCCGCGCCAGCCAGGCAAGCGGTGATTCGGCGAGATTGACGGTGACGCGCGTGCGGTCGATCGCGTCGGCGGGGCTCAGCCGGCGTTCGCCGAGCAGGCGGTTTTGCGCCAGCGGCGCGATGTCGGGGGCGACTTCCGCCGCCGGACGCCGGAGCTTGCGAGCCTTCATGGTTATGCCTCCTGCCGAAAGGTTTTGCCGCAATGGACCGAATCGCTCTTGCCACAGCGTCATGGCTGTAGGACAGAAATAACCACAGTGGTTCATGAAGGGGGCTAGTTATGCTGACGCGGATTCGCGAGGTGCGCAAGGCCAAGGGACTGACTCTGCACGAAGTCGCGGCGCGCTGCGTGCCGCCGACGACGGCACAGACCATCGGCCGGCTCGAAACCGGCACGCGCACCGTTTCGGTCGGCTGGCTCAACCGCATCGCCGCGGCGCTCGGCGTCGGCGCCGGCGATCTCGTCACCCTGCCCGATCGCGCCGACCTTGCCGTCGCGGCGCTGCTCGGGCCCGAAGGCGCCACGGCGCCGAGGAAGCCGCTGCTACTGGCGCCGCCAGCGCCATCGCCGGCGATGCTCGGCATCGTCGTCGAAGTCGCCCAGAGCGACTATCGCGCCGGCGACCAGCTCTGGGCCGAACGGCTGGCGCCGGCGGATTTCGCGCGCGCGATCAACCGCGACGTGCTGGCGCCGCGCGGCGTCGGCGGCTTCAGCTTCGGCCGGCTGGTGGCAACCGACGCCGGCCGCGTCCAGATCCTGCCGCTCAGCCCCGGCGCGCGGCAACTGGTGTTCGACGCGCCGTGGATCGCGGTGGTGCGGACGCTGATCCGGGCTTGCTGAGGTCGCGAGCGCCCGGCCGCCCCCTCAATCCTGCTTGGTGAACAGCTTGGCCGGATCGCGCATCGCCTTGAATTCCAGCGCGTTGCCGGCGGGATCGAAGAGGAAGAACGTGCCCTGCTCGCCGGGCTTGCCGGCGAAGCGTACATGCGGGGCGATTTCGAAAGCCAGCCCGGCAGCGGCGATGCGTGCCCCGAGCGCCTCCCAGTCGGCCCAGGCGAGAACCAGGCCGAAGTGCGGCACCGGCACGGCGTCGCCATCGACCGCCGTGCGGCTGATCGTGGTCGCCGCCGCCTGATGGACGACGAGCTGATGGCCGAAGAAATTGAAATCGACCCAGGTCGGCGCCGAACGGCCCTCGGGGCAGCCCAGTACCCCGCCATAGAAGCCCCGCGCCGCGCCGAGGTCGTCGACCGGGATCGCCAGGTGAAAGATCGTCATGCCCGCCACACCCCCACATAGCTTGCTGAAAGAGCCGGACCACGCGGCTGGGCCAGCGCCAACAGCCGGGCGGCCAGCGCGCGCGATTCGGTGACGATGGCGCCGCCCGGCGTTACCGCCAGCACCGCCGGCGGCGGCACGCCGGGATCGATGCGCAACGGCGGCGCCTCGCCCTCGGCGACGGCGGGATCGAGCAGCCAGGCGATCGCGCCGAGCAGCCGCGCCGTCATCGCCAGCGTCGCCACCGCCACCGCCGCCTGGTCGTCAGGCGACAGGGTGGCGCGCCACGCCAGCCCCGGCCCGTCGAACCAGGCGCGGGCGCGATCGGCGATCGCCACCGCCTCGGCATAGCTGGCGTCGAGTTCGGGACGGATCGACATCGCCGCCTTGTTCGCATTTGGCACCGCCCGGCGCCAGCCCCGACCCGCCCGATCCGGTGGCCATTGCGACCTCTTGAAGCCGGCGACCGGCTCCCCAAATCACCGCTCGTCGGCATCGCCGAACGGGATGCAGGCACTCCCGGCCCCTGGCGGGCGGGACCAATGGCAACTCGCTTATTGTGGAAGGACCTTGCCCATGCGTGCTTTCGACATCTCGCCGCTGCTGCGGTCGTCGATCGGTTATGAGAACCTCAATCGCCTGGTGGAATTCGCCAGCCGCGTCGAAGGCGGCGATACCGCCTATCCCCCCTACAACATCGAAAAGCTCGGCGAGGACGCCTATCGCCTGCAGATGGCCGTGGCGGGCTTTGCGCGCGGCGAGCTCGATATCGTCGTCCAGGAAAACAGCCTCATCGTCACCGGCAATGCCGAGGCGGGCGGCGAGGAGCGCAGCTTCCTGCACCGCGGCATCGCCAAGCGCGCCTTTGAGCGGCGTTTCCAGCTCGCCGACACGATCAAGGTGACCGGCGCCAGCTATGAGAACGGCCTGCTCAACATCGAGCTGGTGCGCGAGATCCCCGAGCAGAAGAAGCCGCGCAAGATCGAGATCGGCGCCGCGGTGGCGACGGTTCCGGCCGAAGTCACCCGCATCGCCGCGGAATAACCGCTGGCGGCCCGGCGCGAGCTGCCTCGCGCCGGGCCTTGCCACCGGTCAGGCGCTCATCGTCTTGCGCCGGACGATGCGGAAGCGCGCTAGTTCCCTGGCGGGCGCCGGCCAATCGGGTTCGAGCTGCCGCGCCATGCCATAATCGCGATAGGCGTCGCGCAGCCGCCCGAGCAGTTCGGACGCGACACCGCGGGCGTAATAGGCCACCGCCGGCCGGCCCGGGCCGAGATCGAGGCCGGTGGTCAGCGCCGCCAGCGCCGGCTCGTGGCGGCCGATGTGCAGCAGCGCCAACCCCTTGTTGACAAAGGCTTCCGCCGAGCCGGGATGGAGGGCGATGGCGGCATCATAGTCGGCGATGGCGCCGCGACCATCGTCGCCCGCGGCGCGCAGGATGCCGCGGTTGGTCAGCGTCGCGGCGCGCGCTTTGGCCGACAGCCGCGGATCGTCGAGTGCGTCATCGCAGGCACGCCGTGCCGAAGGCGACCGCGCGCCAGCGGCAGCCGCTTCGAAGCACCGCCGCGCCGCGGGCGTGCCGATCACCCCGGCGTCATCGCTCGCGGCGACGGCCGGCGTCGCCACCAGCGCGAGGGCAAGCAGGAACCGCATGGGCCCATTGTCCCACAACCCGCCGCCGCGATGCAATCGGTGTCGGTCAGGCGATGATATCGGGGATGAGCAGATCCTCGAGCATGGCGATTTCGTCGCGCAGGCGGAGCTTCCTCTTCTTGAAGCGCTGCAGCTGGATCTGGTCGGGGTTGGGCATGGCGCGCAGCGCCTCGATCGCGGCATCGAGATCGCGGTGATCGCGCCGCAGGATCTCGATCCGCGTCCGGATTTCGGCTTCGTCGCCGATGTCGCTCATGCCCCGCTTGCGCCTGTTGCTCGATTCGCGGCGGCCGTGGCCGTTTGCGGCGGCGACCCCATGGCGCACAGTGGCGAGCCAGGCCTTGTCGCGCAACCACCTATCGTTCCGCCTCGACCCCCGGCCGGGCAGCCGCAAGCATCGTTTGGACTCTGCAGCCAATCCGTGATTGACTGTATTCCCCACTCAGCCCGTCTATCCGGACGCACCCGAGGGAGACCATGATGGCCACTGCGCATATCGACAGCCTTGCCGCCCGTCACGCCGCGCTCGACGCCAGCCTCGCCGCCGAACTCAAGCGGCCGCTTCCCGACAGCGTCCGCCTCGCCCGGCTCAAGCGCGAGAAACTCAAGGTCAAGGAACAGTTGACCGGGCACTGAGCCCGGCGCCCCTGCCTTATTCGTCGCGGCTGATCTTCTCGTCGCGCTCGTGGCGTTCCTGCGCCTCGAGCGTCATCGTGGCGATCGGCCGCGCTTCGAGCCGTTGCAGCGAGATCGGCTCGCCGGTGACGTCGCAATAGCCATATTCACCGGTATCGATCCGGCGCAGCGCCGCGTCGATCTTGCCGATCACCTTGCGCTGGCGATCGCGGGCGCGCAGCTCGATCGACCAGTCGGTCTCGCTCGCGGCGCGGTCGGTCAGGTCGGGCTCGCGCAGCGGCTCGGCCTTGAGCGTCTCCAAGGTCTGCGCCGATTCCTTGAGGATGGCGTCCTTCCAGTCGAGCAGCTTGCGGCGGAAATAGGCCAGCTGCCGCGGGTTCATGAAGGCCTCGTCGGGGCTCGGGCGATAGCCCTCGGGCAGCCTGACGTCGTGACCTGGCGCTTCGATCGTGTCTTCGATTGCATCCCCGGCAGGCGCCGGGCGTACGGATGCCGACTCCATTCCTCACCTCCACTCCCGGTCCGTGCCGGATGGCAAGGTCCCGGGCGACCCTTTGCAGGGTCGCTCCCCGCGGCGGCTCATAGCGAGGTGGGCGGCAACCGGCAAGATTGCTGCGCCAGGTTGAAACAGAGGGGTTGCGCCCGCGGAAGCCCGCGGCGTCAGTGCTTGTCGAGCGTGTCCAGCCTCGCCTGCAACGCCGCCAGCTGGTCCTTGAGCGCCTGCATTTCGGGGTCTGCCGCCTTGGCTTCGGGCCTGGCATCGGCCTTGGGCACCAGCCCGCCGGTCATCAGCTCGGTCGCCGCCTGGAAGAGCGCGAGATTCTGCTTCGCCAGCTGCTCGAAGGGCTTCAGCGCCGCGTCGCGGAACTTCGACTGGTTCTCCGAAAACGCCGCCATCGACGCTTCGAGATAATGCGGCACCAGCCCCTGCATCGAATGGCCGTACATGCCGATGATCTGGCGGAGGAAATTCACCGGCAGCATGGTCTTGCCGCCGGCTTCCTCCTCCATGACGATCTGGGTCAGCACGCCGCGGGTGATGTCCTCGCCGCTGCGCGCGTCGAAAACCTGGAAGTCGCGGCCCTCGCGCGTCATCACCGCGAGATGTTCCAGCGTGATGTAGCTTGAGGTTTCGGTGTTGTAGAGGCGGCGGTTGGCGTATTTCTTGATGACCACCGGCGGCTTGGCGCCGGGGGCGGGAGAGGGAGCATCGGCCATGGCCATTCCTGCGGCAGGCTCCCAGGGCGAGAGCGACGCGGGCTGCGTAGCACAGGGCGATGCTGCATCGCAACGCGACTGCGATATTGCGCCGCAAGACATTGATGATCATGCGCCGCCGGGCAAGTCCGGACGGGCGCGCGGGCCCCATCCACTGCCGCTGTTCCTCGCGACGGTGACGCGCGTCTGCGGCGGCGACCGCGCCCGGCTGGCGCGGGTGCTCGCCGGGGCGCGGGTGTACCAGGCCGCCCCCGACCCGCCGCCGCGCCCCGACCGCGCCATTGTCGCGGCGGCGGGCGAAGTCACCTTGCGCGACCATGGCCGCGCCGGCGACCCGATCGTCGTCGTCGTGCCCTCGGTGATAAACCCGGCGACGGTGCTCGATCTCGCCCCGGGCAATTCGCTGCTCGACGCGATGGCGGCGGCGGGGCTGCGACCGCTGCGCGTCGATTGGGGGGCGATTCCGGCGGCCGATCCGGCGCACCTCGTCGAGCGCCACCTGCTGCCGCTGATCGCCGGCCTCGGCGTTCCCGTCGCCATCATCGGCTATTGCGTCGGCGGCACCCTCAGCCTTGCCGCGGCGCAGTTGCTGGGGAGCCGCGTCCGCCGCCTGGCGCTGCTCGCCACCCCCTGGCATTTCGGCGCCTATCCGACAGCGGTGCAAAGCGGGCTGGCAGACTGGTGGGCGGGGGCGCGGCCGCTGGCGACCGGCCTCGGCCGCTTGCCGATCGACCTGCTCCAACCGGCCTTCTGGAGCCTCGACGAAGCCGGCCTTGCGGACAAATACGCCCGCCTCGCCTACACCGCCGACGCCGCGGAGATCGAAGCCTTCGTCCGCCTCGAGGATTGGAGCAACAGCGGCGCGCCCCTGCCCCTGCCGCTGGCGAGCGCGCTGTTCGACGATTTTTTCGCCGCCGACACACCCGGCCGCGGCGCCTGGCGCGCTGGCGGCAGCGTCATCGACCCGGCGGCGCTCGCCTGCCCGGTGCTCGATATCGTCGCGACGCGTGACCGCCTCGTCCCGGCGGCCACCCGCATCGCGGCGCAGCCCGGCATCGAGCGCCGCGACCTCGCCGCCGGCCATGTCGGCATGATCGTCGGCCGCGACGCGCCGCGCCAGCTCTGGGCACCGCTGGCGGCGTGGCTGGCGGGGTGAGCGGCGGGCATGGCGAAGCGTTCGGAAGTACACCGAAGTACAGTCATCCGACGATGAGAAAGAGCGGATCGGGTAACAGCAAAAGCGACAATTCGCAGCTCGTCTCTTATAGCCGTTTCGGGCCGTGTAGGACAGGCTTTGAATGGCAACGACGCCGGCAAAGCAGCGCGCCGGCCTTTGCCTTGCGATCACCGCAAGGCTATGCTGATGCCATGTCGAACGACAGCCTGATCATTGAGATTTTGAAGCGCATTCAGCACGAGGGCGCCGAAACCCGGCGCGCGGTCGCCTCGCTCGATGTGCGCATGGCGGCCATGGACGATTATCGGCGCGGCGTGCTCACCGCCCTGGGCGGCATTCACGCCGATATTGCCGGATTGAATGCTCGCGTCGAGCGGATCGAACGCCGCCTCGACCTTGCCGACGCCTGAGCCGGGGAGAGCCCGGGGACAAGATACCTGTCTCCCAGCTGCCGTGTATTTCCGCGCACTTCAACTCCCGCAGCCACCACAACCCCCACCACAGCCGCCGCCACCATCGCTGCCGCCGCTCGACGCCTCGACGCCGCTGTCGCTGCTGCGCAACCGGTGGAGGTCGGCCCAGGGCGATGCCGCCAGCACGCCGGTCCCGAATAGCGCGACGGCGAGATCGACCTCGCGCTGCGTCGGCGCGCGGCGCAGGCGATCGGCGCGCGTCCGCGCCTCGGCGAGGACCGCGCGCGCGGCGCGCGTGCGACGGTCGAAGCCGCCCCAACGCATGAGAGCCACGAGCGCCACCACCACCATCAGCGCGATGAGATAGCCGACCGGACGCTCGCGCGCGACGCCGACCGCCAGCCGGAGGGCGCCGAAGGCGAGCAACAGCAGCCAGGGCCAGGTCTGCCGCCAGCGCCGCCGCGCTGCCTCGTCGTCGCCGAGGATCAAACCGCCGGCGACCATATCGGCACGGATGGCGTTCGCTTCGGCGTCGAGGGCGCGCTCGGCGGCCGGCCAGCGTGCCGGCAACGCCGCCAGCAGTTGGCGCTTGGCCGGCAGGATGCCGACGCCGCCGGGCGCCGCCTGCAACAGCCCCTGCGGCGCCACCTCGATGGCGCCGCGGGCCAGCAGTCGCACCGCGACGCTTTCGGCGAGCCGGGCGCGGCCCCCCGCCAGCCAGGCGAGCGCATCGGCGCCTTCGACCGGCTGGCGGCGCCCCGCCACCGGCGGCCGGGCGATGCCATCGATGCCGGCCAGCGCCAGCAGCGCACCATAGATCCCCAGGAATGTCGAGCCGTCGAAAACCGGCAACGGTGGATGGGCCATGTCGAACATCAGCGAAGACCTCCCCAGACGAGCAGGACGACGACGAGCAGCGCCAGCCCCTGCCAAAGCCGGCGGCGCGAAACGATGAAATAGGCGGCGGGGTCGACGCGGCGGGCGCGCGGGTCGCGGTGCAGGCGGCGGGCTGCATCGGGCCAGATGTCGGCGGGCGGGGCGATGCCGAAGACTGCTTCGTAGCGCGCCAGCGTGTCGGCATATTGGCGAAAGTAGCGCGCTGCCTCGGCGGCGCCGCCGGCGGTCGGGCCATGGTGGAGCGGCACCCCGAGCACGCCGGGGCAGAAGCGTTCCCAATAGTCGCGGCTGTAGGTCAGGTGGAGGTGCCAGGCCTGGTCGACGGCGTCCGACGGCGTCGCCGGGTCGTCACCGGTGACGGCGAGAAAGACGAAGCGGCGATATTCGGCGATGACGCGCGCCGCATGATCGGCCGTCCAGCCATTGTCGCGGGCGAGGCGGGCGGCGAAGTCAAAGGCCGCCTCGTCGGGGCCGATGTGATAATTCTGCAGCGCGGCCCAGACCGGATGGTCGAGGCAGGGTGGCGCCGCAGGTGCCATGAGCAGCATCTGATTTCCTATTAGCACAATAGGATTACGGTTTCGTTACGGCGATGCCGGGTCGGCAATCGGCCAGCATCGGCGCGCCGGGCGGCCGCCGCGAATTGGCCGGCGGATCGGGCATCGCCGCGATCGATCGTCGGCCCGCAGTGCCCGCCGCCAAAGAGTATTGCCTTCCTAGCACAGCTGGCGCATGAACTCGCGGCAAGAAGACCGCTTTTCGGGGGGTGAGGATGCGACGCGTTGCAACGGTGCGGGCCGGCCTGCTGGCCTTGGCTTTGGCAGGGGCGGCAATCGCGCCCGCGGCGGCTCAGGCACCGGCGCCGACCGCCGCCGAGCTGGTCGCCGGCAATCTCAAGGCGCGCGGCGGCGCCGAGGCCTTTGCCGCGCTCAAGAACGTCAGTTTCGACGGCAAGCTGATCTTTCCCGGCGATTTCCAGCTGACCTACAAGGAAGTGCGCGCCGAGGGCGGCGCCGTGCGCGTCGATGCGGCACTGCAGGGCCTGGCGCTGGTTCAGGCCTTTGACGGCAAGGCGGCGTGGCGGATCAATCCGTTCGAGGGCCGCAAGGACGCCGAGCGGATGACCGACGACGAGGCGCGCAGCCTCGCCGATACAGGCAGCATCCGCGGGCCGCTGCAGAGCGCCGCCGGCGATGGCAGCAGCATCACCTATCTCGGCCGCGAGGATTTCGACGGCACCGATACCTACAAGCTGAAGGTCGTGCAGAAGGATGGCGACGAGTTCGTCTATCTGCTCGATCCCGACTCGATGCTGGAAGTGAAGATGATCGAGACGCGGCGGCTGCGCGGCGCGCTGCAGGTCACCGAATATGAATATGGCGACTATGAAAAGGTCGGCGGCGTCTATTTCGCAATGTCGGTCGAAAGCGGACCGCAAGGGTCGTCGCAGCGCCAGCGCACCATCATCGCCGCCGGCACCGCCAATGGCGACGCGCCGGCCGGCCTGTTCGCCCAGCCGGCCAGCCCGGCCGCGGCCAAGTAATGCGGGGGACTTTCATGATCCGGAATCTGCTTCTTGCCGGCACCGCGCTGGCCATCGCTCCCGTCGCCGCACTCGCCGCGACGCCGGCGCCCGCCGCCACCGCCGCGCCCGTCTCCGGCATCTCCGGCCTCGGCGTCCGCAACATCGGCTCGGCGCAGATGTCCGGCCGCATCGCCGCGCTCGCCGCGCGCCAGGGCGCCGACGGCAAGGTGACTCTCTATGTCGGCGCCGCGTCGGGCGGCGTCTGGAAGTCGGAGGACGGCGGCACCAGCTTCGCGCCGAAGTTCGACAAGCAGCCGGTGCAATCGATCGGCGCCATCGCCATCGATCCGAGCAATCCGCAGACGGTGTGGGTCGGCACCGGCGAAGGCTGGACGCGCAATTCGGTCTCGGTCGGCGACGGCATCTACAAATCGACCGACGGCGGCGACAATTGGACCCTGATGGGCCTGCCCAAGGTCGAGCGCATCACCAAGATCGTCGTGCATCCGACCAACGGCAACATCGTCTATGCCTGCGCGCCGGGCGCCTTGTGGTCGGACAGCGCCGACCGCGGCCTCTACAAGACCAGCGACGGCGGCAAGACCTGGGTGCAGATCCTGAAAGGCTCGAACCTTTCCACCGGCTGCTCCTCGATCAGCCTCGATCCCGCCAATCCCGACCGCCTGGTCGCGGGGCTCTGGGACTTCCGCCGCAAGGGCTGGACCTTCCGCTCGGGCGGCGAGGGGCCGAATTCGCCTTCCGGCAGCGCGCTGATGGTGTCGAACGATGCCGGCGCCACCTGGAGCAAGCTCGACGCGACGACCGCCAAGGGCCTGCCCGCCGGCCCCTGGGGCCGCATCGAAGTCGTCCACGCGCCGTCGAACCCCAAGCGCATCTATGCCTTTATCGAGCATATCCGCTCGGCGCTCTATGTCTCGGATGATGGCGGCGCGACCTTCCAGGAACGCGACCGCAGCCGCAACATGGTGTGGCGGCCCTTCTATTTCTCCAAGATGGTCGTCGACCCCAAGAACGCCGATCGCGTCTTCAAGATGAACCTGCGGATGATCGTCTCCGACGACGCCGGCAAGAGCTTCTCGGACAGCGCCGGCGGCAGCCATGCCGACTGGCACGACGTCTGGGTCAACCCCGAGAACACCAAGCATCTGATCGGCGCCGACGATGGCGGGCTGTGGATCAGCTATGACGGCGGCTCGAAATGGTGGAAGGGCAACAACCTGCCGATCAGCCAGTTCTATCATGTCGCCATCGACGACAAGGACCCCTACCAGGTCTATGGCGGCTTGCAGGATAACAGCAGCTGGGTCGGCGACAGCGAATATCCGGGCGGCATCACCAACGGCCGCTGGGAGAACCTCTATGGCGGCGACGGTTTCTGGGTGCTGCCCGATCCGACCAGCGCCGATCATGTCTATGCCGAATATCAGGGCGGCAATATTGCCCGGATCAACCGGCGCACCCTGGAGGCCAAGAGCATCCAGCCCAAGCCGGGCTTCAAGGAAAAGCTGCGCTGGAACTGGAACACGCCGCTGGCGCTGAGCCCGCATGACAAGGGCACGCTCTACATGGGCGCGCAGTTCCTGTTCCGCACCCGCGACCAGGGCACCACCTGGGAGCGGATCTCGCCCGATCTGTCGACCGGCAATGTCGCCAAGCAGCAGCAGGAGAAATCGGGGGGCATCACCGTCGACAACAGCTCGGCCGAAATGCACACGACGATCTATTCGATCTCGGAAAGCCCCAAGGCGGCCGGGACGATCTGGGTCGGCACCGATGACGGCAATGTCCAGCTGACGCGCGACAATGGCGCGACCTGGACGAACCTGACGAAGAACCTGAAACTCGGCCCCGAGAACTGGATCAGCTGGGTCGAGGCGAGCCGCCATGACGCCGGCACCGCCTATGTCGCCGTCGATCGCCATGGCTGGGGCGATTTCGCGCCGCACGTCTTCCGCACCACCGACTTCGGCAAGACCTGGACGCGGCTCGCCGGCCCGGCGACCGCCGGCCTCCGCGGCTACGCCCATGTCATCAAGGAAGACCGGATCGATCCCAGGCTGCTGTTCCTCGGCACCGAATTCGGCCTGTTCGTCTCGCGCGACGGCGGCGCCGGCTGGGAAGCCTTCCGCCCCGGCAACTTCCCGGCGGTGGCGGTGCGCGACATCGCGCTGTCGACGCGCGGTGACGATCTCGTCATGGCGACGCACGGCCGCGGCATGTGGGTGATCGACGACATCAGCCCGCTGCGCGCGCTGACGCCGGCGGTGACCGCCGCCAATGTCGCGCTCATCCCGTCGGCGACCGTCGAGCAGCGCATCCAGAGCTTCGGCGGCTGGGCCGAAGGCGATGCCAGCTTCGCCGGGCAGAACCCCGCCGATGGCGCCGTCATCACCTATTTCCAGAAGGCCCGCCATGTCATCGGGCGCATGAAGCTGGAAGTGCTCGATGCGACAGGCAAGCTCGTCGATGAACTGCCGACCTCGAAGCGCAAGGGGCTCAATCGCATCGTCTGGTCGATGCGCACCAAGCCGCCGCTGGTGCCGCCGGCAGCGAGCTTGGCCTTCTCGGCGACGCAAGGCCAGCGCGTCGTGCCCGGCACCTACACGGTGCGGCTGACCAAGGCCGGCGAAGTCACCGAGATGCCGCTGGTCATCGGGATCGATCGGCGTGCGACCTTCAGCCTCGCCGATCGCCAGGCGCAATTCGATGCCGCCGAACGGGTGAAGGGGCTGTTCACCCGCATGACGACCTTGGTCGGCGGCCTCAACGCGGTGCGCGGCCAGGCCGACCGCACTGCTGCCGACGCCAAGGCGACCGCGGCGGTCAAGGCGGCAGCGACGGCGCTTTCGGCGAAAGCCGACGAGCTGCGCAAGCTGGTCGTCGCCACCACCGAAGGCGGCGCCATCACCGGCGAGGAGCGGCTGCGCGAGAATATGGACATGGCCTATGGCCAGATCACCTCGACCGAAGGCCGGCCGCCGGCCTATGCCCTCGCCCGCGTCGATGCGCTCGAAAAGGAACTCGCCGAGGTCGAAGCGTCGTTTGCGGCGCTGAAGGCCGGGCCGGCGACCGCGCTCAACGGCATGCTGCCGGGCGCCGGACTGGCGGCGATTGACCTTGCCGACGTGCCGGCGGTGGTCGACGGCTCGCGCGGCGGCCGCGCGCTGGTCGTGGCGGAAGGCTTGGTCGGCACGCGCTTTGCCGGCAGCTTCACCGCGCTGGCGCGGGCTGGCCGGCGCAAATGAGGTAAGCCCCGGGGCGGCCGTGCCGGCGTGGCACCCGCCCCGGCCGCCCCCGGTGCCATGCTCGATACTGGCGGTCCCGGCGAGCCCTGATCGCGGCGAGACAAGATCGTCGCTCCGCATCCGCGGACGTCTGTCCTCAGCGGATTAGCACCGGAATGGCTGGGAATTGCCGCCGGAACGCCTTGACGCTGAAAAGAACGTTTCCTTATGTTGCTCCGACGTTGTCGCTTTTGCGGCAATTTTCGATCCTGCTCCGGGGATGTCAAATGGTCACGATCAGTCGTTCTGGTGGGTTCGAAGGCAGCAATGAACGGCTTGCCCTGGTCGGCAGCGGTCGCGCCGATGTCCGGTACCGCTTCCAGCATTTCTCCCTCCCCGATCGTTTCCAGATCATCTATGGTGGCCAGATTGTCTTTGACAGTGGCTTCACCGGCGGCGGTCGCAGCGGCACGGTACCCGTCAGGGTCTTCGATGGCACCAGTGTCAGCATCCGCGTCATCACCGACAATGCGGGGACGGCCTGAAACTATACGGTCAGCGCCGACGTCAAGAGCGATCTGGCACCCTATACCTTGTCGACTCCAACGGGGCCGATAACGCCCGACCCCGACACGGGCGACTTCTCCGCCACCGGCGGGCTGACGCTTGGCCTTGTCGGCGGGCAGGCGTCGCTGCTGCGCATCGCCGGCACCGCCATGGGCGATGCGGACAATCTCATCCTCGACGGCGAATTCCGATCGCTGATCGGCAACATCAGCAAGCCGCTGTTCACCGGCTCGGTCGATTTCCTGCTGTCCGGCACGCCGCCGCGCGCGGGCCTGCCGCGCGAGGAAACCGTCATCGATCGCCGCAGCGGCACCGACGAGTTCGCGGTCGCCGGCTTCGATGTCCAGTTCAAGACCATCAAGGTCGCCGGCAACCAGATCACCGCCGGCATCACCTTCGAAACCAACGATCTTGCAGGTTCGGCCGGATCGTTTTTCGAAGGCATTGCCCCCGGTGCCGGCGTGCCGATCTTCGATTCCGGCCCCGGCGGCCTGATCATCGACGCCAGTGGCGCGCGGTTCCGCCCGGGCGTGACCTGGACGCAGGTCGGTTCGCGCGAGTTCACCATTTTCGGCAGCATCGATGCGCGTATTCGCGAAAGCCAGATTTCCTATGACGGGGTCAAGGACGAGCTGAAGATCAATACCAAGCTTGATATCGACTCGCCGTTTCGTACCCGGTCGGCGCCGGGAGGCGCGGCGACGCTGATGGCGCCGCGAAACTATTCGCTCACCGTCGATTTTGCCGAAGAGCCAAGCCTGCTCGGCGCCAAGCGCGGCATTGTTTTCAATTCCGATGGCGTTTCGGCGCTGGGCCAGGTCTCCTTCGCCGAACCGCTCGACCTGATTTTCCTCAAGCTCGAAAAAGCCACTTTCGGCTTCAGCCGGCTGAATGGCGTGACCGAAATCGTCGCCGGCGTCGATATCCTGTTGCCCCGCGCCAAGGCGGCGATCGTCGACAGCGGCGATCTCGGCGTGCAGGCGCAGATCAAATTCCTGACCTCGCCCTTCCAGATGAACGGCCTGACCGTCGGCGGCAGCAATCTCAACATTCCGCTCGGCACCGCGCCGCTGTGGCTCGACAGCGTCAGGATCGGCATCGACAATATCGCCTCGCGCGACCCCGACAGCCTGCGGGTCACAGGGGAAGCCGGGTTCTCTTATCTCGGCCAGGAAAATGTCTTCAATCTCGTCGGCGCCTTCGGCATCGACGCGAGCAGCCTGACCGTCGAGGGACGCTTCACCGTCGGCCCGTCGATCAATTCATCGCTGCTCGGGATCATCGACGGGCGCATCCTGTCGGGCCTTGTCGATCTGCAATATGACTGGACGAAATCCTATATCTCGCTCGACGGCAATGTCAGCCTCGCCGGCCTCGTCACCGTCGCGCTCAATGCCAGGGCGCTTTATTCGCCGCAGTTCGTTCTTGAATTCGGCGGGTCGCTTACCGCCGGTCTGCCGGCCAGCGTGCCCTATATCGGCGGCAGCAGCACCGGGGTGGTTTACCGCGCCCGCACGATCATCGACGGCGACGACAGCAACGACAGCGTCGCCTTCTACGCGACCTTCCGCGCGCCCGGGCTGAATCTTTCCTTCAACGTCGCCTTGAAGGTGTTCGCCGATGGCGATGTCGACGTTACCGGCGACACGCCGGACAATGCCACCTCCAGGATTTCGGGCAGCGCCGCGACGCTGGCGGCGACCAGCGGCGATGGCACGCTGACGTTCGAGACGCCGTCGGGACAGGCTTATGCGCTGCTGGTCGTCGCCGCGCCGACGGCCGCGGCGGCGGTGCCGAGCATCACCCGGCCCGACGGGACCACGGTCGTCGCCGCCGACTTCCTCGCCAATGGCATCGAAATCGTCGATCCCTCGCCCGGCGATGGCCAATATTTCATCGTGATCGCGGCACCGGCGGCCGGCACCTGGAGCGTTGCCGGCGACAGCGGGACGACCATCGGCGTCGACTTCCCCGATGCGCAGCCGGTGGTCAACGATTTCAACGTGGCGAACCTCGGCAACAACCTCAACCGCATCACCCTCAATGTCGCCGATGACCGCGGCGCGGTTTCGGTTCGGCTGTTCGTCGACGAGGATGGCGACGGTTTCGACGGAACCTTCCTCACCGAAATCACCCAAGCGTCCGGCCTGTTGACCTATGACTGGTCGGGGGCGACCCGCGAGGCGGGCAGCTATCGCATCTACGCCGTGGTCGACGACGACCGCACGGCGCCGGTCGAGCTATATGCCGCCGGCACCGCGATCGTCGGCGATGCCGCCGATCTTGCTGTCACCACCATTGTGACGCAGACCGCCGATGGCCTCAGCCTGACCATCGACGCTGCCAATACCTCGGCTTTCGCCACCGCGGCGAGCCTGCTCGTCACCGCCCCCGAAGGCTTCACCTTCGGTACGATCGGCTTGCCCGCCGGCATCACCGCCGAAGGCGCCACCATCGACCTTGGCACCATGGCGGCCAATTCGATGACCCGTGTGACGGTCGCGCTGCTCGGCACCGCGGCCGCCAGTGCGACGCTGCGCGGGTCGACGGAAATCCGCTCGGATCGCCCCGATTCCGACATCGAGGACAATATCAATATCTGGCGGTTCGAAGTTCCTGCCGCGACGATCGCCATCAGCAACCTTGCCTATGAAACCACCGCGCTGCGCGGCAGCAGCGTGACGCAGCCTGACCGTCAACCTCAGGGCGACCGACACGGTGATTTCGTCGGTCGTCACCGCCGAAATCATCTCGACGCAACAGGACGACCCCGATTCAACCCCGGGGAACGGCCTCGTCGAGGACGATCGCGCCCAGGTCAGCGCCAATTTGCGTTTCTTCGACATCGTCGGCGACAATGGCCCCAACAAGCTTACCGGCTCTATGGTCGGCGAGCGGATCGGCGGCCTGTTCGGCAACGACACGATCGAGGCGGGCGGCGGCAATGATTATGTCGAAGCCGGCGCGGGCGACGACCTGGTCGATGGCGGCGACGGCGATGACGAGCTGCTCGGCCAGGAAGGCGCCGACACGCTCAAGGGGGGCAATGGCGATGACCTGCTCGACCTCGGCCCCTCGGAAGGCTTCGGCACGGACTTCGGGTTCGGCGAGCTCGGCGATGATTCGATCGTCGCCAGCAGCGGCGCCGTGCTGGTCGGCGGGCCCGGCGACGACCGCTTCGTCTTCGACTCGCCCTTTGCGACGCCGGCGCGGATCATCGGCTTCGGCGGCGGCGATGTCATGGACATCAGCGCCATCGCCGACCTGCGCGGCTATGGCGGCAGCGCGCCGCTGGCGGATGGCTTCGTCACCGTCACCGCAAGCAGCTGGGGCGCCTTGATCCGCATCACCGGCGGCTCGGGTGCTGCCTTTGATCTCGCCGTCATCCCCTTCCTCGATCCGCGGTCGATCGACGCGGGTTCGTTCATCATCTGAAGGAAACGTCATGCGCCTGTTCACGGCTCTCTCCTCGGTTGCGGGAATGCTGGCGCTGGCGGCCCCGGCCAGCGCCATCACGCCCTATGTCTCGGGCGGCATCGGCTTCGGCGGTGCCCAGTCCTTGAACGGTAGCGTCCGCGTTGGCGCGGTCGACGTCGGCGGCTTTCGCGCCGACCCTGGCGGCGAGATTTCCGGTGAGATCGCCGGCGGCGGTTATTTCGGCCGCCGGCTCGCCGCCGAAATCGCTTTCCGATATGGCCGTGCCGAGTTGGCGAGCGCGACGATCGCCGGCCAGTCGACGATCGTCGATACCGAGATCGAAACGCTGACGGTGCTGGCGCGGTCGCGCTTCCTCATCGTGCCCCGCGGCGATGTCCGTCCCTTCATCGGCGGCGGTATCGGCGTGCAGCGCGTCGCCATGGGCGGCGTTGAACGCACCGGCTTTGCCTATGAAGGCTCGGCCGGCGTGACCCTGACCGTGGCGCCGCGCTGGGACGTCGATGTCGCGGCGCGCTACACCGGCTCGACCACGGCGGCGTTCGATGCCGGCAGCGGCGTTGCCGTCGATGGCTTGCGGTATCGCACCATCTCGGGCGGCGTCACGCTGCGCTATCTTTTCGGCGCGCGCCGCTGAGGCGGTTGGCCGGTCGGCGTCGCTGGCGCAGGGCAACCAAGGTTGCGGCTTCGCGGCTGGCAAAACCCCGGCACAGTCTCTAACCTTGGCGCCAACATCGAATCGCGCCTTGGGGACCCGCCATGACCGGAACCGTGATCACCGCCGCCCGCCGTACGCCCGTCGGCAGCTTCATGGGCAGTTTCGCCACCACGCCGGCGCATGAGCTCGGCCGCATCGCCATCGAGGCGGCGATGGCCGACGCCGGGGTCGAAGCCGGCGAGATCGGCGAGGTCATCCTCGGCCAGGTGTTGACCGCCGGCCAGGGCCAGAACCCTGCCCGCCAGGCCGCCATGGCGGCGGGCATCGCCAAGGAAACCCCGGCCTGGGGGGTCAACCAGGTCTGCGGGTCGGGCCTGCGCGCCGTCGCCCTCGCGAGCCAGGCGATCCAGTCGGGCGATCATCGCATCATGATCGCCGGCGGCCAGGAATCGATGAGCCTCAGCCCGCACGCCCAGTCGCTGCGCGCCGGCACCAAGATGGGAGCGCTCGAACTGATCGACACGATGATCAAGGACGGGCTGTGGGATGCCTTCAACGGCTATCACATGGGCATCACCGCCGAGAATGTGGCGGAACAATATCAGATCAGCCGCGCCGCCCAGGACGAATTCGCCGTCGGCAGCCAGAACAAGGCCTCGGCCGCGCGCGCTGCGGGACGCTTCCGCGACGAGATCGCCGCCGTCACCATCAAGGGCCGCAAAGGCGATACGGTCGTCGATACCGACGAATTCATCCGCGACGGCGTCACCATCGACGGCGTCTCGGGCCTGCGCGGTGCCTTCAAAAAGGACGGTACGGTGACCGCCGCCAATGCCTCGGGTCTCAACGACGGCGCCGCGGCGCTCGTCGTCATGAGCGAAGCCGAGGCCGCCCGCCGCAACGCGCCGGTGATCGCGCGCATCGCCAGTTGGGCGTCGGTCGGTGTCGATCCCGCGATCATGGGCATCGGCCCCGTCCCCGCCAGCCGCCGCGCGCTCGAAAAGGCCGGCTGGAGCGTTGCCGACCTTGACCTGGTCGAGGCCAATGAAGCCTTCGCGGCGCAGGCGCTGGCGGTCGGCCAGGAACTTGGCCTCGATCCGGCGAAATTGAACGTCAACGGCGGCGCCATCGCCATCGGCCATCCGATCGGCGCCTCGGGGGCACGGGTGCTGACGACGCTGCTCCACGAAATGATCAAGCGCGACGTTCACAAGGGCCTCGCCACGCTGTGCATCGGTGGCGGCATGGGCATCGCGATCTGCGTCGAGCGCTGACGCGCGCCGCGTGAGCGACAGGAACCCGCTGGCGCGCTTCGCTGCCGGCGGCAGCGGCCTGCGGGTGCTGCTGGTCGGCGCGCCGCCGCCGGGCCTGGCGCTGGCGCTGCCGCCCGAGCCCGCCGCCCAGGTCGATGTCGCGCTGGCACCGGGTCATCCGGGCGATCTCGTCGCGGCGCCGGCGCGGCTGCCCTTCGTCGAGGCGCTGTTCGATCGCATCGCCTTTGCCGGGCTGCTCGCCGATCCGCGCGCCGAGCTGCGCGAGCTGTGGCGGGTGCTGGCGCCAGCGGGGCTGGTGCTCTTCGTCGTACCGGCGAAGCGGCCGTGGCAGCGCCGCCCCGGCTGGCGCGAGAGTCCACTCAAGGCCGCCCTCCACGACGCGATGTTCGAGTGGCTGGCGGGCGATATTGCCGCACTGCCCGCCCGCCACCACGTCATCCTCGCCGGCAAGCGCGACGGCCTGTCGCCGATCGTGCTGACCGCCGCCGCCGAGCCCACCGCGACGCCGGCGCTCGCCGCCAACCCCAGCCCCTTCCAGCCGCGCGAGGAACCGCGATGACATCTGCCGCCCCTGGCCCTGCCCCCACCGACATCGCCGCGATGGTGCCCTTCGCCGGCCACCTCGGTTTCGAGGTAATCCGCTGCGACCGCGACGCCTGTATCGTCGAAGTGACGCTGCGCCCCGAACATTGCACCGCCGGCGGCACCGCGCATGGCGGCTTCCTGATGACGCTCGCCGATTTCGCTGGCGCCGCCGGCGCCTGGATGGTGCTGCCCGAAGGCGCCAAGGGCACCACCACCAGCGATTCCAAGACCAACATGATCGGCGCGGCAGCGGCGGGCAGCCGCCTTGTCGCCACCGCCACCCCGGTGCACATCGGCCGGCGCACCTCGGTGTGGCAGACGCGCGTTACGGTCGGCGACAAGCTGATCAGCCTGACCATGCAGACCCAGATGGTGCTCTGAGCAAGTCAATCAGCACGCCGTCGGTCAGGCGGCGAGTTCCGCCGCCATCGCGGCGCGCGTCGGCGTCCAGGCGAGGTCGCCGGTGTAGCGCCACGCCAATTGGCCTTCGTCGTCGATGGCGAACAGGTGCAGCCAGCGATTGTCGAAGAGTGCGCGGACGCCGGGATGGCGTTCGAGGATCGCCGTCATCGCCTCGCGCGGCGCCTCGATCGCCACCGTCAGCCGCAGCGGCTCGTGCATCGTCGCCGTGCCGTCGTGCACCGACTGCCAGGGCAGGCCGGCGCGCAGATTGCCGCCATTGCCCTCGACGACGCCGATGCCGCCGACGACATTGTGGAGAAGCTTGTTGCCGCCGCCGAACAGCGCCGGCGCCACCACCGAGCCATAATATTGCAGGCTGATCCAGCTGGCGACGACGACCGGCGCCGTCAGGATGAGTTCGAGGACGCCGAAGCCCTCGTCCCCGCGCCAGTCGTAATCGTGGAGGAAGGCCCGCCCCGCCAGGTCGCGGCCGGCGGTGCGCCGGCGCGGCGCGGCAATGAAGGCATTGCAGCCGGCCAGCCCCCATTCGGGGCGGGTTTCGGCCCAATCGCGGCTGCGCCGCAAGATGTCGCCGCCGTCCCCTGCCCGCGGCAACCGCAGCGCGCGTTCACCGCGCGCCAGCACGCCCGCCGATGCCAGCCAGCTTTGCGCCCGCACGAGGTCGCGGCTGCCCGCCAACCCCGGCACATCGTCGGCGTACATCGTCACCGCATCGGTGGTGGTATCGTGCAGCGCCGCGACGAAGCGCGTTTCGGGCAGGATGGCGATACGCCGCCGCAGCAGCCCGGCGCGCACCTGCGCGTCGTTGAGCAGCGCCGCCAGCAGCCGGGCGTTGACCTCGCCCGAATAGCCGCCGCAGGCGCCGCAGTGCAGCGCGCTGGCATGGGGGTTGTTGACGGTGCTGGCGCCATGGCCGGCAAGGATGACCAGCGGCGCGAAGCCTTGGGTCAGCGACATGGCGCGCAGCACCGTTTCGGCCATGGTGACGCGGGTTTCGTCATCGAGCGCCGGCGCGGGCCGCGGCATCGGATCGGGCGAGCGCTTCGCCGCCGGCCGCGCCAGGGCATCGCGCAGCAGCTTGGGCAGATAGGCGGGGCCCGCCGCCTCGACAAAGGCGAAGGACGACACCGCGGCAAGCTTGAAGCGTTCCCAAGCGCGCGTCGCGCGGGCCGAAAGCCGCGCCGCGGTGTCGGCGGCGGCATTGGCCGCGCCGCCGGCGACGGTCGTCATCCCCGGGTTGAGCAGCACCGGCAGCCGGTGTTCGGCGAGATCGGAGGCGAAGCGGCGGTGCGACGCGGTGAGGCCGAAAAAGCCGGCAAAGCCCAGGGTCTGGATGCCCGAATCGAGCGATTCGAGCGCGCGGCGGAAGACTTCGGAGCGGACATCGATGCAGAAGGCGACCTGCAATTGCGGCGCCAGCCCCGTCGCCGGGGGCGCCGGCGCGGCCTCCAGCGTTTGCGCCAACCGGCGCTGGCCGGCCCGCTCGGCGGCGTCCTGCAGAATGACATCGGCGCGCTGCGCCGGCGTCGGCCGCAGCGGCGCGCCGTGCGCCGCCACCGAGGCGGCCCAGCGGCCGGCGACCTGTTCGCGATAATGATCGAGCAGCGCTGCCTCCCAGACGAGGCGGATGGTCAGCAGGTCGGTTGTCGTCGTGTCGTCGCCACCGGCAAGCACCGCCTGCCAGCGGCGATGCCGCGCTGCCTGCGCCCAGCCGCCGAGCGTCGTCAGCGCTTGGTGGAAAGCGGTCGCCAGCGCTGTCGGCGTCAGCCCGAGGCAGGCGATGGCATCGGCGAGCGCCGCGTCGGCGGCCTCCGGCGTCGCGGCGACGCGCGCCGCGAAGCCGGTGAGGCCATGGATCTCGGGCGTCAGGTCGTGGGCCGCGGTGGCGCGCCAGCTTGCCCAGGCCGAGCGGCCGCGCGGCAGGGCCCACAGCGCCTGGCCCTCGTCGAACCATGCCGCTGCCCAGGCGCCGAAGCGCTCCTCGATGATCGCCGGCCAGTCGATCCCCGAAGCCGCGGCGGCGAGATCGGCGACCGTCGCCAGTGCCGCCGGCGGCGACACCGCAGCGCCCGCCGCGGCCTTGAGCGCGACGACACTCGCCGGCCGGTCCGCCGCATCGGCCGCCGCCAGCGCCGCGGCGAGGTCGGCGTCGTCGATCGTGCCCTCGGCAATACGCGCCGCATACCAGCTTCGATCAGGAGTCACCGCCACCCCGGCGACGCGGCCGAGGCGCGCCGCAACCATCGCCAGATCCTCGCCGGCCTGGCCGAGAAAGGGGTTGACCGCGACGCTCGACGCCAGCGGCCAGACCGGCGGGATGGCGTCGGCGGCGGCATTGGCGGCGGCAGCCAGGTCAGCGCGGTCGATCATGGTCGTCTCCTTCAAGGTCGGGGGGCGCCGGGTCACGCCGGGCGCCGGCGCCAGCCGCCGAGCGCGCGGTCGAGCAGGGCGTTGGCATAGAAGCCATTGGCGAGATGGACGCGCAGGCCGAGCATCGCCGGATGCCCCGCCCACAGCGGCAGCATCGCCTGCGCCACGGCGACCGCGCCGAAGCTGAGGATCGCCAGCACCATCAGCAGCCATTGCAGCGCGCCGGGCGCCGGCGGCGCCGGCAGCGCGCCGGCGGTCAGCACGCCCGCCAGGATGTGCAGGCCGAAATAGCCGAGCGACGCAACCACCGCATAGCGCGCCAGCTTGGCGGTAAGCGCCCGTGGCGCCGCTTCGGCGAGCCCCTGCGCCAGCAGATAGGCGACGCCGAAGATCAATATGGCGCCGAGCGCCAGCGCCTGCGGCGACTGCCCAAAGCGCTCGGCGGGGATGGCGATCACGGCATAGATCGCCAGCGCGGCGGCGAAGGCGCGTAGCACGGCGCCGCCATCGGGGATCGCCACCGGCCCCGGCCGCCGGAAGGCGGCGATGCGGTCGACGGCGCCGCCGGCGGCGAGAAAGGCATGCGCCTTGTAGAGCGAATGGGCGAGGATATGCAGCAGCGCCAGCGGGAACAGCGCCAGCCCGCACTGCATCAGCATGAAGCCCATCTGGGCGATCGTCGACCAGGCCAGCGAGGTCTTGACCGCCGGCTGGGTGAGCATGACGAGACCGCCGAACAGCGCGGTGAAGCCGCCGATGATGACCAGCGCGGCGAGCGCGCCGGGCGCCAGCAGCATGACATCGGCCAAGCGAATGAGCATGAAGCCGCCGGCGTTGATGACGCCAGCGTGGAGCAGCGCCGAGACCGGCGTCGGCGCCTCCATTACCTCGGTCAGCCAGCCATGGATCGGGAATTGCGCCGAGCGCAGCAGCGCCGCCAGCGCCAGCAGGCTGCCGGCGACGATCGCGAGGCTGCCGCCGGCCCCGCTGCGCGCCGCGGCGTTTATCGCGGCGATGTCGCCGCTGCCATAGGCGATGACGAGCAGGCCGGCGGCGACGATCATCGCGGCCTCGCCGATGCGGGCGATTACCGCCTTTTTGGCGGCGGCGCGCTGCGCGGCGCGGCGCTCGGGATAGAAGAGCAGCAGCCGCTGCAGGGTCAGGCTGGTGACGATCCAGGCGAGCACCAGCTGGACGAGGTTGCCGGCGGTGACGACCATCAGCACTGCCGCCAGCGTCGCGCACAGCCAGCCGAGGAAGGCGCCCTGGCGCGCCTCGCCGTCGAGATAGGTCAGCGCGAAGCGTCCGACGATCCAGCCGATGAAGGCGACGAGCAGCAGCATCGCCGCGCTGACGGCATCGAGGCGGACGGCGAAGCCGAGCCCGGCGGTGCCGAGCAACGGGCTGGTGATGGCGCCGCCTGCCGCCAGTGCCGCGACACCGCCGGCGGCGGCGAGCAGCCCGATGAGCAGCAGCGCCTCGATCACCCGGCGCGCGCCGGCGCCGAGCCGGCCAGGGGTGGCGGCACCGACAGCTGCCGCGGCGAGCGCCAGCAGCGGCGGCGCCAGGGGGATCAGGGACAACATCGCGCGACCTCGCTTGGGATGGCTCTTCCCCTGGAGGGGAATGCGGCGATCTAGCCGCGCATGGCTTCCCGCGAAAAATTCATTGTTTGGCGCAAAACGATCTGTTTAAGCGAACGATCGATGGCCGAGCTCAACTACAACCACCTCCGCTATTTCTGGGCAGTCGCGCATGACGGCAATCTGTCGCGCACCGCAGCACGTCTCAACGTCTCGCAAAGCGCGCTGTCGGTACAGATCGCCAAGCTCGAGGACCGCCTCGGCCATGCGCTGTTCGAGCGCCGCGGCCGCCAGCTTCACCTGACCGAAGCCGGGCGCATCGCGCTCGATCACGCCGATGCGATCTTCGCCGCCGGCGACGATCTGCTCGGCACCCTGCGCCAATCGGGCCAGGTGCGCCGCGCCGTGCGGATCGGCGCGCTGGCGACGCTGTCGCGCAATTTCCAGATCGCCTTCGTCGCGCCGCTGCTCGGCCGCGGCGACGTCGAGATCGTGCTGCGCTCGGGCAGCGCCGCCGAGCTGCTGCGCGGGTTGCAGAGCCAGAATCTCGACGTCGTGCTGACCAATGACGCCCCGGCGAGCGACGCGCTGACGCCCTATATCGTCCACAAGCTCGCCGAACAGCATGTCGGGGTGGTCGGCACCCCGGCGCTGCTCGGCGAGCGGCGCGGGCTCGCCGACCTGCTGGCGGCGTTGCCGGTGATCCTGCCGACGGCGCCGAGCAGCGTCCGCTCCGGTTTCGACGCCTTTGCCGACCGCCTCGGCATCCGGCCGCAGATCGCCGCCGAGGTCGACGACATGGCGATGATGCGCCTCCTCGCCGGCCAGGGCGTCGCGCTCGCCGTTCTCCCGCCGATCGTCGTCCGCGACGAGCTTGCCGCCGGCACCCTGCGCGAGGCCGACGAACTGCCGGGGATCGTCGAGACCTTCCACGCCGTTACCGCCCGCCGGCGCTTCCCCAATCCGCTGGTGCGGACCTTGATCGAAAGCGCGACCGGGATGCTGCCGGGCTGAGGCGCGGCTCCTGACGACTGGAATTTACACCCCAGACAATGAAGTAGCGTCCCGTAAAAACGGGACGCTACCAAATCGGCACTGCTTCATGGGTTGCCGAACCCGCGCAAAGGAAGCTTTTGCTTGCGAAAAGCACCCCTTCTCGTTCTGCTAGAGTCACAACATAGCAGCGTGAAAGGGCAATGCAAGCATGGCCACGGAACTTGTGTTCGGTATCGATATCGGCACCACCTCGATCGGCAGCACCGTACTGACCCTCGATCGCGACGCCGGTCACGGCGAACTCCATCATCTCGGGGTGCGCATCTTTCCCGAAGCCCGCGATGAAAAGCACCTGCCACTCAACCATACCCGCCGGCAGAAGCGACTGGCACGGCGCCAGTTGCGGCGGCGCAGGGTCAGGCGGCGCACGCTCAACGAACTGCTCGCGACACAGGGCCTCTTGCCGGCCTTCGGCGCACAGCGCGACAGCGCCTGGCGCGCGGCAATGGCGATCGATCCCTGGCCGCTCTACGCCGCCGCCGAGACGCGCGCTCTGACCGCCGTCGAACTCGGTCGACTGCTCTACCATGTCGCGCAGCGCCGCCACTTCCAGGGCCGCGCACTGCAAGGCGACGGCGGTGCCGGCCCCGGCGACAGCGAGACGGCCGAGGAACGGCAGGCGCAGTCGCAGCGTGAGCGTGATCGCGCCGCGTTGCGCGCCGCTGGCACGAATATCGGCGCTTTCCTGTCGGCGATCCCCGATGGCGAACGCCGCCGCGGCCGACATTTCGCCCGCGAGGATGTGCGCGCCCAGTTCGTTACCATCATCGCGGCGCAACGGTTGCGCCATCCCGTGCTTGCCGACCCGGTGATTCTTGGCGCGCTCACCGAAGCCATCTTCAGCCAGCGCCCGGTGTTCTGGCGCCGTGGCACGCTCGGCCGCTGCCGGCTGGTCCCGGGCGCCATGCCCGCTGCCACCGCCAGCTGGCTGGCGCAGGAAAAGCGCATGCTGGAAAAGCTCAACGATCTCATCGTCGAAGTCGGCAACGGCCGTCCGCTCGACACGGCCGAGCGCCACGCCGTCATCGCGCTGCTGCGCCGGCAGGACAGCGTTACTTGGGGGGCGCTGCGCAAGGCGCTCCGACTACCGCCGTCGAACCGCTTCAATCTCGAACGTGGCGGCGAGAAAGGCCTGACCGGCAACCGCCTTGAAAATCGCATGGCGGCCATCGTGGGCGCGCGCTGGGACAGCGATGCGGCCCTGCGCGACAGCTTGCGCGCCGATCTCCATCGCCGACTGTTTGCCGCCGATTATGCCGAAATCGGCGAACGCATCGTCATCCGCGATACCGCGTCGGCAGCGCGCGAACGGGCAGCGCTGGCCGACAACCTGGCGCGCGACTTCGCCCTGCCGGTGGCTGCCGCGACGGCGCTTGCCGACATTCAGCAGGCCGGCGGCTGGACGCCGTTTTCCGAAGCGGCGCTGGCCGCCATGCTGCCGCGGCTCGCGGCCGGCGCCCGCTTCGGCGCGCTGCTCAACGGCCCCGAGGAGGAGGGCTGGCGCGATCGGACATTCCCGGCGCGGGAGCGGCCGACCGGCGCCCTTGTGCGAACCCTGCCCTCCCCCGCCGATCGCGACGAACAGGCACGACTGGGCGCCATCCGCAACCCGACCGTGGTCCGTGTGCAGAACGAGCTGCGCAAGGTCGTCAACAACCTCATCCGCGCCTATGGCGCGCCCCATCGCATCCGGGTCGAGGTCGGCCGCGATGTCGGCCGCTCAGCGCGCGAGCGCGAGGAAATCACCACCCGCACCCGCAAGCGCGAAGCGGAACGCCGGCGCGCCGCCGCCGATCTCGTCGCTCAGGGCATCGCCGTGCAATCGGGGCGCGACATCGAGAAATGGCTGTTGTGGCAGGAATGCCGGCGCACCTGCCCGTTCACCGGGCGCGCCATCGGCTTCGAGGCACTGTTCCGCACCGGCGAGTTCCAGGTCGAGCATATCTGGCCGCGTGAACGCAGCCTTGACGACAGTTTCGCCAACAAGACGCTCTGCCATGTCGATGCCAACCGCCGGAAGGGCAACCGCACCCCGGCGGAAGCCTTCGACGCCGCCGACCTGGCGGCGATGGTCGAGCGGGTGCGCAGCTTTGCCGGGCCACCCGGGTTGATCGCCGCTAAGGCGCGACGCTTCATCCAGCCGATCCCCGACGACTTCGCCAGCCGCCAGCTGAACGACACGCGCCACGCGGCGTTGCAGGTCGTCACGCAACTGAAGATGCTGTTTCCCGATGTGGGGCCGACCGCCGAAGTGCGGGTGCAGGTCGTCACCGGCCAGGTGACGGCACGCCTCCGCCGCCATTGGGGGCTCGCCGATCTGCTCGGCGATGGCGACAGCAAGACCCGCGACGATCACCGCCACCATGCCGTCGATGCGCTGGTGGTCGCCGCCGCCCACCCCGGCTATGGCGCGGCGCTGTCGCGCTATTTCGCGGCGCGCGACAGCGGCGTGCTGGAACCGCAACTGCCGCTGCCCTTCCCCGACATCCGGGCGCAGGCACAGGCGAAGCTGGCGACGCTGGTGGTGTCGCACCGCGTGCGGCGCAAGCTGTCGGGGCCGCTGCACAAGGAAACCGTCTATGGCGATGCCGGGCCGGCGCGGGGCAGCGGCGGCAAGGAATACCGCTATTTCGTCACCCGCAAGCCGGTGGCGGCGCTGACGCCGAGCCTGCTGAAGGACGACGAGGCCTGGCCCGATGCGCATATCCGCGACACGCTGCGGCATTGGCTGGCGGCCCATGACGGCGACATCAAGAAAGCGCTGACATCGGGACTGCCGACGGTATCGACCGGCGGCCCCGAGATTCGCCGCGTACGGGTGCGCGTCAAGCAGCAGGCGAAGTTGATGGCCACGCTTAAAAATGGTCATGCCGACCTTGGCAACAACCACCATGTGGCGATTTATCGGGATGCGACGGGGGTCCACACCGAGGTCGTCAGCCTGTTCGAAGCAGCGCAGCGCCAGGCCCGACACGAGCCGGTGGTACGGCGGCAGCGGCCGGACGGCGCGACCTTCGTGATGGCGCTGAGCCCCGGCGAGATCATCCATTTCGCCGCCGGCACTCGTCAGGGCCTATGGGTGGTCAAAGGTGTCTGGGCTGCAGGCCCCATCATTCTGTGGCGGGCAGCAGACGCTCGCGGGGTCAGCGTCTGGCGCCCGGTTGCGGCCACGATCCTCGGCGATGGCGGGGTCAAGGTGCAGGTCGATCCAATCGGCCGCACCCGCCCGGCGCACGACTGATGCTGCGCCGCACCGTCGAGATCGCCACGCCCGGCACACGGCTGTCGGTGGCGCTGGGGCAATTGGTGATCGCCCGTCCCGATCAGCCTGACGCGCGGGTGCCGCTCGCCGAACTGGGCGCGCTGGTCATCGACGACGGTCGCGCCAGCCTGAGCCAGGCGGTGCTGCGCGAGGCCGCTGCCGCTGGCGCCGTCGTCATCGTTTCGGGCGCCGATCATCTGCCGGCGGGGCTGATGCTGCCGATGGCGGGGCACCATGCGCTGACCGAACGCCAGCGCGCCCAGGCCGCCGCCGGCCTGCCGCTGAAGAAGCGGCTGTGGCAGGCGATCGTCATTGCTAAGATCGCCCAACAGGGCCGGTTGCTGGCCGCGGCGACGGGCAGCGATTCGGGGCTGGCGGCGATGGCGCGGCGGGTGCGCTCCGGCGATCCCGACAATCTTGAAGCCCAGGCGGCGCAACGTTACTGGCCGCGGCTGCTGGGCGCAGGGTTTCACCGGGAACGCGGCGGCGACGGCGCCAACGCCCTGCTCAACTATGGCTATGCCGTGCTGCGCGCCGCCTGCGCGCGCGCGATCGTGGCGAGCGGGCTGGTGCCGACCCTCGGCCTCTGGCACCGCCATCGCGCCAATCCCTTCTGCCTCGCCGACGATCTGATGGAGCCGTTCCGGCCGCTGGTGGATCAGCGCGTCGTGGCGCTGCTCGCCGACAGCCCGGCGACGACATTGGAGGATCGCCCGACCCGCGCCGCGCTGCTGGCGCTGCTCAATGAAGGCGTTCGACTCGGCGGCCGGCGCTGGCCACTGCTGCTCGGGCTGGAACAGGCCTCGGCCGGGCTGGCACAGGCGCTGAGCGGGGGCGACTGGCGCGCCATGCCGGTGCCCGACAGTCTGGCGCTAGCGCCCGAGGCCGACGATGGCGCGGCGTGACCCGCCGCCAAGCTATGCCGTGCAGCCCTGGGGATGGCGGACGATGTGGATTCTGGCGATGTTCGATCTGCCGGTGGAAAGCAAGGCCGACCGCCGCGCCTATGCCGACTTTCGCAAGCTGCTGCTCGGCGATGGCTTCAGCATGATGCAGTTCAGCGTCTATATCCGCCACTGTGCCAGCATCGAAAATGCCGATGTGCATATGAAGCGGGTGGGTGCGGCGGTGCCGGCGCGCGGCGAGGTGCGGCTGTTGATGATCACCGACAACCAGTTCGGCCGCATGCAGGTTTATACTGGAAAAAAACGCGGTCAGCCGCCGCCGGCGCCGGCCCAGTTGCAGCTTTTTTGATGGTGTCCCAAGGAAAAACCCCCGCCATTTCAGCGAGAAAGGCGGGGGGCGGTTCTAGCAGAACGAGAAAGGGGCGCAATCCGCAGCGGTGCCGATCGAGGCGTCGCCGACGATGGGGTTCTAGCAGAACGAGAAAGGGGCGCAATCCGCAGCGTAGTGTGTCCGGATGGCTCCCGTGTTCCCGTTCTAGCAGAACGAGAAAGGGGCGCAATCCGCAGCCTGCGGTCGGTCATGAATGCGTCCGAGATCGTTCTAGCAGAACGAGAAAGGGGCGCAATCCGCAGCCCCAGTAATCGTTGAGAGCCGCAAGCCGGGGTTCTAGCAGAACGAGAAAGGGGCGCAATCCGCAGCAGATGACCGATGCCTTCCGAAAGCATCGCCGTTCTAGCAGAACGAGAAAGGGGCGCAATCCGCAGCGCCGGTGGCGAGCGGCACCTGGGAGACCAAGTTCTAGCAGAACGAGAAAGGGGCGCAATCCGCAGCCTATGGCCGGGCGAAGGCGATCTCTTCGGCGTTCTAGCAGAACGAGAAAGGGGCGCAATCCGCAGCCAAAGTCGGGCAGCGGCCAGAGCCGCGGCCGTTCTAGCAGAACGAGAAAGGGGCGCAATCCGCAGCCGCGCCGAGGCGATCTTGAAGAAGCGGATCGTTCTAGCAGAACGAGAAAGGGGCGCAATCCGCAGCTAGGGAGAGGGAGGCCGGCGGGGCGCAATGTTCTAGCAGAACGAGAAAGGGGCGCAATCCGCAGCGTCAACCCCGTCGGCGCCGCCACCGCCTCGGTTCTAGCAGAACGAGAAAGGGGCGCAATCCGCAGCCAGGCGCTCCAGACCAGCTCGACCTACGGGTTCTAGCAGAACGAGAAAGGGGCGCAATCCGCAGCGCGGGCGGTCATGGCGTCGCGCAGGGCCAGGTTCTAGCAGAACGAGAAAGGGGCGCAATCCGCAGCTGGAAACGGCGCTGTTCGACCAGCTTGCCCGTTCTAGCAGAACGAGAAAGGGGCGCAATCCGCAGCCGGCCTGCGGCCGGCTGCGGATTGCGAAGAGGCCGCCAGAGAGGCTGCCCTAGCGCCGCCGCAGCACGAAAACCGCCTGGTCGGCAAGCAGATTGGCGAAGGCCGCCCCGCGTCCGGCGCCGTCCGACAGAAAGGTGGCGCTTTCGATGGCAAAGCCGAGGTCAGCGGCGAGCGCGCGGAAATCGTCGATGGTGCACAGATGGATGTTGGCGGTTTCGTGCCAGCTGACCGGCAGGCTCGGCGTTACCGGCATGCGACCGCCGAGCAACAGCGCGCGGCGCACCCGCCAATGGCCGAAATTGGGAAAGCTGACGACGCCGCGACGGCCGATGCGCAGCAATTGCCCCAGCACCATCGCCGGCGCGCGCATCGCCTGGAGCGTGTCCGACAGGATCGCCATGTCGAAGGCGTCATCGGGATAATCGCCAAGGTCGGTATCGGCGTCGCCCTGGACGACCGACAGCCCGCGCGCCACGCACGCCGCGACATTGGCCGAGGCGACATCGATGCCGCGGCCTTCGACGCCCTTGGTCTCGCGCAAATGGGCGAGCAGTGCGCCGTCGCCGCAGCCGATATCGAGGACGCGCGCGCCCGCCGGCACCGCGGCGGCGATCGCGGCGAGATCGGGGCGCAGCGCGGTCATGGTTCGGCGCGCAGGAAGCCGTCGACGATGCGGTTCATCTCGGGGGCGTCGAGGAGGAAGGCGTCATGGCCATAGGGGCTGTCGAGCTCGCAGAAGCTGACCGCGGCGCCGGCGGCGTTGAGCGCGCGCACCAGCCGCCGTGCCTCGGCTGTCGGGTACAGCCAGTCCGAGGTGAAACTGATCAGCGCGAAACGCGCGCGGCTGCCGGCGAAGGCGCGCGCCAGCTGGCCGTCATGGGGGGCGGCGAGATCGAAATAATCGAGGGCGCGGGTGATGTAGAGGTAGGAATTGGCGTCGAAGCGCTGGGTGAAGCTGAGGCCTTGGTGGCGCAGATAGGATTCGACCTGGAATTCGGCGTCGAAGCTGAAGCCGAGGCCGGAACGGTCCTGGAGGCGGCGGCCGAACTTCTCGGTGAGGCCCACTTCGGAGAGATAGGTGATGTGCGCCGCCATCCGCGCGACCGCGAGCCCGGCGGCGGGCGGCGCATCCGACGGGTAGTCGCCGCCGCGCCAATTGGGGTCGGCCATGATCGCCTGGCGGCCGACTTCGTGAAAGGCGATGTTCTGCGCCGAGTGGCGGGCGGCGGTCGCGATGCCGATCACCGATTGCACCCTGTGCGGGTGCGCCACGGCCCAATCGAGCGCCTGCATGCCCCCCATCGACCCCCCGACAACCGCCCGCAGCCGCCCCACCCCGAGATGATTCAGCAGTTCGGCCTGGACATTGACCATGTCGCGGATGGTGATGACCGGAAAGCGCATGGCGTAACGCTCGCCCGTCAGGGGATCGAGCGACGACGGCCCGGTGGTGCCCATGCAGCCGCCGAGAACATTCGAGCAGATGATGAAGTGCCGCGCCGGGTCGATCGGCTTGCCGGCGCCGACGAGGCGCCGCCACCAGCCGGGTTTGCCGGTGACGGGATGGTCGCTGGCGACATGCTGGTCGCCGGTCAGCGCATGGCAGACAAGGATGGCATTGCCGCCATCGGGCGCCAGTTCGCCATAGGTTTCATAGCCGATTTCGAGGGCAGCGAGGCTTTGCCCGGACGCCAGCGCGAACAGGCCCGGCAGCACGACCCGCCGGTCGAGCCCGAAACGCCGATCGATCTGCGCTGCCGTCGCCATGGTCGCGGGGTTAGGGCGTCGTCACGGCTTTGTCACGAGGCTGGCGGCTATCGGGCAGCGGCGGCGCGCGCTCTTCCCCGCCGCCGCCCAAGGCTCTACAGCCGCCGCCATGAGCAGATCGCCCGAAATGAAGCCCTGGGTCGCCGGCATCGACCCCTATGTGCCTGGCAAGGCGCGCCTCGCCGATCGGCCGGTGGTGGCGCGTCTCGCGTCGAACGAAAACCCCTTCGGGCCGAGCCCGCACGCCATCGCGGCGATGCAGGCGGCGCTGACCGACAGCCATCGCTATCCCGATCCCGCCTCGACGGCGCTGCGCGAGGCGCTCGGCGCGCATCACGGCATCGATCCGGCGCGGATCATCTGCGGCACCGGTTCGGACGAAATCCTGCACCTCGCCGCCGGCGCCTTCGCCGGGCCGGGCGACGAGATCATCCACGTCCGCCACGGCTTTGCCGTCTATGACATCGCGACGCGGCGCGTCGGCGCGACCCCGGTGGTGGTCCCCGATCGCGACTGGACCTGCGATGTCGACGCCGTCCTCGCCGCCGTCACCGAGCGGACGCGCGTCGTCTTCCTCGCCAATCCCAACAACCCGACCGGAACGATCATTTCGGCCGCCGAGGTCCGCCGCCTCCACGCCGGGCTGCCGACGGATTGTGTCTTCGTCCTCGACGCCGCCTATGCCGAATTCGCCGAAGGGCTCTACGAGGATGGCATTGGCCTTGCCAACGAACACGCCAATGTCGTCGCGGTCCGCACCTTCTCCAAGCTTTACGGTCTTGCGGCGCAGCGCATCGGCTGGGCCTATGCGCAAGGGGCGCTGATCGACGCGATGCACCGCATCCGCGCGCCGTTCAACGTGCCGACCACCGGCCAGGCCGCCGCCATCGCCGCCATCGCCGACCAGGCCTGGGCCGAAAAGACCCGCGCCCATACGCTGCAATGGCGCGCCTGGCTCGCCGGCGAGATCGCCGCGCTTGGCAACGCCGGCCTGCGCGCCGTGCCGTCGGCGGCGAATTTCGTGCTGGTCGAGTTTCCCGCCGACGGCCCGGTGACCGCCGCCGCCGCCAATACGGCGCTGCTCGCCGACGGCATCCTGACGCGCTATCTCGCCGTCCAGAACATGCCCAACTGCATCCGCATCTCGATCGGCACCGAGGCCGAGACGCGCGCCGCCGCTGCCAGCCTGCGCGCCTTCGTCGAGGCCGCCACCGGCACCAAAGCCGCCTGATGCTGGCCTATTCGCGCGTCGCGATCATCGGCATGGGGCTGATCGGCTCGAGCCTCGCCCGCGCCATCCGTGCACGCCTACCGACGGTACGCCTGACCGTCAGCGACGCCTCGCCCGAGGTGCGCGCCCGCGTCGCGGCGCTCGATCTTGCCGACGATGTCGCGGATGGCGCCGGCGCCGCGGTGATCGACGCGGAACTGGTCATCCTCGCCGTCCCGGTCGGCGCCATGGCGGCGGTGGCGCGCGACATCGCCGCCGATCTCGCCCCCGGCGCCGTCGTCAGCGATGTCGGGTCGGTCAAGGCGCGCGTCCTTGCCGACCTGACCGACGCCCTGCCCGGCGTCATCGTCATCCCGGCCCATCCGGTGGCGGGCACCGAAAAATCCGGGCCGGACGCGGGCTTCGCCAGCCTGTTCGCCGACCGCTGGTGCATCCTGACCCCGCCTCCGCAAGTCGACGCCTGGCAGGTCACCCGCCTCGGCGATTTCTGGACGGCGGTCGGCGCGCGCGTCGAGGTGATGGACGCCCACCACCATGACCGCGTGCTGGCGGTGACCAGCCACCTCCCCCACCTCATCGCCTATTCGATCGTCGGCACGGCGTCGGACCTCGAAGCCGTCACCCAGTCCGAAGTCATCAAATATTCGGCGGGCGGGTTCCGCGACTTCACCCGCATCGCCGCCTCCGACCCCGTCATGTGGCGCGACGTCTTCCTTGCCAACCGCGAGGCGGTGCTCGAACTCCTCGGCCGCTTCACCGAGGATCTGGTGGCGCTGCAGCGCGCCATCCGCTGGAGCGACGGCGAGACGCTCGAGGCGCTGTTCACCCGCACCCGTGCCATCCGCCGCAGCATCATCGACCAGGGCCAGGACACCGAGGAGCCCGACTTCGGGCGGAAACATTAGGTCGATTGCAGACCCATCGAAGCGGAACACTTCATCCCTCCCC
>LJHX01000090.1 GCA_001295935.1 alpha proteobacterium AAP81b
CCCTCCTCGCCGAGCCGGCGCGCGGCGCTGGGATAGGCGGGCTGGCTGGCGCCGCGGCGATCGAAGCCAGCCGGGCGGGTCGGGCCGGGGGCGACGATGGGCTCGGGCTCGCGGACGACGATGGGATCGGCGCGCGGCGGCTGCGGGTCGCCGAGGATCGGGCGGGTGAAGCCGAGGTCGATCGGCGCCGCATCGTCGATGGTGACGATCGGCGGCTGGACCATCGCGACGATCGGCTGATCGGTGGGAGTCGCCGGCACCGGCAGCTTCTGCGGCGGCACCGGGGGGCTGGGAATTTGATCGACGATGATCGGCGGCGGCGGCGGTTTGGGCGCGATCACCTGGCCGATGGCGACGAGTCCGACCGCGGCGAAGCCGAGATGGACGGCGATGGTGACGGCCAGCCCGCGCCAGTCACGCGGGGCATTGAGATAGGCGGACATCTGCACTCTCCCACAAGGATGCGCGCCCGTCGCTGTCTTCCCGCACCGTTGCGGGCGCGATGAGATAGTGTCACATGCCTAGCGGTAATAATAGGGCAGAGGTGCTGACGGAGCTGGCATCTGAGCGATCGGGAATCGGGACGCGACTGTTGTGCGGACATACGCCACGTAATTCTTGACGGCGGCCTCGGCCGCGCAACGTGGCAGTGGCCCAGACACGCCGCCTATGGCGACAAAATTCGACTGTTGGAGGCGGGCAACCAGTTACCGACTTGATCTACAACGATGTGGGAGGCACTATCACGATTAAGTTCAAGCACTATGGCATTGACAGCATCAGAAGCCACGTTTTGCGAGTAGGGACGAACATGAAACTCGACTCGGAGTATATTATAGTAATCGGTTTCCCGCATAATCAAAAGAGCGGTGGCCTTGATCCCGAAACCAAACGCAGCCTGGACGGGCTACGCATTCTCTACGACTCCCATGTCAAAACAAAGAGTATAAGCCTGCTGTACATTTCTGGAAAATCGCGAAGTGGTATGGCAACAAAGAACTACAGCAAAGAACTATTCATGGATGGAAAGATGGATCAATCCGACTACCTTAATGTATATGAAGGCTTCGATCTAGCCGATAATGTCGGTGAAAAGCGTGTCGGGGTGATTTTCTGTATACACGCAACGTCTGGATTTCCCAAGATATTTGATGCTCAAAATAGTACAAACTATGTTCTCAAAGACAATGAAGTTAATGGTGTGATCATAACAAGATTGCTTAAGTCTCTGGGGCTAGAGGGATGTATTGAAAAAATCCAGCTGGTTGCCTGCAAGGGCGCCAAATGTGATGCGGGTATTTCGTTGCTGGAAGGTATCGGCAAAGCCATATTGTCGGAGAAGTTTGCGAGCCCACCGCTGGTAATCGGTTGGGCGTCGGAAGTTACCCATAACAGTGATGGTTCGTTAAACGTCATGAATTCCAATGACGCTGAAACCGAACGAGCCAACCGGCGCGTCTTGTCTCCACAAGACGTACCAACATTCGCCAAACCCTACGTCCCCGTGGAAAATGAGGGATATGGGATGGTATCGGAGTTCGAGACAGTCATTGTCTATTCTCCTGCTGGATATGAGCGTGTCCACGCTTGGAAATGGAGCGGGAGGCAGGCGAAAAAAACAAGTCAAAGATGTGTGCTATTATAAAAGCGCTTTTGTACAATCCCGCATTTAAAGCGGCTTTTACGGCTGTTGAATCACCGTCATCGCTCTTCGGGCTCTTGGCTCGCGGCGGAGCGCTTCTGCGCCGTGGCAGCGTCGCTCGTCGGTTGCGATGCCCAGGGCATCGCGCCCGCTTCGCTCCCCCATGCCTCTTTGGGCCACGAACCAAAATCGCCGCCGTGCCGGCGATCCAACAACCGTGAAAACCG
>LJHX01000091.1 GCA_001295935.1 alpha proteobacterium AAP81b
CTGGGCTGACCTCGTAGCGCGTCGCCGCCTGCTCGACGAGCGGGCGCAGCGTCGCCGCGCGCGCCATTCCGGTCGTGGCGGGTCGGCCCCGGCCCTGCCGCGCCACGGCGCGCGCGGCGGGCGCCGGTGCATCGAGCCGCACGACCGTGCCATCCTCGCCGACCTCGAACACCGCGGCCGACGCGGGGGCGGCCGCCAGCATCGCCAGCGCAAATGCGACAAGGTCGAGCGCGACAAAACGGCGTATCATGCCAGACCCCGACTCATTGCATGGGATCCTGCACATAGCCCGGTGTCGGCACCGTCGCCAATGTCGCGGCGAGCACGGCGACTGGCGGCCGGCAGCGAGGCATGATCGTTGCGGCGGTCGTTGGTCGGCGGGGAGCGGCCGCCGGTCGATCCGGGGCTGGTCAAGACTCGGGCAGCGTGACAGGTTGCCGCGCAAATCTGAGAGGACCAACATGCGCCTGTTCACTCTGCTGGCCGCTGTCGCCGCCATGGCCGCGCCGCTTGCCGCTGCCGATCGTCCCGCCGACGATCTCGCCCGCGACGCGGCGCGCAAGCCCACCGACATGGTCGCCTTCGCCGGCATCAAGCCCGGCATGACCGTCGTCGACATGATCCCCGGCGGCGGTTATTTCACCCGAGTATTCTCGAATGCCGTCGGCGCTGGCGGCAAGGTGGTCGCGGTCATCCCGGCCGAGGCCGAAAAGGCCTATCCGGAACCGTCGAAGGCGATCCGCGCCATGGCGACGACCGGCTGGCCCAACGTCAGCGTCGTCAGCTCGCCGGTCGACCCGGCGCTCGCCGGCAAGGCCGATGTCTTCTGGACGGCGCAGAATTACCACGACCTGCACAATGGCCTGCCCCCCGAAGGCGTCATCGGCTTCAACAAGGCGGTGTTCGGCGTGCTCAAGCCCGGCGGCGCCTATATCGTCGTCGATCATGCCGCCAAGGATGGCTCGGGGCTGGCCAACACCAAGGACCTGCACCGCATCGACCCGGCGACGATCAAGGCCGAGGTGATCGCCGCGGGCTTCAGCTTCGAGGGCGAATCGGCGGTGCTGCGCAACCCGGCAGATCCCCGGACCGCCAACGTCTTCGATCCCGCCATCCGCGGCAAGACCGACCAGGTGGTCTATCGCTTCAGGAAGCCGTGATGCGGGGTTGAGACGCGCCGGCGGGACTGGCAAGGCGGCGGCGCAACCTTCGCGGAGCCGTCGTCTTGTCCAGTCTCGTCCTGCTTCGCCACGGCCAATCGGCGTGGAACCTCGAAAACCGCTTCACCGGCTGGTGGGACGTCAACCTTACCCAGCTCGGCGTCGCCGAGGCGATCGCCGCCGGCACGGCGATGGCGGCGGCGGGGCTCGATTTCGATGTGGCCTTCACCAGCGTCCAGACGCGCGCGATCAAGACGCTCAACCTGGCCTTGGAAGCCATGGGCCGGCTGTGGCTGCCGGTCGTCAAGAACTGGCAGCTCAATGAGCGCCATTATGGCGGCCTCACCGGGCTCGACAAGGCCGAGACCGCCGCCGCGCATGGCGACGCGCAGGTGAAGATCTGGCGGCGCAGCTTCGATGTGCCGCCGCCGCCGCTGGCACCGGGGTCGGCCTGGGACCTGTCGGGCGACCGCCGCTATGCCGGCATCGCCATCCCCAAGGCGGAAAGCCTCAAGGACACGATCGCCCGGGTGCTGCCCTATTGGGAAAGCGCCATCGTTCCCGAGCTTCGCGCCGGCAAGCGGGTGATCGTCGCGGCGCACGGCAATTCGCTGCGCGCGCTGGTGAAGCATCTGTCGGGCATTTCGGACGAGGATATCGTCCATGAGGAGATTCCGACGGGGCGGCCGATGGTTTACGAGCTCGACAGCGAGTTGCGGGCGGTCGGGCGGCGCTATCTCGGCGAGGCCGGGGCGTAGGATTTCGGTCGCGGATTTTCCTTTTGTTTCAACGCTGCCGCGCGAAGTCTACAATAATTCCATACCGTCGGCGGGGCCGGTACCCGCAATTGATTGGCGGTCGTGGGTCAATTACCAAGCCCAGCATCGATCGAAGTTCCGTATAGCAGACGGGACCGCTGTAGGACAGCGAGTGGTTGGCTGCCGGCGACTTGACATTCTCGCTGTCAAGCGACCGTGCCTGCCGGCAGCGCGCGCCGAATTGTCATTTTCCTGTCGCTTCCCCGGCGCATATTGGTCGTGTTCGACACGAATATCGGGGGGCGACATGCAATATCGGGTAATCGGGGTGCTTGCCGCAGGCCTGCTGGCGGCGGCATCCGGCCGGGCGGCGACGCTGACGACGATCGTCAGCTTTGACGGCAGCAATGGCGGTTATGCGACGGGCGGTCTGATTGTCGATCCTGACGGCAGCTTCTACGGCGCTACCCAGCTCGGCGGTGGCGCCGGTTCGGGAACGATCTTCCGCACGACCGCCGACGGTACGCTGACGACGCTGGCGAGCTTCGACGGCGTCGCCAACGGCAGCTCCTATGGCGGTCTGACGGCGTCACCATCGGGCGATTTCTATGGCATGACTGCCAACCGCGGTACCGCCGATTTTGGGACGGTCTTCCGCCTGTCGGGCGGCACCGTCACGACCCTGGTCGATTTCACCGGCGGCAATGGCGCCGCGCCGTTCGCCAGCCTGCTCGCCGCGGCCGATGGATCCTTTTACGGCACGACGACGTCGGGCGGCAATTTCAATCGCGGTACGGTCTTCCGCCTGACCGACGATGGCACATTGACGACGCTGGTGCACTTTACCGGCGCCAACGGCAGTTCACCCTATGGCGGCCTTGTCGCCGATGCCGCCGGAACACTTTATGGCACCACCGCCACCGGCGGCACCTTCGGCTATGGCACGGTGTTCAGCCTCGCCGGCACGACGCTGACGACGTTGACCAGCTTCAACTATGCCAATGGCTATTTTCCCGCGGCGAGCCTGATCGCCGATGCGACGGGTACACTATTCGGGACCACCGCGCTCGGCGGCGCCGCTGATCGCGGCACGGTGTTCGCGCTGGCGCCGAATGGCACGCTGACGACATTGGTCAACTTCGACGGCGTTGCCAACGGCATACCGTTCGGCAGCCTGATCGCCGATGCCAGCGGCACGTTGTTCGGCACCACCGCCTATGGCGGCGCCCTCAACCGCGGCACGGTGTTCCGCCTGACGCCCGGCGGCACGCTGACGACGCTGGCGACTTTCGATGGCAGCAATGGCGCCGAGCCGGTCGCGGGGCTCGTCGCCGACAGGGTCGGCAACCTTTACGGCACGACCCCGCTGGGCGGCGCTGCCAACCGGGGCACGGTCTTCCGGGTGAGCGGCACCGGCTTTCAGCCCGCCGCCGTCCCCGAGCCGGCAAGCTGGGCGATGCTGATTGCCGGCTTCGGCATTGTCGGCGCTGCCGCCCGGCGCCGGCGTCGCTTCGCCGCCTGATACCAAATCTCGGTAACGACAACCGAGCCAAGAAGAATTGCCTCCGACGGCCAGGGGCTGCGCCCCTGGACCCACTTTCTTTAAGTTTCTCATTATGCGGAATCAGGTCGGCGCCAACAAAAGTGGGTCGAGGGCCTCAGGCCCTGGCCGCCGGAGGTCCTCTTTCTTTTCGTGAATCTTTTATCACGAGACTTGATATGACGCCGCGATCAACGCGCCGCGATCTGGATCACGGCATGGATATGGTCGCCGGCGCCGATCGCCTCGGCACGCTGCACGGCGACCTTGATCGGCAGCAGATAGCCTCTGTCGCGCGGGAAGAGCGAGGTTGAGAAGGCCGTCGCGCCGATTCGGGCGGCGACCGGCACGACGCCCCAGCCATAGCTCGCCAACCGCGCCGCGGCGCGGATTTCGTCGATGAGGTCGGGAGGAACCGGGGCGAACAGAAAGGGCGCCGGGCCGCGCCAGACGATGATCTCGGCGTCGAAGGCGATACGGGCCAGAACCGGACCGCCGCCATTCATTCGTCGACCAACCGCCAGCCCAGTGTCTCGCCGGCGTGGAAGGGCACGACGTCGGCCAGGCATTCGGGCACCGCCACCGGCGCGCGCGCCAGTGTCACCGTTCCGTCATTGGGCGGCAGGCCATAAAAGGCCGGGCCGAAGTCGCTGGCGAAGCCCTCCAGCCGGTCGAGCGCGCCTTCCGCCTCGAACACCGCGGCATAGCTTTCGAGGGCGAAGGGCGCGTTGAACACCCCGGCGCAGCCACAGGCGGTTTCCTTGGTGGCGACGACATGCGGCGCCGAATCGGTGCCGAGGAAGAATTTCGGATTGCCGCTCGTCGCCGCGCGGCGCAGCGCGCGCTGGTGCGTGTCGCGCTTGAGCACCGGCAGGCAGTAGAGGTGGGGGCGGATGCCGCCTTCGAACATGGCGTTGCGGTTGATGGCGAGGTGATGCGGGGTGATCGTCGCCGCCACTGTCGCCGGTGCCGCTTCGACGAACGTCACGGCTTCGGCGGTGGTGATGTGTTCGAAGACGATCTTCAGCGCCGGATAATCGCGCACCAGCCCGGCCAGCACGCGGTCGATGAACACTGCCTCGCGGTCGAAGATGTCGACATGGGCGTCGGTGACTTCGCCATGGATCAGCAGCGGCATGCCGAGGCGCTGCATCGCTTCGAGCGCCGGCCGGATGCGGGCGACATCGGTGACGCCATGCGCTGAATTGGTCGTGGCATTGGCGGGGTAGAGCTTGGCGGCGGTGAAGACGCCTTCGGCCCAGCCGCGCTCAATCTCGCCGGGGTCGATGCCGTCCGTCAGGTAACAGGTCATCAGCGGGGTGAAGCCCGGCCCCGTCGCGGCGAGGATGCGGTCGCGATAGGCCGCCGCCGCCGCCATCGTCGTCACCGGCGGCTTGAGATTGGGCATGACAATGGCGCGGGCGAACTGGCGGGCGGTGAAGGGCGCGACGGCGGCAAGCATGGCGCCGTCGCGCAGGTGAACATGCCAGTCGTCGGGGCGGCGGATGGTCAGGCGGTCGGTCATTGGCGTGGCCTAGCCAGCGGCAGCGGGTTCGGCAATCGGGTCACGCCATTGCCCGGCCGCTGCCGACCTTTCGAAAGTTGCGGGGGTGACTCTATCGGCCGGCGGGCGTAGCATATCGCAAAACAGCTGCCGGGTCGCAACTGGCAAAGACAATTGAATCAACGTTCAGCCAGGGTTGGCAGGCCCTGGCGGGGGTTCGACAGGGGGTCAGGTGGCGGTTCGCCGCATCTTTGGCGCAAGTGGTGCGGCAGTCGCCCTAGTGGCGGCGCTGCCGGCCCTCGCCCAGGGCGTGCCGCAGCCCGTCGGCGCCGCGCCGCCGACGCGCGAGGAACTCGATCCCAGCCGCCGCGCGCCGTTGCCGACGCGCCCGCGCCTCAGCGTCGAAGGCGAGATCGAACGCAGTGCCTGTGCCCTTGATGACCCTGCCTATGCCGCGATCCGCATCACCCTCAGCGACGCGGTGTTCAACAATCTCGGCCCGGTCGATCCGGCCGAGATCGCGTCGCTGTGGCGGCCGCTCGCCGGTCGCGAGCAGCCGATTTCGGTGGTCTGCGAAATCCGCGACGCCGTCGCCACGGCACTGCGGGCGCGGGGCTATATCGCCGCCGTCCAGGTGCCGGCGCAGCGCATCGAGGGCGGCGTCGTGCGTTTCGAAGTGCTCTACGCGCGGCTGACGGCGCTGCGCGTGCGCGGCGACGCCGGCCGCGACGAGGCGCTGGTGGCGCGTTACCTGTCGCACATCGCCACGGGGCAGGTGTTCAACCGCCGCGACGCCGAGCGCTATCTGCTGCTGGCGCGCGACATCCCCGGGCTCGACGTGCGGTTGCAGCTGAAGCCCGCCGGCACCGCCGCCGGCGAGATGATCGGCGAAGTCGCCGTCCGCCGCACGCCGATCGAGGCCGACGCGACCATCCAGAATTATGCACCATCGGAAACCGGCCCCTGGGCCGGGCAGCTGCGCGCCCAGATCTATGGCCTCACCGGCCTCGGCGACCGCACCATGGTGTCGGGCTATTCGAGCTTCGACTTCGGCGAGCAGCAGGTCGTCCAGGTCGCGCATGATTTCGCAGCTGGCGGCCAGGGGCTGCGGCTCGGCGGGCGCTTCACCTATGGCTGGACGCATCCGTCGCTCGGGCCGGCGGCCGACAGTGTCCGGGCGCGGTCGCTGTTCGGCAATTTCGAGGCGAGCTACCCCTTTGTGCGGCGCCAGGCCGGCAGCCTCGTCGGCGCCATCGGCTTCGACTATGTCGATCAGGACGTGACGTTCCGTGGCCTGCCGTTGTCGCAGGATCGGCTGCGCGTCGTCTATGCCCGCCTTGATGCCGACGCCATCGATCTCGTCGGGCGCGGGCCGGGCGGGGCGATCGCCTGGCACCTCGCCGGCAGTCTCGAACTCCGCCAGGGCGTCGGCATTTTCGGCGCCAGCCCCAATTGCCTCGCCAATCTGGCGCTGTGCGCGACGATCGTGCCGCCGAGCATTGTCGGCGGCGACCCCCAGGCTTTCGTGGCACGCTTCAACGGCCTCGCCGAATGGCGCTTCGCCAGGGCCTGGACGCTGGCGCTGCTGCCGCGCGGCCAGATCGCCTCGGCGGCGGTGCTCGCCTTCGAACAATTTTCGGCGGGCAATTTCACCGTCGGCCGCGGCTATGAACCCGGCGCGCTGACCGGCCAGAGCGGCGCCGGCTTCCAGGCCGAGCTGCGCCTCGACAGCCTGTCGCTGTCGATGAAGCATCGCATCGCGGTCCAGCCTTTCGCTTTCATCGACAGCGACTGGGTGTGGAACCGCGCCGCCAACGACAGCCCGCGCCAGCTCGCCTCGGTCGGCGGCGGCGCGCGACTCGGGGTGTCCGATCGGCTGCGCGTCGATTTCGCGCTGGCGGTGCCGCTGCGCGATGCTGGCCAGACGCGCGCCGGCGATGTGCGGGCGCTGCTGTCGGTGACGGCGCGGCTGTGGCCGTGGAAGCGGGCATGAGCGCGCGGCCCCGCCTCGGCATCAGCCACGCCGCGCTGGCGGCCTTGCTGGTCCTGCAGCCGCTGCGCCAGGCGCCGGCGCTGGCGCAGGGTTTCCAGGGCAATGCCAATGTCGTCTTCGGCCAGGTCAGCATCGAGCCTTCGGCGACGAGCCACAATATCAGTGTGGGCAGCCCGCAGGCGGTGATCAACTGGACGCCCTTCGATGCCGAGGTGGGCGGTGGGGCGATCAACTTCCTGCCGGCGGGGCGCAGCGTCGATTATTCGGCCGGCAGGAACGGCAATGTCGTCAACTATACGGTGCTCAACCGCATCCTCGCCAATGATCCGGGGCGGGTGATCGCCTTCAACGGCACTGTCACCGGCGATACGCGCGGGGCGATCTGGTTCTATGCTCCCGGCGGGCTGCTGGTGGGCAACAGCGGCATCTTCAACGTCGGCAGCCTGATGCTGACCACTGCCGATCCTGTGCGCGACGCCAATGGCGGCTTCATTACCGAAGGCGCCACCGGCAGCCGCTTCGCCGTTCAGGGCGTGGCGGGGTCACAGGCCGAGATCGTCACCCTGCCGGGCGCGCGGCTGACGACGCGCGGCCCCGCCAGCTATCTGATCGCGGTGGCGCCGCGCATCGAGCATGCGGGGCGCATCACGCTCGCCGGCTCGGCAGCGCTGGTCGCGGCGCAGGGCGCCGAATTCACGCTGAACGCCGGGCTGTTCGACATCACGACGATCGCCGGCACCGATGCGTCGGGGGAGGTCATCACCAGCGTTGGCGCGATCACCGGCGCCGCCGCCGCCAGTGCCGAAATCCGCAGCCGTCTCTACTTCGTCGCGGTCCCCAAGAACGACGCGATCACCATGTTCATCGATGGCGGCCGGGGCCTCGGTTTCGCCGTCGCCGGCGCCGCCAATGTCGACGGCAATGCCATCGTGCTGTCGGCGGGCTTTAATGTCGCCGAGGCGACGGGCGCGCGCTTCGCCGCGGCGCCTTCCGGCGGCGCCACCGCCGGGATCGAGCTGCGCAATCGCTTCACCTCGGCGGTCAGCGGGCTCGCCAGCGGCGATGCGACCGTCATCGCCAATATCGATGCGCGCGATGCGCTGTTCGAATCGGATCTGGCGCTCGCCGCGCGCGGCGCGGCGACGCTCAGCGCCATCGGTGTCGATACCCAGATCGCCATCGCCGGCAATCTCGATCTTGCCGCCAATGTTCGCGCCGGCTTCGGCGCCGGGTTCGCCGGGGCGGCGCGGATCGTCGCCGAGGACGGCAATGTCGGCGTCGCCGGCACGGCGCGGCTCGGCGCCGATGGCCGCGGCGGCGATGCCCAGCAGGACGGCGCCGCCGGCGACGGCCGCGGCGGCACCGTGTCGATCACTGCCAGCGGCACCAGCGCGGTCGAGCTGCTCGGGCCGGTGACGATCAGCGCGCGCGGCCAGGGCGGCGAGGCCTTCAACCGCGATGGCGGCGGCGCCATCGGCGGCCAGGTGGCGATCGACGCCAGCGGCGCGGCGACGGTGACCCTGGGTGCGACGACGATCGACGCCGGCGCCGGCGGCGGAACCGGTCGCCAGGGCGGCGCGGCGTCGGCAGGGGGCGTGACCATCGGCAGCCGTGACACGGCGCGTATCGATGGGGTTGGCCTTGGCATCGACCTCGGCGGCAGCGGCGGCAGCGGCGATTCGTCGCCAGGCGGCAATGGCCGCGGCGGCACCCTCGGCATCACCGTGGCGGGTGGCGGTATCGGTTTTGGGGCACTGCTTGCCGATGCCAGCGGGCGCGGTGGTGGCAGCAGCACCGCGGCGGGCGGCAATGGCAGCGGCGGCACGCTGGCGCTCACCGCGACCGGCGGCAATCTGCTGCTCGACGGCGCTACCCTGACGGCGTCGGGTAACTCGGCGCCCAGCAAGACCGACGAATTCTTCGGCGGGGTTGGCGAAGGCGGCATCATCACATTGCGCGCCGCGGGGTATCGCCTGGGCATTGCCGGCGCCCTGACGGCGACCGCCGACGGCCGTGGCACCGCCGGGGCGGCCGGTACCGGCGGCGACGTCGGCTTGCAGGCGGAGAACAACGGCGGCGCCATCGCGGTCGGCGGCGCGCTGGCGCTCTACGCTCGCGGCGCCGCCGGCGATGTGCTGACCGCCCCGGGCAATGCCGGGATCGGCGGCGACATCGTCGTCGCCGCCAGCAATGCCGCCGGCATCGACGTCCTCGGCGCCAGCCAGATCAGCGTCGACGGCACTGGCAGCAGCGCCGAAGCGCTCGGCGGCGGCGATGGCGAGGGCGGTACGGTGGCGCTGTCGGCCACGGGCGCCCGGCTGGCTTTCGGCGATCTCACGGTGTCGGCGCGCGGCCTGGGCGGCAGCGGCGCTTTCGGCAGCGGCGGCATCGGTAGCGGCGGCAGTATCGCAATCGCCGCGGCCGGCGCGACGGCGAGCCTC
>LJHX01000092.1 GCA_001295935.1 alpha proteobacterium AAP81b
GCCAGCCGCCGGGTCGTGCGCTGGAACAGGCGCAGCGCGAGTTCGCTCTCGAGCCCGGCGATGGCGCGCGAGATCTGGCTGGGATCGACGCCGCGCGCTCGCGCCACGGGGGCGAAACTGCCGGCGGCGGCGACGTCGGCGAACAGGCGGAGCACGGCGACATCCATGGCAATTCCTGCAAAAATCGCACGAATGATATGCCGCCGAGACGATTTATCCAAATCGGCGGCGCGACTAGATCGGCGTCATCGGCAACGCGACAGGCGCGGCGCCGCCTGGAGAACCTACCCATGAAGATCGCCAACGCCACCATCCTCATCACCGGTGCCAATCGCGGCATCGGCCGCGCGCTGGTCGAAGCCGCGCTCGCCCGCGGCGCCGCCAAAGTCTATGCCGGCGCCCGCCAGCCGGAAGGCCTCGCCTTTGCCGACCCGCGCGTCGTGCCGCTGGCGCTCGACGTCACCGACGCCGCCAGTGTCGCCGCCGCTGCTGCCGCCGCCGGCGATGTCGGCCTGCTCGTCAACAATGCCGGCGTCGCCGAGTTCGGCGATATCCTGGCGCCGGGCGCCGCCGAATCGCTGCGTCGCCAGGCGGCGGTCAATGTCTTCGGCCTGCTCGCCGTCACCCAGGCCTTTGTGCCGGCGGTGACCGCCGCTGCCACCACGGGCGCCGGTGGTGTCATCGTCAATTTGCTGTCGGTGGTCAGCCTGGCGCCGATGGCGGCGCTGGCGCCTTATTCGGTGTCGAAGGCCGCGGCGCATTCGGTGACCGGCGCGCTGCGCACCGCGCTGAAACCCGCCGGCGTCGGCGTCCACGGCGTCTTCCCCGGCCCCGTCGATACCGACATGGCCAAGGACATGCCGATGGCCAAGGCGGCACCGATCGACGTCGCCAATGCCATCTATGACGGCGTCGAAGCCGGCGCCGAGGATATCTACCCCGATGCGATGGCGGCCGGCGTCGGCGCCGGCTGGGCACAGGGCCCCAAGGCGATCGAAGCGGCCTTCGCGGCGATGTAAGTGCGGCGCGCCGGCCGGGGTGTCAGCGTCCCGGCCGGCTCAGCACAAAGGCCGCCGACGCCGCCAGCACCGCGCCCTGGACGGCGAGCAGCCAGGCCGGCGCGGCGAGCGCCAGCGACAGTCCGAACGCCGCCGCCATGGCGAGCACCGACGCGACCTTGGCGCGCGGCGCGATCGCGCCGTTGCGCCGCCAATCGGCGATCAGCGGCCCGAACATATTGTGCGCCAGCAGCCAGTCGTGCAGCCGCGGCGATGATTTGGCGAAGGCCCAGGCGGCGAGCAGCACGAAGGGCGTCGTCGGCAGCAGCGGCAGCACCACCCCGGCGGCGCCGAGCGCCACCGACGTGCAGCCGAGCGCGATCCACAATTGCCGTCGCACGTCGCGTGCCTTCCTTCCCTGCCGACCGGCAGCGTGGCGATCATCGCGCGTCGCCGCAAGCACTTGCACCGTAACAATCCGCCGCTAGTGTTTCGGGGCTTGGGAGGCTTGCCGTGGATCTCGAAATGACCAGCTTCACGACGGTCGCCACCGCCATCGGGCTGAAGATCACAGGCGCGATCCTGCTTTACATGATCGGCCGCTGGTTGATCTCGATCGCGGTCCATGGCCTCGGCCGCATCCTGACGGCACGCAATTTCGACGCCACCCTGCAGCGTTATATTGCGTCGATCCTCGGCGTGCTGCTCAACATCGTCCTCGTTGTCGCCATCCTCGGCTATTTCGGCGTCGAGACGACGAGCTTCGCGGCGCTGCTGGCCGGTGTCGGCCTCGCTGTCGGCGCCGCCTGGTCGGGGCTGCTGGCCAATTTCGCCGCTGGCGCCTTCCTGATCATCTTCCGGCCCTACAAGGTCGGCGATTATGTCGTCGCCGGCGGCATCGAGGGCACGGTGACCGAGATCGGGCTGTTCAACACGACGATCACCAGCCCCGACAATGTCCAGACCATTGTGGGCAACAACAAGGTCTCGGGCGACACCATCAAGAACTTCAGCGCGCACGGCTATCGCCGCGTCGAGCGGACGGCGCAGCTGGCCTTTGGTGTCGACGCGCTCGATGCGATCGCGCGGCTGCAGCCGGCGCTTGCCGCCATTCCCAATGTCGTCGCCGACCCGGCGCCCGATGTCGAGATCCTCGACTTCAACGACAAGGGCACGGTGCTGGCCGTTCGCCCCTATTGCCATACCGACCATTATTGGCAGGTCTTTTTCGATACCAACAAGCTGATTGCCGCGACGTTCGGAACGGCGGGCTATCCGGTGCCGTTTGTCGTCCAGCAGCATCTGAAATCCGCTGACTGAGGCTGGCGGCGCGGCGCGACGGCGGCTAGGCATGCCGGCCATGATGAAACCCCTGCCGATTGTCGTTGTCGCCCTGATGTCGCTCACCACCCCTGCCGCCGCCGCGCCCGCCTATCCGCCGACCGTCCGCGGCGCCGATGTCGAGGCGCGGCACGGCATCAGCGCGCCTGACCCCTATCGCTGGCTCGAAGCCGATGTCCGCAAGGAACCCCGTGTCGCCGATTGGGTGGCGGCGCAGAACCAGGTCACCGACGCCTATCTCGCGAGCCTGCCGAAGCGCGAGGCGATCCGGGCGCGGCTGACGCAATTGTTCGATTATGAGCGCATCCGCCTGCCCGTTGCGCGCGCCGGCAAATTGTTCTTCCGCCGCAACAGCGGCCTGCAGAATCAGGACGTGCTCTATGTCGAGGAAGCCGGCGTCGGGGCCGCCTCTCGCCGCCAGCTGATCGACCCCAACGTCTGGTCGAAGGACGGCGCCACGGCGCTCGCCGAATGGGCGCCTTCCGACGACGGTCGCTTCATCGCCTATGCCGTGCAGGACGGCGGCACCGACTGGCGCACGGTGCGCGTCCTCGACGTCGCCGCGGGGCGGGTGCTCGACGACAAGCTCGATTGGGTGAAGTTCTCGCCGCTGGCCTACGGCAAGGACGGCTTTTTCTACGCGCGTTACCCCGAACAGGCGGGCGGCCCCGATTTCCAGTCGGAGGTGCAGAACCACGCCATCTGGTTCCACAAGGTCGGCACGCCGCAGTCGGCCGATGTCAAAGTGTTCGCCACCCCCGATCACCCCGGCTGGTATCACGATGCCGAGGTTTCCGCCGACGGCCGCTGGCTGATCATCCGCTCGTCGACGGGTTCCGACGACAGTTATGAGGTCCGCGCGCGCGATCTCGGCCGTCCGGACAGCCCGCTCATCACCCTGGTCGCCGAACGAACCGATGACTGGCGTTTCGCCGGCAACCGCGGCGAGGAACTGTTCTTCGTCACCAACCGCGACGCGCCGCGCTACCGGGTGGTGGCATTGGACGCCATCGCCCGCCGCGCGCCGCGGGTGGTGGTGGCGGAAGGCGGCGACACGCTGACCGGCGCCAGCCTGGTCGGCGACCAGCTGCTGGTCACCGCCCTGAAGGACGCCCGCACCGAAGTGCGCCGCTACGCCGCCGATGGCACGCCGGCCGGCACGGTGCCGCTGCCCGGGCTCGGCACTGCCAGCGGCTTCGAGGCGAGCCATGATGGCAGCACCACCTATTTCACCTTCACCAGCTACAATGCCCCGACGACGATCTATCGCTACGACGCCGCCGCCAATGCGGTCTCCGTCTGGGCGGCGCCCAAGGTCGCCTTCGACCCCGCCGATTATGTCGTCGAACAGCGCTTCTTCACCTCGAAGGACGGCACGCGGGTGCCAATGTTCGTCGCCCACAAAAAGGGCCTCAAGCTGCCGGCGCCGACCCTGATGTATGGCTATGGCGGCTTCAACATCAACGTCCTGCCGGCCTTCCAGGTCGATGCGCTGGCGTGGATGGAGATGGGCGGCGTCTATGCCGAAGTCACCTTGCGCGGCGGCGGCGAATATGGCGCCGCCTGGCACGACGCCGGCCGCCGCTTCAAGAAGCAGAATGTTTTCGATGATTTCATCGGCGCCGGCGAAGCGCTGATCGCCGCCGGCATCACCAGGAAGGGCGGCCTCGCCATCCAGGGCGGCTCGAACGGCGGGCTGCTCGTCGGCGCCGTCGTCAACCAGCGCCCCGATCTGTTCGCCGCGGCGCTGCCGGCGGTCGGCGTCATGGACATGCTGCGCTTCCCGCTGTTCACCGAAGGCCGCACCTGGACCGACGATTATGGCGACCCCGCCGACCCGGCGGCGTTCAAGAATCTGCTCGCCTATTCGCCCTATCACAACATCGTGGCCGGCAAGGATTACCCGGCGATCCTCGTCACCACCGCCGATACTGACGACCGCGTCGTGCCCGGCCACAGCTTCAAATATGTCTCGGCGCTGCAGGCCGCGGCGATCGGCGACCGGCCGCACCTGATCCGCATCGAGACCCGCGCCGGCCATGGCAGCGGCAAGCCGACGACCAAGGTCATCGCCGAGGCCGCCGACCTCTGGGCGTTCGCGGGTTACTGGACGGGGCTGACGACGGCGCCCTGAGCGGCACTATTCGCGGAAAAGCTCGCTGTGGGTGCCGGCGCGGACGAAGATGATCGTGCCGCTTTTGCCGGCAGCGTCGTCAATGCGGTAGATCAGCAGGAAGTCGCCGCCGATATGGCATTCGCGATGTGCCGCCCAGTCGCCCTTGAGCGGATGGTCCTTCCACTCGGGGCCCAGCGGCGCATCGTTGGCGATCAGCATCAGCATCACCGATTTCAGCCGCGGCAGGTCGTAACGCCCGGACCGCGCCAGCCGCGCCCAGTCCTTGGAGAATTGCTGGGTATAGTCGCAGGCGCGCGGCTGCGCCGCGCGCTTCGACGTTTCAGCCATTCAACTCGGCGATCAGGGCATCGCCATCGGCGAAGCGCGGCGGGTGCGCGCCGAGCATTGCCTCGGCTTCCGCCATCGCCGCGCGCGTCGCCGCGTTCGGAACCTTGAGTTCGAGCGGGAAGGCCTGTTCGGCGACGATGCGGTGGAACAACAGGCGGACGGCGTCGGATGCCGACAGTCCCATCGTCGCAAGCGCCGCTGTGGCCTGCATCTTGAGGTCATCGTCGATGCGGACATGCAGCATCGTGCTCGCGGTCATCGTCGTCGTCCTGTATCTCGAATGAGATACGTAGTCTCAAGACCGTGGAACGTCAATCCGGCGAACGTGCCTTCGGCGACGAAGCGACTGGCGGCGGTTGCGCTGCCTGCCGCCATTGCCTTCGCCGCTGTGGGGCAAGCTTTCCACCGACCAGCCGCAGCGTCTCGCCGCCGTCGATCAGTCGGGCGAGGATCGCCGCCGGAAAGACGAAGCCGCCGGGATCGTCGGCGATATAGGCGCTGACCTGGCTGCGGTGCGCTTGCATCGCCCAGCGCTTCGCGCCGCGCGCCGGCGCCTCGCCGCGGCGGGGCGGCGCCTCGCTTCGGGCCCAGACTTCATAGGGGTAGAGCCGACAGGCGCTGCCCGCCGTCGCCGCGGCGGCGAGCCGCCAGGCGGCGCGGTGATCGGGATGGTGATCGCGCGGTGACGCGGCGACGACGACCCCCGCGCCGACCGCGCGCAGCAGTCTCCGCAGCCGGAGCGCCGATCCGTCCCGGGCCAGCTGGCCGTCGCGCCACCCCATGAAGCGCAAGCGCACCTTGCCAGCGCCGAGCCGCGCCAGCCCGCGCCGCATCTCGCCGCGTCGCAACCGCCCGAGCGCCGGCGCCGGCCAGCGCTGCGACCCCGGGTGTGACGCCTGGCCATCGGTCAGCGCGGCGACGACGACCGGCCAGCCGGCGCGGCGGGCGGCGACGATCAGCCCACCACAGCCGAGGATGTCGTCGTCGGGATGCGGCGCGACGATCACCAGCGGGCGGCGCGGGAACGGCGGAACGGCGGCGGAGTTCATTGCAGATGGCTAATGTGCCCTTGCGCCATATCGTTCCTGCGCCGCGTGATCCGGCGGCTGCCTTCGCGGCGATCGCCCCGGCAGTGTTCGCGCGCGCCGGCGAGGTCGACGCCGCCGCCGCCTTTCCCGCCGCCGATATCGCCGCGCTGGCGGACGCCGGGCTGCTGACCGCGCCGCTGCCGACGGCTTTGGGCGGCGACGGCCTCGCCAGCGACGCCGCGCAAGTCGACGGCCTCGCGGCGTTGCTTACCGTCGTCGGCGACGCCAGCCTGACCGTAGGCCGGCTCTATGAAGGCCATTGCAACGCCGTGCTCCTCGCCGATCGCTACGGTGGCCCGCTGGCGACGCTCGCTGCTGAAGCCGCTGCCGGGCGTATCTCGGGCGTCTGGAATGCCGAACGTGGCGACGGCCCGTTGGCGACGCGCGTCGCCGGCGGCTGGCGGCTGACCGGCCGCAAGATCCATTGCTCGGGCGCCGGCAGCCTCGCCAGGCCGCTGGTGACGGCGCGTCCCGAAGGCAGCGACGCGCCGCTGATGTTCCTGCCCGACATGCGCGGGCCCGGCATCGCCGTCGACCTGGCGGTCTGGCAGGCGGCGGGGATGCGCGGCACCGCCACCGGCACGGTGGTTTTCGACGGCGCCTTTGTCGCCGACGCCGACACCTTCGGCGCCCCCGGCGACTATTATCGCGCGCCGCTGTTCGCCGGCGGTGCCTGGCGCGTCCTCGCCGTCCAGCTCGGCGGGCTCGGCCGCATCCTTGCCCTGCATGCCGCCGCGCTCGGACGCAGCGGCCGTGGCGGCGACCCTGTCGTGCGCCAGCGCTTCGCCGTTGCCGCCGGGGGCTATGAACAGGCGCGGCTGCTCGTCGCCGAGGCCGCGCGCCGCGCCACCGATCCCGCCGCCGATCCGCCAGCCGCGGTCGCCTATGTCGACCTGGCGCGCGGCAGCTTCGAGGCGCTGGCGCTCGCCGGCATCGATGCCGCGCGCCGCAACGTCGGGCTCGGCGCCTTTCTCGGCCCTGATCCCCTCGATCGCTGTTGCCGCGATCTCGAAACCTATCTGCGCCAGCCGATGCTCGACGCCTCGCGTGACAATGCCGCCGCCTGGCTGCTGCCGCGCGGCGGGCGGTTCGAGCCATGACCGCACCGTCGCTCGCCGCGGGCTATCTCGACGCGCTCTACGCCGGCAACCCCGACCCCTGGGGGTTCGAGACCAGCGCCTATGAGGACGCCAAATACACCGCGACGGTCGAGGCGCTTGGGGGCCGCCGCTACGCCAGCGCCATCGAGATCGGCTGTTCGATCGGGGTGCTGACCGCGCGCCTCGCGCCGCTTTGCGATCATCTGCTTGCCACCGATGTCGCCGAGGCGGCGCTCGCCGTCGCGCGTCAGCGCTGCGCGGCACTGCCGCAGGTGACGTTCGCCCGCTCGACCCTTCCCGAAGCGCCGCCGCCCGGGCGGTTCGATCTCATCGTCCTGTCGGAAGTTCTTTATTATTTCGACGCCCCCGGCATCGCGCGCGTCGCCGACGCGGTGCGCGCCATGGCACTGCCCGGCGCCGATGTGCTGCTCGTCCATTGGCTCGGCGAAACGCCCGACTATCCCGACAGCGGCGATGGCGCCGTCGGCAAGTTCGAAGCGGCGCTCGGCGATTTTGCCGTCACGCGGCGCGAACGCACCGATCGCTATCGTCTCGATCTGCTGATGCTTCCAGCCGGGCGATGATCGCCTCGGCAAGCGCGACTTCCGCCGGCAATGCCGCTGGCCGCACCCGCTGCCGCGCCAGCGCCGGCGTCGCCGCCTCAATCGCCGCCCAGCGCGCGCCGAAGCCCGGTGCGCCCTGCGCCCGGCAGGCGGCGCGAAGTCGCAGTCGCCGCACCAGCGTTTGCGTCGGCTCCAAGGCCGCGTCGCACGGCATGTCGGGGTCGCGCGCATAGGCGTCGATCAAATCCGCAAAACCCCCCGGCGCGCGGCCCTGGCGGCGGGCCGAGGTGTAGACGACCGGCGCATGGCTGCGCCGCAGTCGCAAATCATGCGCCTCGATCCGCGCGGCGAAGGCGCGATCCTCGGCGAGCGCCACCGCCGGCAGGCCGCCGACGGCGCGATAGGCGGCGGCGGTGGCGGCGAGGCTCGCCCCCCAGGCCCAGAGATGATTGGGCCAGGGATCGTGCGGCACCGGATCGATCAGGCTGGCGAGGCGGGCGTGCAGCTCGGCGAGGCGCCATTCGAGGCCGCGGTCGGCGGCGAAACCCGGCAGCGCGGCGCGCGTCGCCGCATCGAAGGTGACGACCCCGGCAACGGCATCCGCGCCGGCGGCGATCTCGGCGAGATTGGCGGCGATCCAGCCGGGCGCCACGCGGCTGTCGGCGTCGGTGGTCATCACCACGCCATCGGCGGGCAGCACGGCGACGGCGCGATCGAGCGCCGCCAGCCGCGCCGCGCCGGCATGGGCGGGGCTGAGCGCGATGTCGTCGACGATCGTCGTCGCATGGCGCATGACGACGCGGCGCGCCTCGGCAGCGGTGGCGTCGTCGCTGTTGTTGACGAGAACGACGACGGTCAGCGAGCGCGGGCGGGCCAGCGCCGCGGCGGTGTCGATCGCGGCAAGGCAGGCGGCGATGCTGGCGGCTTCGTTGCGTGCCGGAATGGCGATGGCGACGTCGCGGGGGGCAGGATCGCCGAGCGTGACGGCGGGCCCGGCGGCAAAAGTTTCGGTCATCCACACGCTGCCGCTAACCGACATTGACAATTTCGGTTGCGGTCTGTCGCGGCGGGCCTTGCCACGAGCCGGTTGCACCTCGCCTGCCGCCATGCCAACGGCGGCGACGCATTTCGGGGGCAGCGCGTGATCATCGGCATCGATCTCGGGACGACCAACAGCGCCGCGGCGATCTTCCGCAATGGCGTCGCCGAACTCGTGCCCAATCGCCTCGGCGAAACCCTCACGCCGTCGGCGGTCAGCGTCGACGACAAGGGCGTGGTGCTCGTCGGCCGGGCGGCGCGCGAACGCCAGGCCAGCCACCCCAAGGCGACCGCCACCGCCTTCAAGCGCTATATGGGCAGCCAGCGGATGACGCGCCTCGCCGGGCGTGACTTCGCCCAAGAAACTTGCTGACTCATCAAGCCGCCCGCGCCGCGACGGCGCGGGCGTCTTCCACCCGGCCGCCGGCGACGAGGAGCACTCGTCCCGGCGCTTCGGCGAAAGCCCGATGCGTCACGATCATCCGCGTCGCGGGATGGCCCGCCAGCGCCGCGCCGATGCGGGCGTGATTGGCGGGATCGAGCGACGCGGTGATCTCGTCGGCGAACAGATAGCGTGGGCGGCGATAGAGCGCGCGGGCGATCAGCACGCGCTGGCGCTGGCCGCCGGACAGGCTCGACCCCATGTCGCCGACCAGGCTTTCATAGCCCATCGGCATCGCCATGATCTCGGCGTCGATCGCAGCGGCCGCTGCGGCGGCGCGAACCGCGGCCATGTCGATTTCGGGATCGAATAGTGCGATATTCTCGGCGATGCTGCCGGCGAACAGCAGATCGTCCTGCATGATCGCGCCGATCTGCCGCCGAAACGCCGCCTTGCCATAGCGCAGCAGCGGCACGCCATCGACGCGCACCTCGCCCTCGGTTGGATCGATCAGGCCGAGCATGATCTTGAGCAGCGTTGTCTTGCCGCCGCCGCTGGGGCCGACGATCGTCACCGTCTCGCCGGCCTCGATGACGAGATCGACCCCGGCGAGCACCTCGGGCTCGCCATCGCCATAGCGGTAGCGGACGCCGCGGAGTTCCAGCCGGCCGGTCAGCGGCGGCGGGTCGGCGTTGGTGCCTGCCAGGCCGGCTTCGGGCGCCGCCAGCGCGATATCGGCGAGCCGCGCCATGTGAACGTCGGTCATCCGCCAGTCGATGCCGGCCTGGATGAGCCGGGCGCCGGCGGCAAGGAATTGCTGCTTGTACGCCTGGAAGGCGAAGATCATGCCGAGCGTCAACTCGGCGCGCATCGCCATGCCGATGGCGAGCGCGACGAAAGCCACGGTTTCCAGCCCGAAAACGGCGCCCTGGACCGCATCGAAGGCGGCTCCGGCGCGGCCCTGGCGGATGGCGGCGTTGACGGCATCAGCCTTGCGGTTCTGCCAAAGCCGCTGCCGGGCGCTTTCCTGGCCGAGCGTCTTGATCGTCAGGATGCCGCGCACGCCTTCGATCAGCGCCGTCTGCTCGGCGGCATTGGCGGCGATCAGATCGACATTGAGCGCGCGCAGCCGCGCCAGGAAGGCCAGCCGCACGGCGAGATAGACAGCGAGCGCCGCGCCGGCGACGGCCGCCAGGAACGGGCTGTAGAGCAGCATCAGCGCCAGCGTCATAAGTGCCAGCGCGCCGTCGATCACCGCCGCCACCAAGCCTTGCGTCAGCAGCGCGACGAGCGGCTGGGTCGAGCCGAAGCGCGCCAGGATGTCGCCGGTGTGGCGGCGCTCGAACCAGCCGAGCGGGAGTTGCATGAGATGGCGGAAGAGGTTGACGACCAGGCTATAGCCCAGCGCATTGGCAAGCCCGGCGATCAGCCAGCCGCGCAGCCAGGCCATGGCGAACTGGATGACGGTCAGGCCGCCGAAGCCCAGCGCCAGCACCAGCAGCAGATCGGCATCGAACGCTGGCAGCACGGTATCGACGGCGGTCTGCATCAAAAAGGGCATGGCGAGGGCGACGAGCTGCAACCCCGCCGAGAGTGCCAGCAGTTGGGTGAGGCTGCGGGTCAGCCCGTGTAGGCGCGACCAGAGCTGGGCAAGGCGTAGCCGCACCGCTTCGCGCTTGCGTTCGAAGCGGGCGGATGGCGTGAGTTCAAGGACGACGCCGGTGAAGTGCCGGGAAAGCTCAGCGTCGCCGAGCACGCACTCGCCGGCGGCGGGATCGTGGATGTGGAAGCGCCGTCGGCCGAAACGCGTCGAGATGCGCGCCAGCACGACGAAATGCGACAGGTCCCAATGCAGGATGGCGGGCAGCGCGACGCCGGCGAGGTCTTCGGGCTCGCCGCGTAGCGCGCGGCTGGTGAAGCCGAGGCCCTCGGCGATGGCGATCAACTGCTTGAGTGTCGCGCCCTTCAAGGAAACGCTGAACCGCCGCCGCATCGCGGCGAGGTCGGTGATGCGGCCGTGGTGGACGGCGACCATGGCTAGGCAGGCGAGGCCACATTCGGCGGCTTCAGACTGGCGGATCATCAGAATTCACCTATTAAACTACTTGAAAGACTATCAAAGCAAAGTTTAATTCAGACGAGTGCGCTAGGACTTGCCCACTTCTTCCCAATACTTTCGCACAGCCTCGCGCCAATTAATAAAAGCTGGATGAGAAAACTCTCCAATTCTGCGGATCGAACCGGGGCAACTACTGTTGATTGCGGTAAAGGTGTTTGGTATGCCAATGATTTCATCGTTCTGATCCACAATAATTTTCGGGCAGTTTGTTAGAATGAATTGCAAAGGTGAATAATTATAGCTCGAACCGTAAAATTTTCGAAGCTCGTTATTATCTGCGATTACCACTCTCCGTGGAAGACTTTCGGCGTCTGTTTGTTGAAAACCGGCCTGGTCTGGGAAGATCTTTTTATTTAACAATTTATCGCCCATTTCAAAGCATCGTGTATTTGCGATACGTTCGCCGCACCAACGCGAGTGAAGCCGTGCTTGTAGATCAACATCTCTAGGAGACACCGTCTGGGGGCTGAAAAGAACAAGGGGAAGCCTGCACTTTACTTCGCAGGCCTTGGCCAACACCATCACGCCCGCGCTGTCTGCAGACAAGATGTACTTTTTAGATGTATTTCTTGCGCGGATAAACCGACGAACTTCTCCAATGGACCGCTGAAATTCCTCCTGTGGATATTCCGTCCTGTTTAAACTGCCCAGGTAGATTGGCACCATTATTGCTACTTTTTTATCGGACCAGCTTGTTGACGAGATCACCTGAGAGCTGGTGACCAATATGCGAGGTCCGCCATGCACATGTATAACAACCTTATCAATATTCTCTGGTGGTAAGTAAACAAGCGTGGGTACTGACGTTTTTCCAAGAACGAACTTAGTCAAATACAGTGAGTAAATACCGGTCGATGTTCTAGTACAAGGAAAACTACCTCTAGAAAGTGCGTCGTCAAACTCTAGTACGGTTACACTCCGAAAACTAGCACACTGGTGGCGCTCCATCATTAGATGGTCTAATGCATTTTCGTCCCGACACCCCACTATCGCTAAGAAGCACAACAAAAGGGCCCAGCTTGACCAATTCATATCTGATATCCATCGATCACGCTGGGCCATCCTCAGATGTCAGGGTTCTCTTGTAAATTCGTAGTTTAGCCGAGTGGTGCTTGAAATCGTATCATTCACACTCGGAGGAACGCCCGCGTTTGCTGTGTTGGATGTGGTGTATTCGGTTGCGCCGGTAGTGAAGCGGATATTACCGAATTCAACACCATTGATGTAAAGCTCGTGGATACCATCGGGATAGATGGCAACTGACTGGCCTCCACCGATATCAACTGGATTTGGCCGTGTCGCGGTTACGACAATTTCGTCGGGGTCCGCCGGGGCGTCTGAGGAAAAGAGTGAATCAAGATATTCTTGTATTGCGTTCTGTATGTCGGAGAGCCAGTTGCCGCCGGCGAGGCCTATGCCGCCAAAACTGGGGAAAGCGCCGCCGCCCACAGTAATGGCGCCAAAACCGAAGTCGATACCAGATCCATACCTCGACGCGGTCACCGTGATGTCACCTGCCTCCGGTCCCCGCTCACCACCCGATACACAGTTGATTTCATCAAAACTCAACGGTCGCATATCTCTTCCTCCATCGATAGCCTGGCGGCACCTTACCGGCAGGCCTCCCGTCAGCCTTTTGTCACGATGCGCCGACGAAAGCTCTTCATCCTCTGCGGTTGACTGCATTCAGGGGCGCCAACAGCCAATCCACAAACGACCGCCGCTCCAGCACAATGCTCGCGCGCAGGGTCATTCCCGGTTGCAACGGAATCGTTTCCCCTTCTGCGCGGACCGTCTGCGCCACCAGCCGGGTGCGGATGCGGAACACCGGCTCGCGGATGTCGAGGCCGGGGTCGAGGTCGGCGGGGGAAACTACCGTTCGCCCGACCGTTTCGATCCGGCCTTCGAAGCTGCCGAAGCGCTGATAGGGAAAGGCGTCGTAGAGCAGCCGCACCGTCTGGCCGGGGCGGACGAAGCCCGCGGCGCGCGACGGTGCCAGCAGTTCGGCGTGGAGCGCGGCGCCTTCAGGAACGATGGCCAGCAGCGGCAGCCGGGCATCGACGAAGCGCCCCGGCCCGGCTGCAAGGTTGGTGATTCGCCCCGCCACCGGCGCCACCAGGCGATAGCCCTGTTCGCCCGCCTGGGCGGCGCGGGTGCGGTCAAGCTCGGCGAGCGCGGCGGTAAGTTGCGCGCGCGCCGTGGCGATATCGACCGCCAGCCGGTCGCGCTCGGCGGCGTTGGCGGCGAGGCTCGCTTCGAGCGCGGCGCGTTGCTGCGCCAGTTGCGCCGCCTCCTGCTGGCGCTGGCGCCACGCCGCGGCGCGGCGATCCTGATCCTGGCGGGTCATGAAACCGCGCGCCACCACCGGATCGACGCGGCGAAGCTCGGCTTCGGCGGCGGCGACCTGCTCGGCCTGCAATGCCGCTTGCGAATCGAGCGCCGCCAATTGCGCCCGGGCGCCGGTCGCCGCCATTGCCAGCCGGTGCGATTCGCCGCGCTCGCGCGCCGTTTGCAGCGCCAGTTGCCGCGCCAGCGCGGCGCGCTGCTGGCCAAGCGCCGCCAGCGCGCCGGTGGCGACGGCGCCGGCGCCGCTCGCCTGCTCGACGGTGACGAAGCCGAGCATTTGCCCCTTGGCGACGCGCTGGCCTTCGGCAACCCGCCAGTCGCTGACCACTCCCGGCCGCGCCGCGAGCAGTTTGACGACGGCGCGTGACGGCACCAATTGGCCGACGACGGTTTCGGTGCGCGCATAGCTACCGGTGCCCGCCCAGGCCGCCGCGCTGCCGAGAATGGCGAGCAGCAGCGTGCCGGTCAGCGTTGCCGGCAGGCTGTGCGGCAGGACAATCTCACCTTGCAGCCGGTTCGCCCGCCAATCGAGGGCGGCGCGTCGGAACAAAGCGGGGGGGGCGGCGGCGACACGATGCGAAGCTACCTCTAATATCATCACTAAAGAGTTAACATTATAAGTTAACGCCGCGCGTCTTGTGCAACGCAACACTAGTAAAATCAGATAGGTGAGATGACACGCAGTTGCAGCAAAAGACCAGTAGTTCCAAAATGAACCTATCTCAGCCCCCCAAGCCACGCCGCCGCCGCCGCCGCCACCCCGGCATCGCCGGCGGCGATCACCCGCCCGTCGCTGGCGCGCGTCAGCGGCGCGCCGGCCCAGTCGGTCATCACCCCGCCGGCGCCGGTGACGACGGGGACGAGCGCCGCCCAGTCGTGGAGCTTCAGGCTCGCCTCGACGACGAGGTCGAGGTGGCCCGAGGCAACCAGGCCGTAATTATGGCAGTCGCCGCCGTAGAGCGTGTCGCGCGCGGCGGTGCGGACGCGCTCGAAGGCGGCGAAATCCGGCGCGTCGAAGGCATGCGGGCTGGTGGTGGCGAGGTGCGCCGCGCCAAGGTCGCCGCACAGCCGGACGTGCGCGGGATGGCCGTTGAAGAGCGTCGGTTCGCCGGCGGCGCCGAGCCAGCGGTCGCCGGCGATGCACTGGTCGATCACCCCAAGGATCGGCGTGTCGTTCTCGACCAAGGCGATCAGCGTGCCGAACAGCGGCCGCCCGGCGATGAAGGCGCGGGTGCCGTCGATTGGATCGAGCACCCAGACGCGCGCTGCCTCCGGCCGGTCGTCGCCATATTCCTCGCCGATGACGCCGTCGTCGGGGCGGTGGGTGTCGAGCAACTGGCGGATGGCGGCCTCGGCGGCGCGGTCGGCGACGGTGACGGGGGAGAAATCCTGCTTGGTCTCGACGAGGAAGGGGCGGCGGAACCAGGGCTTGATCGCGGCGCCGGCGGCGTCGGCGAGGGCATGGGCGAGGGTGATATCGTCGATCACTGCGCTCCTCTCCCTTGAGGGGGGAGGCGACGCGCGCCAAAGGCGCGGCGGGAGGGGGTGGTCCCCACGCGACGAAGTTGCGGCGGGTGCCAACCACCCCCTCCCGCTCGCCTTTGGCGAGTCGCCT
>LJHX01000093.1 GCA_001295935.1 alpha proteobacterium AAP81b
CCCTCCCCACAGGGAGGAGGGAACGTAAATGCTAAGCCGCACCGCCTCCGCCCTCTACTGGATGGGCCGCTACCTCGAGCGTGCCGACTTCACCGCGCGCCTCATCGAAGCCACCCAGCGCCTCTCCGCCTTGCCCTCCACTTACGGCGGCGCCGGCAATGCCTGGGAATCGGCGCTCGCCACCGCCTGGATGACCGACGCCCATGCGGCGCGCGGCCTCGCCGTCGACGAGCACAATGTCACCGAATTCCTGACGCTCGCTGCCGACAACCCCTCGTCGATCCGCTCCTGCCTCGAATCGGCCCGCAACAACGCCCGCTCGGTGCGCACCGCGCTGACCGAGGAAGCCTGGGAGGCGATCAACACCGCCTGGCTCGAAATCCAGAAGTTCGGCACCCACCTCGACAGCCGCGAGGCGCTCGGGCCGCTGCTCGACAACGTCAAGGGCTGGGTCGCCGCCTATGACGGTGCCGCCAACCGCACCATGTTGCGCGGCGACGCCTTCTGGTTCGTCAATCTCGGTGCCGCCATCGAGCGCGCCGACAACACCGCGCGGCTGCTCGACGTCAAATATCACCTGCTGCTGCCCCGCGACGAAAGCGTCGGCGGCAGCCTCGATTACTTCCAGTGGACGACGATCCTGCGGACGGTGTCGGCACTGACCGCCTATCGCTGGGTCTATCGCGACTCGGTCAAGCCCTGGCTGGTTGCCGACCTCCTCATCATCAACCGCCAGATGCCGCGCAGTCTTGCTGCCTGCTATGACGAAATTCTCCGCCACCTCGATCTGCTCGCCATGGCGTCGGGCAAGCGCGGCCCGGCGCACCGCCACGCCGCCACCTGCCACGCCCGCCTGACCAGCTTCACCATCGACACGCTGTTCACCGCGGGGCTGCACGAGTTCCTCGAGCGTTTCATCGTCGACAACCAGCGCCTCGGCGACGCCATCGCCGAACAATATCTGTTCTGAGGACGCCCGCCGCGGGACTTGCACCACCGGCTCGACGCCATAGGATCGCCCCCCGGGGGAAACACCAATGCGAATCCGCGTGGATTACACGACCGCCTATGACTATGCCGAGACGGCGAGCCATGTCGTCCAGCTGCTGCGCGTCGAGCCCGTCGGCCATGACGCCCAGCATGTCATCCAATGGCGAATCGACGCCGATCGCGACGGCCATCTGCGCCGCGGCACCGACAGTTTCGGCAACATCGTCCATATGTTCTACGCCGACGCGCCGCTGCGCCGCCTCGCCGTGCATGTTTCGGGCGAGGTCGAGACCGAGGAGACGCTGGGGATCGTCGCCGGTGGCCCCGATCGCCTGCCGATCGGCGTCTATCTGCGCTCGACGCCGCTGACCGCCGCCGACGACGCCATCGCCGCCTTTGCCCGCGACTGCGTCCGCGCCACGCCCTTCGAGACCGCCCATGCGCTTTCGGAGGCGGTTTCCGATCGCATCGCTTTCGATACCGACATCACCCACCCCTATACCGACGCCGCCCATGCCTTCGCCGCCGGCGCCGGCGTCTGCCAGGACAATGCCCATATCTATCTGGCCGCCGCCCGCCACATCGGCCTGCCAGCGCGCTACGTCTCGGGGCATTTCGTCCGCAACGACGGCATCATCACCCAGCCCGCCACCCATGCCTGGGCCGAGGCCCATGTCGAAGGCTTCGGCTGGATCGGCTTCGATCCGGTCAATCGCCGCTGCATTACCGAGGAATATCTGCGCGTTGCCATCGGCCTCGACTATCTCGATGCCGCGCCGGTGCGCGGCACGCGGCGTGGCGGCGGCATGGAAACGCTGTCGGTTTCGGTGACGACACGGAACCTTGCGCCGGCCCAGGCGCTCTCGCAGTCGCAGTTCCAGATGGCCGGGCAGTCACAGGCGTGACCGAGCCTGCCGGCCATATGCACCAGTTCGCCAGGGAGACCACCGCCATGACCTATTGCGTCGGTTTGCTCGTCCGCGAGGGGCTGGTGATGATGGCCGATACCCGCACCAATGCCGGGGTCGACAATATCTCGACCTATCGCAAGCTGCGCGTCGTCGAGGCCGGGCCCGACCGTGTCATCACCGTCTGCTCGGCGGGCAGCCTGTCGGTGACGCAGAACGCCCTGAGCCGCCTCCACGCCGGCATCCTGATGCCCGATTCGGGCGAGATCGAGACGCTCGCCCGGGTGCCGACGATCTTTCGCGCGGCGCAAGTCGTCGGCCAGGCGCTGCAGACGGCGAAGAAGGCCATCGACGAGGTCGTCAAGGACGATTCGATCGGCACCGACGCGACCTTGCTGCTCGGCGGCGCCCGCGACGGCCAGCGGCCGCGGCTGTTCCTGATCTATGGCGCCGGCAATTTCATCGAATGCGGGCCGGACACGCCCTATCTGCAGATCGGCGAGACCAAATATGGCAAGCCGGTGCTCGACCGCATGATCCATTTCGAAACGCCGATGGCGGAAGCGGTCAAGGTCGGGCTGATCTCGTTCAGCGCGACGATGCGCTCGAACCTCGCCGTCGGCCTGCCGATCGACCTCGTCACCGTCCGCGCCGGCGCCCCGAAGATCGAAATGGCGCACCGCATCGAGCCCGAGGACGAATATTATGCCGAGCTGAACGACCGCTGGTCGAACGCCCTGCGCGCCGCGGCAGCGGCTATCCCGCTGCCGCAATATGCCAGCGAACCCGATCCGGCGCTGTTCCTGGACTGACCGGGGCGCGCTTAAAACCGGTAGCGCGCCCCCACGCGAATATCGCGGCCGGCGATCGGCGCATAATCCTTGAGGAAGCTCGCGGCGCGGCGGGCGTCGCTGTCGGTCAGATTGTTGGCCGACAGGGTGAGCGCCAGCGCCTCGCCGAAGGGCCGCGCCGTCAGGTTGAAATTGACGCTGACATAGCTCGGCGTCGGCGTTTCGAAGGCGCCGACGGCATCCTGGCGCGTCACCCATTCGACTTCGAAGCGCGCGTCGGCGCGGGCGCTGCCGGCGGTCAGCCCGGCGAGCAGGCGCAGCGGCGGAATGCGCGGCACCGGGCTGCCATCGGCGAGCGTCGCCGCGGTATAGTCGACCAGCGCGCTGCCGCCGAGCTTCCAGCCGGCGACGCGGGCGATGTCGGCGCGCAATTGCACCTCGAAGCCATGATATTGCGCGCGCTGCGCCTGGAACTGGAACACCGGCAGCCCGGCGCGGACCTCGCCGGTTTCGCCGGCGAAGATGTAGTTGGGGAATTCATAGTAATAGCCCGAGGCTTCGACGGTGACCGGCCCGGCGAAACCCCGCACGACGCCCTCGATCCCCCAGCTGCGCTCCAGGCCCAGCGCCGCATTGCCGAGCAGCACGCCCTGGGTGCCGGGGTCGGTGCCTTGCGTGAACAGCTCCTCGACGACCGGCGCGCGCTCGCCATATTGGGCGTTGAGGCCGAGGCTGAGCCGCTCGTCGAAGCGATAATTGGCGCCGAGCGATAGCGAGCCGGCGTTGTAGCCGCGCTGCGTGGCGGGATTGGCGAGGATCGGATCGCGCTGCGCCGCGACGTCGAAGCGCTCGAAGCGCCCCGCCGCCTCGACGCGCAGCGGCGCCAGGTCGATCTCGGCATGGCTGAAGACGGCATAGCCGCGCGTCGTCGTCGGTGGCAGCAGCGGCGCGTCGCCGCGGACTTCGAAGTCGCGTCCCGTCACCTGGACGCCGCCCGACAGCCGCACCACCCCGAGCTTCTGTGTCCCCAGTTCGGCGCGCGCTTCCCAGCCCTGGTTGCGGAAGCGCGCGGTGCGCAGTCCGGTGGTCAGCCGCTCATTATGGGCATAGTCGGCAAAGCCGAAGCGTAGCCGGACTTCGTCGATCACGTCGCCGCCGGGCCGCCAGCCGCCACGCAGGTCGACCCGCGCCTGTTGCAGCTCGATGCGGCTGTCGGGGTTGCCGACCGCGGGGTCGAGTGAGAAACGCGTCGGCAGGCCATAGCGGCTGTCGACGAAACTGACCCCGGCGCCGATATCGACGTCGTCGCCGAACCAGGTCAGCCCGGTGGCGACTTCATAGGTCCGCCCGGCGGTATTGGGCAGCACGCCGCGCAAGGCGGCAAGGCCACGGGTGGCCGGAACGGGCGAGGCGAGCGCCATGGTGCGCACCGCCGGCGCCAGCACCGGCCCGCCGATATCGACATTGCCATAGCGGACGAACTGGCCGTCGAAATGCACCGCCAGCCGCTGCCCGAGCGGCGCGTCGATCCGCGCGCCGAGGCTGGTTTCATCGGCGGCGGTGCCGAAGCGCGCGCTGGCAAGGCCGTGGACGGCGTCGGGGCGCTTGCGCGGCACGCGCTGGCTGAAACTGTTGACGACGCCGCCGACGGCGCCCGAGGCAAAGGCCAGCGCGCCGGGGCCGCGCAGGATCTCGATCCGTTCGCTGGCCAGCGGGTTGATCGCGACGGCATGATCGGGGCTGGAGCCCGAGACGTCGAGGCTGGCGATGTCGTCGACCAGCAGCCGGGTGCGCTCGCCGGTGAAGCCGCGCAGCACGGGCCGCGCCGCGCTCGGCCCGAAGCTCGTCGAGGAAACGCCGGGAAGGCTGGCCAGCGTGTCGCCAAGCGTCGCGCGGACGGCGGTGGCAAGCGCGTCGCCGCTGAGCGTGCTGCCGCCGACCGGGGCATTGAAGCGCGGCCGGAGGCGGCTGCCGGTAACGACGATCTCGCCGACCATCGCCATGGCGGCGCTGTCGTCGGCCATGCCGGCCATCGCCGGCAGTTCGGCGGCCATTTCGGCCGGGATGTCGAGGTCGCCGTCACCGGCGGGCAGCGCCAGCGGCGCCGCCGACAGCGCCGCGCCGGGTGCTGCCAACAGGACAAGAAGCACCGGGACGAGCAGGGGGGCTCGTCCCGGCGAGTGGCGGCGCCGTCTGGGCGGCGCCCGAAGTTGCCCATGGCCGGAGTACGGGGGGGGGGGCATGGGCAAACCGAACCGCAGGCGTCAGTTGATGCGATAGACGACCGGGCAGTTCACGACGAACCCGACCGCGCGGAATTCTCCGCCGTCGAGGCTCTTGATGAAACCACGGGTGGCCATTTCAGCCGCCTGCAGCGCGCTCGTCATGCGATAGCGATAGCCCTTCTGGATGGCCTCATCGGTCCACACCGCCGGGAAGATCCGCCACATCGGCGAATAGTCGAGGTTGATCGTCGGGATGCCGCCGAGCACATTGATCGGGCCGCGGCCATCGGTCAGCGCGCTGTAGAGGCCCTGGCGCTGCGGATTGTCGAGCCCGGTCGGACCATTGACGACGACGACGATGCGTTCGGCCGATTCACCTGGCGAGGCGTCCTCCAGCGCGAAGGGCATGTCCGACATCGCCGGCGTCATGGTGGCGCCTTCCAGCGTGGCGACGAGCGGGTTGTTGGCCTCGGTCGAAAGATAGAAGATCGGCTTGTCGAAGGTCGTGCCCAGCGTCAACGCCAGGGTGACGGTGCCATCGCGGGGGCAGATCGCCACGACCTTGTCGTGCACCTTCGAGGCGTCGGCATTGCCGTCGCACATGGTGTTGAGTTCGGCTTCCGACGCCATCGACACGACGGGGGCGTTGAGGATCACCGACTTTGCCGAATTGTCGACATAGACGAGCGGCGTATAGGCGGCGTCGCCGACGCTGCCTGGCTGGAAGCTCTTGGGCGGGAATGGCGCATTGGCGGGGCCGGGCTCGATGGCACGCGCCGGCTTGAAGTCGACCTTGCCGGCGGCGAACACGAAGCCGCCGTCCTTGCCGATCGAGGCGTGGCGGGTGGCGGCGCCGGTCAGCGCATAGGCCATCTTCGGCGAATAGTTGACGCCATGGAGGTTGGCGAGATTTTCGTCGCTGGCGTCGGTGATGATGAACCATACGGGTTCACCGGTCTTCAGCTTGCCGCGACGCAGCGGCAGGGTCGCGGTGCCCTTTTCGAGGTCGACATGCGCCGACTTCATCAGCAGGACGGGGCCGAGAAACTCGGGCTTGACCTCCGACGGCGACGGCTGGGCGACGATGGTGCGGAAATCGGGGGCGATCGATGCCGGCGCCTCACGGACTTCGTCGAGCGGCTTGCCCTCCTTGCCGCGAACGACGACTTCGGCATTGACGGCGGTTGCGCCGGCGGCGACAGCGAGCGCCGCGATCAGGCTCCCCGCCTGGTTGAGTTTCGGGATGATGCGCACGGGGCGTCTCCTTGAACGGGGCGCCGGACTGCCCGTGCGCCACGCCGCTTCAGCCACAAGGTGCTGGCGGTGGCTTTCGACATCCGGCAGGAATGTTCGATAGTTGCCGCTGCGCCAAACGGCCCGGCGCCCGAAACCGAAACTGTTGCCAATATTCCAAAACTCGAACACAAGCGCAAAATATTGAAAGCAATAAGGAACGGAACAGCGCCCAATGTCCGTGTCGAAAGGGCCCAATATGCCATGGCAGCGATTGCAGGACTGGCTTTCCGGGCGGCGGCGCTTCCAGCTTGCCGAAACCATGCCGCTTACCCTGGTGACGCTCTCGGCAATGGAGCATGCCGAGGCCGAGGAGGTCGCCTTCTATAGCGACGCCGAGTTCGACACGCTGGTCGATTGGGCGCGCATGGGGCGCTTTGTCCTGGCGCTGTCCGCGATCGAGCGGCCGGAACTGACCCTGCTCTGCGTCGAGGGCCTCGCCGAAATCACCGACGAAGTCCGGCAATTGCCGCTGGTGGCGGCCGGCCTCGCGCGTTTCGACATCCGTGTCGTCATGCCGTTGCGGTTGGTCGAGGTTGGCGGGCCGTCGTTGCACTAGGCCGTGAACTCATGAAATCCATGCCCCGGCACGGTGTCAGAAAGCCCGGCAGGCGTGGGCGATTGCAGCCGGATAGCATCGCTATCTGGCAAATGAGCGAGTGCCCGGCCGCGTTTCGCGGCATCCGCCGCAGGGCCGGGCTTCCGGACATCGCCCTCCGGGGCATGACGGGGCATGGATTTCATGGGTTCACAGCCTGGGCTATTTTCTGATTTCCTGCGCCTTGCGTTTCTTGCGCAGTCGTTCGGGGCACCGCGCGTCCAGCCTTGCCCGGCCCTGCCGACTGTCGATATCTACGAACAGCGCAATGTGTCAGGCGTCATCAACACGAAACCGGCATGACGATGCGGTCGCAAGGGCGGACGGGAGGCGAGGATGAGGAACGGCGATATGGCAGCGGAAGCGGCTTGCCAGTCCACCGCCACCGGCATCGCCGCCGTCGACGCGGTCAACTACACGCAGCGCCCGGTGATCGAGCCATATCAGCACGGCGAGACCGGCCTCGTGCTCTTCCGCGCCGCAAACTACGGCACGGCCGGCACAATGACGTCCGCCGTCCGCCGCGGCGACGAGCCCGATCTGCTGTTCCTGTCGCGTGGCGCCGGGGTGCCGGCCCATGGCAAGGTCGCCGGCCAGTCCTTCACGATCAAGCCCAACACGGCGCTGCGCGCCACCTTCGTCCCGACCGGCGCCGACAGCGAGGTGACCTTCGGCGTCGCGGCGCATTCGATCAATCTGCTGTTTCCGCGGAATTACCTGCCCGAGCTGCTTTCCGATCAGCGCCATGGCAGCTTCGCGCCGCTGCTGTTCGATGGCGACGAGCGCCTGGCCCGACTGATCCGTATGCTCGACGCCGAAATCGCCGCGCCGGGCTTCGCGTCGCGGCTGCTGGTCGAGGGCCTGGCGCGCGCGGTCGCGACCCTGCTTGTCCGCCTCGATCTGCGCGATGCCTGTGCCGATGTCGAGCGCATCCACCTGACGCCCTGGAGGCTCAAGAAGGTCGTCGATTATGTTGACGCCCACCTCGATGGCGAGATCGGGCTTGCCGACATGGCGGCCGTCGCCGGCCTGTCGGCGTTCCATTTCAGCCGGGTGTTCAAGCTGGCAACCGGCACCTCGCCCTATCATTACGTCAGGGACCGCCGGCTCGAGCGCGCGCGGGCGCTGCTCAGCGGCGACCATATGAGCATCGCCGAGCTGGCGCTGGCCTGCGGCTTTGCCAACCAATCGCACTTCACCGCGGCCTTCACCAAGGCGATGGGTGTGTCGCCCGGGCGTTATCGCCGGTACGCGCGGTTCTGAGACGCCGGCACTGCCGCGCCCGCCAGACCGCTTGGGGGCGGGCAGGCGCCAACTGGCACTTCGGCGCCGGAGGCAATGAATGCTGCGGTGGGAAGAAGCAGGCTCGGTCCGATGACCGCATTGGACGCTTCCGCCCGACGTCATGCCTCGACCGGCGTCGACCCCGGCGATGCCGTGGTCTACCACCGCGTTCGGCAGAGCAATGGGCATGACCCCGGCGCGCTATCGTGCGGCCACCGCCTGATTTGCGATTTCTGCGCCCTTGTGAAATCCTGCTCTTTCGTCGCGCAGGTTGTGACAGCGGCTTGCCACTCGCCGCCGCCTGGCTATTTTTGCTGCAGCGCAACCTTGGGAGGGGGACCGATGGCGGCGAACGCAACACCGCTGTCTTTGCCAGCCCGGCCCTCGCTGTTCTTCTCCGCCGAACCACAGCAGCGACTCTATGCCCTGCCGTTGTCGCCGTTACTCGCCGCGGCGGTGATTGCGCGCGCCGGCGCCGGACTTGGCAGGGTGGGCAAACGCCCGCTGGTCTATGCGCTCGACGATCGGCTTGCCGCGATGGTTCGCCTGGTACACTGCGAGTCGTCGGCGCCGGGTCTTGCCCGCGGCCGGTTCCGCCGGCAGCGGCGCGGCTGATGCTGCCGGCCCGCAACCTGCCGGGGGAAGGCGAGGCGTGAGCGTCCCCATTGCCGATGTGGACGCGAGCCGCCTGCTCGCGGACGCCGCCTGGGCGCCGAGCACCGGCAATCATGACGTCGATGCCCTGCGTTATCTGCGCCCGGCGATGCTCGGCGTGGTGACCCATGCCGATAGCGGCGTCGGCGCGCTGACCATGCAGGGCCTCGGCGCCCCCGACGAAATGACGGCGGCGGCGCGGGATATCGGCCCCGATGTGCTGGTGCTGCCGCAAGGCGCCGGCTTGCCGATCGTCGGCAACATCGGCGGGGCGCGTCTTGCGCCTCGGCGCCTGCCCGGCAACAGCATCGGTTTCCTGCCGCGCGACGCCGATTACGCCGTGGCCTTTGCTGCCGATGTCGGCTCGCTCAACCTGTTGTTTCCCGATGGCTGGCTGGCGGGGTTGCTTGGCGAGGCGAGCGACCTGGCGCCGGTGATCTACCAGGCCGATGCCCGGGTTGTCGGGCTGGCGCAGATGATGGCTGCCGAGATACGTCAGCCCGGCGTCGCGTCGCGGCTGCTGCTGGAGGGTCTGGGGCGGGCGCTGGCGGTAGGGCTGCGGCGGCTCGATGGCATCGTCGCGCCCGAACCCGACGATCGGCTGCACCTGGCGCCCTGGCGGCTGCGGCGGGTGATCGATCTGGTCGAATCGCGGCTCGACGCCGATCTGGGGCTGGCGGACATGGCAGCCGCGGCTGGCCTCTCGCCGTTCCACTTCAGCCGGGTCTTCAAGCGCGCGACCGGCCAAACCCCCTGGGCCTTCGTCCGCCAGCGGCGGATCGACCGCGCCCGCCAATTGCTCGGCGATCCGCGCCTCAGCATCGCCGAGGTCGCGCGCGCGTCCGGCCATGGTGGTGCCGCGCAGTTCAGCACCGCATTTTTGCGCGTCATCGGCATGACGCCGAGCGCCTTTCGTCAGCAGGCCCTGGCGCGCCGCTGACGACATCGCCCGGTCTAGCCGCGGCAATACCAGACAAATACCACGGTCTCCCGAAAGAACGTCTGCCGCGGCAGACTCAATATGCCACTCGTTCGTGAGGAGAAACTCGATGACGATCTGGCGTCTTGATCGGCTGCTGCAGGCAGCTATTCTGCTGTCCTTGTCTGGAACGGTACAGGCGGAAGAAGCTTGGGCGCCGCTGCATTTTAAGGATTTCGGCAAGGAACTGACATCGAAATGGGTGCCGGTGCCCAATGGCGACAGTGGCGCACCGCGCCAGGGCTGGCTCGGCACCGCGGACGGCTTCTTCACCCGCGAATATCACCTCGCCTTTGACTATACCGACCGGTCGGGACCCGACGCCTATGGCGCGCTGGCACGCTTCAACATTCCCTGGTCGCGGCGTTTCTGGACGGGGATCGAACTGCCCTTCTACCAGCAGTCGGGTGGCACCACCGGTGTCGGCGACGGCACCCTGACGGCGCAGTTCATGCTCGCCGAAACGCGCAACCTGTCGATCAATGCCGGTTCCGGCTTTCGCCTGCCTTGGGGCCGCGACGCGCTCGGCAATGGCTTTTTCGCCGCCGAACCGCAGGTCAATCTCTGGGCCGACATCGGCGCGGGCTTCGCGGTGCGCGGGCGCGTTTCCTATACCTTCGCCGACAGCGGCCGCGCCGATACCTTCAACCTCAACATGACCATCGGCCAGACGATCACCAATCATGACAAGGCGCCCTTCGGCGACCTCAGCTGGTATGTCGCCGCCAATTGGCGCGAGCCCGTCGGCGGCGGGCGCGCCTTCGTCTCGATCCTGCCGGGGGTGCGCACCCATCTCGGGAAGAATCTGTTCCTGCTCGGCGGCGTCGAAATCCCGGTCAGCCATGCCGAGAGCTTCTATCGCGAGCGCATCATCGTCCAGTTCGTCCAGGGCTTCTGACGCCGCGCGGGCCAGTGCCGCCACAAGGCGGCACTGGCCCGCCAGCGGTTACGCCGGGGGGTGGCGGCCGGCAGATAATGCCGATCACGCCATTGCCGTCGCCGGCACCCGCCGCAGCCACAGCATTATGGCAAGCACCAGGCCAATGCCGGCGATCGCCGTCATCGCCAGATAGCCTGGCGCCCCGAGTCGATCATAGAGCGGCCCCGAGATCAGCACCGCGGCGGCATAGGTCGGCGCATTGGCAAGCCCCATATAGATCATCTGCGCCGTCGGCGCGCGATCGTCGCCATGGATGGTCTGGATGAAGCGCATCCCGCCGAGGAAGGTCGCGGCGAAGCTGAGCGAATGCAGCAATTGCAGCGGCACCAGCAGCCAGAAGGGCGGCAATGCCGCCAGCGCCGTCCAGCGGACGACGGCGCCGATGCCGCCGGCGACGATCAGCGTTTCGGGGCGAAAGCGCGCCGACCAGGTGCCGAGGAACATCAGGAAGCCGACCTCGGCGAGCGTGCCGATGTTCCACAGCACCGAGATTTCCTTCGACGACATGTGCTGCTGGTTGGCCCAGACCAGCGACCCCGAGGTATAGAGGAAGCCGGCGCTCGCCTGGATCAGCCCGGCGGCGAAAATGAACAGCGTGAAGTTCGAATTGCGCAACATGCCGAGGCCCGCCGACAGCCGCTCGCCGAAGGGCTGGGCGATTTCGGCGCGCGCCAGCACGGGTTCGCCCGGCATCCAAGCGCTGCCGGCGATCATCATCGCCGAAATCGCCAGCATGAAGGCCCAGATCGGCCAGAAGGCGCCCGACCAGTCGTTCAAGACGCCGACGACGGTGGTGCCGACGACGAACGCCACCGACGCGAGGCCGCGCGCGACGCCATAATTGGGCTTGCCCGCCCGCGTCAGCCGCAGCAGCGCCGTTTCGATGACCGGCAGCAGCCCCCAATAGGCGATGTCGAGCAAGAGGATAACGGCGAAGACCGCGGCGAAGCTTTCGAGAAAATAGAGCACCGCGAAGCCGACCGTCAGCAGGATGGTGAACATGAACAGCGGCGCGCGCCGGTCGCTGCGGCCATCGGCCCAGGCGGCGGTCAGCGGCCCGGCGAGCGCCCGGCTGAAACCGGCGATGGCGAGGACGACGCCGATTTCGGCGCCGCTGAAGCCATGGACGCGTTCCAGCCACAGCGGCAGGAAGGGGATCAGGCAGCCAAATCCGGCAAAGAACAGGCAGGCGAGCGTCGTCGCCCGTACCCCGGGGTGGAAGAGGGCTGGCGCCGCGACCGTCGCTGTCATCGCCCCGTCATGCCGGCAGTCGCGGCGTTGCACAATGGCGTTGCGACGCCTCCCCTCCCGCTTGCGGGAGGGGTCGGGGGTGGGCAGTCCCGCTAGACCCGGCGCACAGCACAGGAGACCGACGTCATGCCCCTCCCCGCCCTTTTCGACCTCAGCGGCGAAACCGCCGTCATCACCGGCTCGTCGCGCGGCATCGGCAAGGCGATCGCGCATCGCATGGCCGAACATGGCGCGCAGGTCGTCGTCTCGAGCCGCAAGGCCGACGCCTGCGAGGCGGCGGTCGCCGAGATCAACGCGGCCGTCGGCCGCGAGGCAGCAGTCAGCATCCCCGCCAACATCGCCGACAAGGCCAGCCTGCAGGCACTTGTCGACAAGACAGTCGAGCGCTTCGGCCAGATCGACCACCTCGTCTGCAATGCCGCGTCGAACCCTTATTTCGGCCCGCAGGAAGGGATCAGCGACGACCAGTTCGGCAAGATCCTGCAGAACAACATCGTCTCGAACCATTGGCTGATCACCATGGTCGTGCCCGCCATGCGCGAGCGCAAGGCCGGCAGCATCACCATCATCTCGTCGGTCGGCGGGCTGAAGGCCTCGACCGTCATCGGCGCCTATTGCATCTCCAAGGCCGCCGACATGCAGCTGGCGCGCAACCTTGCCGCCGAATATGGCCCCGACAATATCCGGGTGAACTGCATCGCGCCGGGCCTTATCAAGACCGATTTCGCCAAGGCACTGTGGGACAATCCCGATATCCTCAAGGCGAGCACCTCGGGTGCGCCGCTGCGCCGTATCGGCGTTCCCGACGAGATCGCCGGCATGGCGGTACTGCTGGCCGGCAAGGCCGGTGCCTTTGCCACCGGACAGACTTTCGTCATTGACGGCGGCGCGACGATCGCGTGATCGCCGCCACGATCGAAGTATTGCCCTTGGCGCCGGCGCCAATTGCCGCACCATCGACAGTCATCTTGAAAGTGTATTAACGCCTCGTCGTTTTTTTGCGCCTCTGGCGGCTTGACCCTGTCCCTCGGCTTACCGATAGGTTTCGGCGTAGCAATAGAGGTGGCGTCATGGTCGATATTCCGAGTGGAACGGGGACGACGGGGTCCTTCACCGTCGGCGTTCGCCTGACCAACCAGCTCGAGTCCCTCGGGGATTCGGACTGGTTTCGCACCCAGCTGACCGCCGGCGTCACCTATGCTTTCGCCCTCACCGGCACGCCGGTCGGCGGTCTCGCCGGCGTCGGCGATACGACGCTCGCCATCCACAACAGCGCGGGCGCCCAGGTGGCGTTCAACGACGATGGCAGCACCGGATTGAACTCGCTGCTGAGCTTCACCGCGTCCTACACCGGCACCTATTATGTCGTCGCCAGCAGCTTCGAGGGCGATTACACCGGCGGCTATGAACTGATCGCGACGCCGGTCTCGGGCGGCGGCGGCGGCGGCGACGACCTGCCCGGCGACACCACCACCACGCGGCGGCTGAGCGTCGGTGGCTTTGTCGACGCGCGGATCGAAGCCGCCTTTGACGAGGATGCCGTCTTCGCCGACCTGACCGCCGGCACCAGCTACCTCATCCGCGTCCGCGGCGCCGCCGCCGGCCTGGGGCTGACCCTGCGCGATCCTTATCTCGTCGTCGCCGGCAGCAATGGCACGATCCTGGTCGACAATGACGATTTCGGCGGCAGCCTCGACGCCCAATTGACCTTCATCGCGCCGACGACCGGGCGCTTCTACATCGGCGCCTTCGATATCTCCGGCGGCACCGGCACCTACCGCTTTACCCTCGACACGGTCTCGACAGTCATCGGCGAAGGCGACGATTCGATCCTTGGCACCGCCGGCAATGACAGCCTGTCGGGTCTCGGTGGCAACGACACGCTCGATGGCCTGGGCGGCAATGATTCGCTGCGTGGCGGCGAAGGCGACGATGTCTATTATGTCGATTCGGCGCTCGACCTGACCTATGAGAATGCCGGTGGCGGCGACGATATCGTCATCGCCTCGGCCAGCGTCTATCTCTACGCCAATGTCGACGGCGCCGGGCTGACCGAGGCGGCCGGCGCTGGCTTCCTCGTCGGCAATGGCGAGGACAACAGCCTGGTTGGCAACAGCGCCGGCAATCTGCTGCTCGGCGGCGGTGGCGCCGATCTGGTCGAGGGCGAAGGCGGCAATGACCAATTGTTCGGCGAAGCCGGCGGCGACACGCTGAGCGGCGGCGATGGCATCGACTTCCTGGCGGGGGGTGACGGCGACGATTCGCTCGCCGGCGAGAACAATGCCGACGCGATCTATGGCGAGGCCGGCAACGATACGCTGAACGGCGGCCGCGATTTCCAGACCGACATTCTCGTCGGCGGCGATGGCGACGACGTGCTGTTCGGCGGTGCCGCGACCGGCGTCGCCGGCGAACCGAGCACCGGTGGTGACTTCGATATCCTCAACGGTGGCGCCGGCGACGACCTCTATTTCGTCGATACGCCCTTCGACGTGACCTATGAGGCGGCGGGCGAAGGCCTCGACGAGGTGATCGCCGATATCGCCGGTGCCGGCTATTATCTTTACGCCAATGTCGAAACACTGATCCTGACCGGCAGCACGCCCTTCGGCGTCGGCAACGACCTCGACAATCTGATCGAAGGCAGCAGCACCGACAATTGGCTGCTGGGCGGCGGCGGCAACGACACGCTCGACGGCGGCTTCGGCAACGATGTGCTGTTCGGCGAGGCCGGCGCCGACGTCTTCCGCTTCGAATTCGTCGGCGGCGGCGATGTCATCGGCGATTTCACCCCCGGCACCGATCGCCTCGACCTGCGCGGCCTCGGCTTCACCGACTTCGCCGCGCTGCTTGCCGCCACCGTCGAAGTCGGCGGCACCGCGGCGATCAACCTCGGCTTTGGCGATTTCGTCGTTCTGAACGGCGTGGCGAAGGCGGCGCTGACCGTGGGCGATGTGCTGATCTGATCAGCGCCGGTCGAAGTAGATCGTTCCCATCCGCTCGAACAGCTTCAGCGCATCGGGCGGTCCGGTGTCGCCGGCGAACTCGCGGTAGAGCGCATCGACATTGACGGCGATGCGTTCGGCGTCGCGCCACGTCGCATAGCGGCCCAGCGAGATATCGCGCGTCGCGGTTTCGGCGTCCATGCCGGCGTCGAACCGCGCCCGCGCTTCGCCGGCGATGTACGCGAGATAGTCGCGGACCTCGCGCACCCCGGCCTTGTCGGTGAGCGGGCCATGCCCCGGCACGATCGTTTCGACATCGAGCGCGCAGATGAGATCACACGCCGCCAGCCAATTGCCGACCGGGCCGTTCCACATGATCGGCGTGCCTTCGATGAACAAAATGTCGCCGGTGAAGATGGTGCGCGCTTCCGGCACATGCACCAGCACGTCGCCGGCGGTGTGCGCCGGGCCGACCTCGATCAGCTCGACGGCATGGGTTCCGACGCTCAGCGAATGGCGCCCTGAAAAGGTGAAGGTCGGCAGGCGCTCGCGCACCCCGGCGAAGTCGAAGGGCGCGAAGATCTCGGCGAAGTAACGCCCTGCCACCCCCAGATTGCCGGCGGCGCCGGCGGCCTTCATCTGCGCCAGCACGGCCGGCGAAAAGGCCTCCATCTCGCGGGCGCTGGCTTCCGACGCGATGATCTCGGCATGCGCCACCAGCCCATTGCCATGGGTGTGATCGCCATTGGCATGGGTGTTGACGAGCCTGCCGATGCCGTCCGCGGCGATGCCGCTGGCATCGGCCATGGCAGCGAGCATTTCGGCGGTCAGCGCTTCGTCGAACAGCGTATCGACGAGGCAGGCCTCGCCGCCGTTGGCGATCAGCCCGGCGTTCGACCAGCCCCAGCCGCCATCGGGCTGCAGCCAGGCGAACAGCCCGGGCCCGGTTTCGACCAGTCCGCGTGCATAGCCCATCGCCGCCCTCCCCCGATTGGCGCAGGGAACGGGCGGCGCGCGCCCGAGTCAAGCGCTACTGAAGCTCGAATTCGACGGTGACATTGACGCTGAGCGCGACCTCGCCCGGCGCCACCGGCGTCGACACCGCTTCGGCCGCGGCCATCCGCGCCATCATCATCGGCCGCGGCGGCGTCATCGCGCCGCTTTCCGAAATCGCCACGATCCGGCGGATCGTCAGCCCGGCGGCGCGGGCATAGAGCTGCGCGCGTGCCCGGGCGCGCGCAACCGCCTCGGCGCGCGCCGTGTCGAGCGCACCATCGGCATCCTCGATGCGGAAATTCGGCCCGTCGATGCGGTTGGCGCCGACCGCCACCAGCGTGTCGAGCAGCCGGCCGGTATCGGCGATGCGCCGCACCTTCACAGCGACGCTGTTCGATGCCTGATAGCCGATCAGTTCGGGCGGGCGGTTCTGTTCATAGCGATATTGCGGTTGCAGGCTCAGCCCCTGCGTCTGGACATCGGCGCCAGCGATCCCCGCCTTGCGCACCGCGGCGACAACCGCGGTCATCGCCTTGGCGTTGGCGGCCATCGCCGCCGCCGCGGTCGGCGCGTCGCTCACCACCCCGCCCGAAATCTCGACGAGGTCGGGCGCGCGCGCCACCCGGCCCTCGGCGACGACGGTGAGCAAGGTGCCGCTGACCGGCGCGGTTTCGGCCGCGGTGGCGGCGCCGGCGGTCAGCGCCATCAGCATCAACGGGATCACGCTTCGCATCGTTCGAACCTTTCCTGCCTGTTACCCGGCCACAATGGTTGCCGCCGGGTTGCGCGCGGCTGAACGACGCCGCCACGATCAGGCGGCGCGGTTGCGCGTCACCAGCTTGTAGATCCACAGCAGCAGCACGGCGCCGGCAATCGACATGATCCAGCCCGGCGCGTCGCCATCGCGATACCAGCCGAACAGCGACTGGCCGAGGAACTTGGCAATGAAGGCGCCGGCGATACCGATAAGAATGGTGATGATCCACCCACTCGGATCGCGCCCTGGCGAAATGAGCTTGGCGATGGCGCCGACGATCAGGCCGACGACAATGGTACCGATGATTCCCAGCATGACGACTTCCCTCTAAAAGCGACAAGGCCGCCAACGCACTGGATCGCCAGTCGCTGCGCCGTGCTGGCGCGACGATCGGCGACATGGCAGCCCCCGTGTCACGACTTGCCGCCGCCCGTCGAAAATGGCAGTGCGCCGGTCGAAATCCGGCCCGGCGATCCCGACCACGACTTTGCGTCGGCCGGGGCCTCGACTATCCGGCTTGCGGCGACTGGCATATTCGGCTAATACACCGGTCGATCAAGGATGACGGACATGAACATGCACACCCAGCGCCCCGATCCGGCCACCGCGGAAGTCTATTCCTTCCCGCCGGCGGGTGAACCGGCGCCGTCGTCGCGCCGGCCGCGCTGGCTCGTGCCGGTCATCGCGGTGCTGGTCATCGCGGCGGTGGCCTATGGCATCTGGCAATGGCTGGCCGTCAAGCCGCCGGCGCCGCCGGTCGTCGATTCGGCGCCGCGGGTCACGGTGATCGTCCCCGGCACCATCGCGGTCGCCAACACCATCACCGCCCCCGGCTCGATCGCGGCGCGCCGTGACGCGCTGGTCGGCGTCCAGGGCGATGGCGGCCGGGTCACCGCGGTGCTTGTCGACGCCGGCCAGCGGGTCGGCGCCGGCCAGGTGCTGGCGCGGATCGATCGCGCCGTCCAGGTCCAGCAGGCCGCCGAGCTCGCCGCCGCCATCCGCCAGTCCGAAGCCGACGCCCGGCTTGCCGAGGCCAATTTGACCCGCGCCCAGTCGCTGGTCGGCAAGGGCTTCATTTCCAAGGCCGATATCGACCAGCGCACGGCGACGCGCGACGGCGCGCTGGCGCGGGTTGCGGTGGCGCGTGCCCAGCTCGCCCAGGCGCAGGAGCGTATCGCGCGGCTCGACGTCCGTGCCCCCCAGGCCGGTCTGATCCTCGCCCGCAATGTCGAGGCCGGCCAGGTTGTCGGCCCGGGTACCGGCGGGCTGTTCCGTATCGCCGTCGGCGGGGTGCTCGAAATGCGCGCCCAGGTTGCCGAGCAGGACATGGCACGCCTGCGCGTCGGCATGCCGGCAAGCATTACCCCGGTCGGCGCCACCACCAGCTATCAAGGGCGCATCTGGCTGCTCGATCCGGTGATCGATCCCACCAGCCGTCTCGGCACGGCGCGCATCGCGCTGGCCTATGCCCCCGGCCTGCGCGTCGGCGCCTTCGCCCGCGCCACGGTCGAAGCCGGCGACGCCATCCGCCCGGTGCTGCCGCAGGCGGCGGTGCAGGCCGACGACAAGGGCAACTATGTGATGATCGTCGGCCCCGATGGCCGCGCCCTGCGCCGCGCCATCACCATCGCCAGCGTCGGCGATCAGGGCGTCGCCATCGCCAGCGGTCTCGATGGCCGCGAGCGCGTCATCGCCAGCGCCGGCGCCTTTCTGCGCGAGGGCGAGAAGATCACCCCCATCCTCGCCGTTCCCGCCCGCTAAGGCCACCTCGCGATGCGCAACATCTCCGCCTGGTCGATCCGCAATCCGGTTCCGGCGCTCGTCGCCTTCTTCATGCTGAGCCTCGCCGGCATCCTCAGCTTCATGACGATGGACGTCAACGACAACCCGGATATCGAATTTCCCGGTGCGCAGATCATTGTCAGCCAGCCCGGCGCCGCCCCCGCCGAGCTCGAAACCCAGGTGACGCAGCGCGTCGAGGCGGCCGTGCGCGGCATCAACGGCGTCGACGAGATCACCTCGTTCGTTTCGGAAGGCCAGTCGCGCACTTCGGTGCAGTTCGCCATCGGCACGCCGATCGACCGCGCCGTCAACGACGTCCGCGACGCCATCGCCAACATCCGCTCCGACCTGCCGCAAGGCATTCTCCAGCCCCAGGTCCAGCGCAACGATTTCTCCAGCGGGCCGATCGCCTTCATCTCGGTCGAAGCCGTCGACATGACCCTCGAGCAACTGTCGTGGTTTGTCGACGATACCGTCGCCAAGCAGTTGCTGGCGCTGCCCGGCATGGCGCAGGTGCGGCGTTCGGGCGGGGTCAGCCGCGAAATCCGCGTCATCCTCGAACCGGCGCGGCTGCAGGCCTATGGGCTGACCGCCGCCGAGGTCAACGACCAGCTGCGCCTCGTCAACCTGAACGCCGCCGGCGGCCGCACCGAGATCGCCGGCTCAGAACAGTCGGTCCGCGTGCTCGGCAACGCCCGCAATGCCGCGGGCCTTGCCGAGACCCAAATCGCGCTGTCGGGCGGCCGCAGCATCCGCCTCGGCGATATCGCGACAGTCCGCGACCTGTACGCCGAACAGCGCAGCTTCTCGAAGAAGGACGGGCGCCAGGTGCTGTCCTTTGCGATCACCAAGGCCAAGGGCTCGTCCGACGTCACTGTCTATGATGCGGCCATGGCGACAATTGCCAATATCCAAAAGAACAACCCGAAGATCAGGTTCACCCTGCTCTATACCTCGGTCGATTATACCAAGCAGCAATATCACAGCGCTATCGAGGCGATGATCGAAGGCGCCGTGCTCGCGGTGATCGTGGTGTTCCTGTTCCTGCGCGACTGGCGTGCGACGGTGATTTCGGCGATCGCCATTCCGCTGTCGGCGATCCCGTCCTTCTGGTTCCTCGACCTGCTCGGCTTTTCGTTAAACTCGCTGTCGCTGCTGGCGCTGAGTCTCGTCGCCGGCGTGCTCGTCGACGATGCCATCGTCGAGATCGAGAACATCGTCCGCCACATGCGGATGGGCAAGACCGCCTATCAGGCGGCGATCGACGCCGCCGACGAGATCGGCCTTGCCGTCGTCGCCACCACCTTCTCGATCGTCGCGGTGTTCCTGCCGGTCGGGCTGATGCCGGGCATTTCGGGGCAGTTCTTCAAGAACTTCGGCTTCACCATCGTCGTCTCGGTACTGCTCAGCCTGGGCGTCGCCCGCCTCATCACCCCGATGATCGCCGCCTATTTCCTGAAGGCCCATGGCCAGGCCGAACATGGCGAGGGGCCCTTCGTGCGCGCCTATATGCGCGTGCTGCGCTGGGCGCTCGCCAATCGCTGGAAGACGGCGCTGCTCGGCGGCGGCGGCGCGCTGGTCGCGACCTTCGTCACCTTCGCCACCCTGCCGCTGACCTTCCAGCCCAACATCGACACCGACTACAGCCAGGTGAAGATCGAACTGCCGCCGGGATCGACGCCGAAGCAGACCGAGGCGGTCGTCGACAAGACCATCGCCATTCTCGAAAAATCGCCGATCGTCGCGGCGGCCTTCGCCGATATCGATCCGACCGAGGCCAATATCTATCTGACGCTCCACAAGGAGCGGCCGGTCAAAAGCACCGAGTTCGAGCGCAACATGGCGCCCAATCTGCAGGTCATCCCCGATGCCCGCGTTACCTTCCAGTCGCAGTCGGGGGGCTTCGGCGGCCGCGACCTGACCGTGGTGCTTGCCGGCAGCGACCCCGCCGCGCTCGAAGCGACCGCCACCCGCGTCGTCGAGCAGATGCGCGGCCTTGCCGAGATCCGCCAGCCACGTATCGAGGGCGACCTGCGCAAACCCGAAATCGTCATCAAGCCCCGCTTCGACCTCGCGGCGCAGATGGGCGTCACCACCGCGGCGCTGTCGCAGACCATCCGCATCGCGACCCTGGGCGACATCGACCAGAATGTCGCCAAATTCTCGCTGTCCGATCGCCAGATCCCGATCCGTGTCGCGCTCAGCCAGGAATCGCGCCGGACGATCGACACCATCCGCAACCTGCCGGTGCCGACCGCCAACGGCGCGTCGGTGCCGCTGAAGGTCGTCGCCGATGTCAGCTTCGGCGCCGGCGCTACCGAGCTGCGCCGCTACAACCAGCAGCGCCGCATCATGATCGGCGCCGATCTCGCGCCGGGGCTTGTCTCGGGCGAAGCCATGCCGAAGATCGACGCGTTGCCAGCGCTGAAGAACCTGCCGCAGGGCGTCCAGAAAGTTCGCCTCGGCCAGGACAAATGGCAGGGCGAGTTGCTGCTCAACTTCGTCATCGCCGTCATCGCCGGCGTGCTGCTGGTCTTCGCCGTGCTGGTGCTGCTCTACAAGCGGGTGCTGCCGCCCTTCGTCAACATGGGGTCGCTGCTGCTGGCGCCGCTGGGCAGCGGCATCGCGTTGCACCTGACCGGCAATCCGGTGTCGCTGCCGGTCTTCATCGGCCTGCTGATGCTGCTCGGCATCGTCGCCAAGAATTCGATCCTGCTCGTCGACATGGCGATCGAGGAAATGGGCAAGGGCGTGCCGCGCTTCGAAGCGATCATGGAAGCCGGCCACAAGCGCGTTCAGCCGATCATCATGACCACCGTCGCGATGGTCGCCGGCATGGTGCCGATCGCCCTGTCGCTGACCGGCGATGCCAGCTTCCGCGCGCCGATGGGCATCGTCGTCATCGGCGGGCTGATCGTCTCGACGGCGCTGACCCTGGTCATCGTGCCGGCGAGCTTCAGCCTGGCGGTTGGTGCCGAAACTCGCCTCGGCCCCTGGCTCAAGCGCTGGTTCACCAACAACGAAGGCGTTAAGGGAGCGGCCCGCCCCCAGCCCGCCGAGTGAGATCCTGAAACTTTTCCGGCCTTTCGACCTGCCTGCCTCGCCTTTCCACCGCATGCGTGCGGTGGCGACCCTCCTCCTCGCCGCGATGGCGGGCCTTTTCGTCGTCGCAACGATCAACGCCGGCGGCCACCCCGCCTGGCCCTGGGTGCAGGCCTTCGCCGAAGCAGCGCTGGTCGGCGGCCTTGCCGACTGGTTCGCGGTGACGGCGCTGTTCCGCCACCCGCTCGGCCTGCCGATTCCCCATACCGCGATCATCCCGCGCTCGAAGGACCGCATCGGCGACACGCTGGCGGCCTTCCTCAAGGATAACTTTCTCACCCCCGCGGTGGTGACGCGGCGCCTCGAAGGCATCGACATGGCGGGCATGGCGGCCGAGTGGGCGACGCGCCCGCCGGCGCCGGCCGCCGATGCCACCGTGTCGGCCGTCCGCCGCCGCGGTTTCGGCCCGCTGCTGGCGCGGCTGATCGAAGCGCTCGATACCCCCGCCATGGCGGCGCTGGTGCGCGATACCGCCACCGACAAGCTGCAGGCGCTGCCGCTGTCGCCGATCCTCGCCGACGCCATCGACTCGACCCTGGCGCGCGGTCGCCACGAGCCGCTGATCGACGCAGGCCTCGACTGGGCGCTGAAGACGCTCGACAGCCAGGAACCGGTGATCCGAGGCATGGTCAGCGACCGCACGACATGGGTGCTGCGCCTCGTCAATATCGACGACCGCGTCGCCGACCAGTTGATCGCCGGTATCGGGCGCCTGCTGCGCGAGATGCGCCACGATCCGCATCATTCGCTGCGCGCCCGCATCGGCGAGAGCCTTGCCACCTGGGCCTTCGACCTGCGCCATTTCCCCGAAAACCAGGCGCAGGTCGAAGCCTGGAAGGCCGATCTCATCGCCAATCCGGCGCTCGCCGCCTGGCTCGACGGGCTATGGGGCGAGGCACGCAGCGGCCTCGCCCGCGCGCTCGCCAGCACCGGCCCCGATAGCCGGCTGGCGGCGGTCGTCCGTGCCCTCGGCGAACGCCTCGCCGCCGACGAGCGCTTGCGCGCCGCGATCAACCTCCACCTGCGCCGCGCCGCCGTCGGCCTCGTCCATGATTATGGCGACGAGATCGTCAGCCTCGTCTCCGATACCATCCGCGGCTGGAGCGCCGCCACGGTCACCGACCGCCTCGAGACGGCCGTAGGCCGCGACCTGCAGTTCATCCGCATCAACGGCACGCTGATCGGCGGGCTGATCGGGCTGGGAATCCACGCAGTGACGGTCAGTCTCTGACAAGGGGGACTTGCCGGGTTGCTCGGCGACCCTGGCGGGTAGCGCCGCCAAGCCTTGACACGCTTTGGCCGGCACCGCATTTTCGCGGCCATGGCCACCGTGAATGTCTCGCTGCCCGACCCCTTGCGCGACTATGTCGAGGCGCGCGCCGCCGCCGGCAGCTATTCGACGAGCGAATATATCCGCCATCTGATCCGTGAGGACCAGGCGCGCCACGCCGAAGCCGAGCGCGACCTGCTGTGGGAGTTGCTGGCGGTCAGCGCGCGGCAGCTGGACGAGGGGCAAGGCGTCGCTTTTGATGTCGATGCCATCATCGCCGACCGCCGCCGCCGTCACGCCGCGTGAAACTCGTCCTGTCGCCCGAAGCGGCGCGCGACCTCGGCGATATCCATGATTTCACCGCGGACCGTTGGGGTGACAAGCAGGCGCAAAGCTATCTGCGCCGGCTGCATGCCGCTTGTGTCGACCTTGCCGCCAACCCCGACAAGGGCCGCCGCCGCAGCGATGTGCCGCCGCCCTATCGCGTGCTCACGGTCGACAGCCATCTCGTCATCTACCGCACCGTCGACGACCGCGTCGAAATGCTCAACGTCCTTCACCCGGCGATGGACCTTGCCGCACGATTGCGCGCCGCACTTGCCGGGCAGGTCGGCAAGCCCTGACCTTCGTCACAGCCCCGCCGCCCTGTCCTACAGACACCAAATCGGTTACAACCATTGCGCGGTCAACCGCACAAAGCAGCCGCTCCGATTCGTTCTTTCTCATCGTCAGGTGACTGTACTTCGGTGAACTTCCGCGCCGCCGGCGGTCGTGCGCGAAAACCGTCCGAAACGGTCAATTTGGTAAACTTCCGCGCGCTAGAGCGGCTTGCGATCAAGTTGGATCGTCGGCACGGCGGCGATTTTGGGTCGCGGCCCAAAGAGACTTGGGGGAGCGAGGAGGGCGCGATGCCTTGGGCATCGTAACCGACGAGCGACGCTGCCGCGGCCCAAAAGCGCCCCGCCGCGAAGCGGTCGGCCGCAGGGCGATGACGGTGATCGGGCTTGGTCGGAAGCCGCTCCAGACAGCGCACGGCAACCTGTGCTCAACGCAGATTGCCGACGGCGCGCTGGATGCGCTTGCAGGCTTCCTCGAGCAACGCGTCCGACGTCGCATAGCTGATGCGGAACGCCGGCGAGCCGCCGAAGGCAGCGCCGTGCACCACCGCCACCCCCTCGGCGTCGAGGAAATAGCCCGCCACCGCCTCGTCGTCGGCGAGCACCGCGCCGCCGGGGGTCGTCTTGCCGATCAGCCCGGCGCAGTCGGGATAGACATAGAAGGCGCCATCCGGGCGCGGGCAGATCAGCCCCGGCGTCTGGTTGAGCATCGACACGACGAGGTCGCGGCGCTTCCGGAAGGCTTCGTTGCGGACGGCGAGGAAAGACTGGTCGCCGTTCAAGGCCGCGACCGTCGCCGCCATCGAGATCGAACAGGGGTTCGACGTCGATTGCGATTGCAGCTTGGCGATGGCCTTGATCAGCCACGCCGGCCCGCCGGCGAAGCCGATCCGCCAGCCGGTCATCGCATAGGCCTTGGAGGCGCCATTGACCGTCAGCGTACGGTCGTAAAGCCCCGGCTCGATCTCGGCGAAGGTGCCGAAGTCGAAACCGTCATAGACGATATGTTCGTACATGTCGTCGGCGAGGATCATCACCTGGGGGTGGCGGAGCAGCACCTCGGCGAGCGCCTTGAGCTCGGCGCGGCTATAGGCGGCCCCCGTCGGGTTCGACGGCGAGTTGAAGATCAGCCACTTGGTCCGCGGCGTGATCGCCGCGTCGAGCTGTTCCGGCGTCAGCTTGAAGCCCTGGTCGATCCCGCACACCACCGGCACCGGCGTTGCCCCGGCGAAGGCGACGATGTCGGGATAACTGACCCAATAGGGCGCCGGGATCACCACCTCATCACCGGGGTCAAGCGTCGCCAGCAGCGCGTTGAAGATCGTCTGCTTGCCTCCCGAATTGACGGTGATCTGGTCGAGGCCATAGTCGAGGGCGTTGTCGCGCTTGAACTTGGCGCGGATCGCCGCCTTCAGCTCGGGCGTGCCGTCGACGGCGGTATATTTGGTCTGGCCGGCGCGGACCGCGGCGATCGCGGCTTCCTTGACGAAGTCGGGGGTGTCGAAATCGGGCTCGCCGGCGCCGAGGCCAATGATATCGCGGCCAGCGCGCTTGAGCTCGGCGGCTTTGTTGGTGACGGCGATCGTCGGGCTCGGCTGGATGCGCTGAATGGCGGCGGAGAGGGCGGGCAAATCGAGTTCCTTTCGCGACCGCCGGTCTTTACGGGCGCTTTGCTGCGCTGCGCAACAGGATGGCAGGAGTTTTCTTTCGCGGCCGCGTCATGACCGCAGTCGCGCCGGCAGCAGGCCGCGCAGGGCATTGCCGATGAAGAAGCCGCCGGCAAGGTCGGCGGCGGTCAGTGGCGCCGGCACGGCGCGGCCCTCGGCAATCAGCCGGGCGCGCAGGATGCCGGGCAGCAGCGGGCCGTCGGGGGTGAGCAACCGCCCGCCGCGCGGCACGAAAAGGCTGGTGAAGCTGCCTTCGGTCAGGCTGCCGTCGGGGGCGACGAAAATCACTTCGGCCGTGCCAGCGGCGCGGCGGGCATCGTCATAGAAGGCACGGTCGCTGGTCTTGTGGCGCAGCCGCCAATCATCCTCGGCGACGGGCAGCGCCGCCAGCGCCACCAGCACCGGGTCGGGCAGTGGCGGCGGTGGCGGCGAAGCTTGCGCTGCCGCCGCGCCCGAGGGCGCCAGCAGCAGCCGCAGCCGGCCGTCGCCGCGCGCCGCCGCCCGCGCTGTTGCTGCCAGCCTCGCGCGATCGAAGCGATGGCCGAGATAAGCCGCGCTCGTCGCCATGCGGTCGAGGTGCCGGTCGAGATCGGGCAGTTCGCCGCCCACAACGCGCATCGTCTCGATGAGGTCGGGGGAGCCGCGCCGGGCGAGGAACGCCGCCTTGGCGAAGCATTCGGCCCATTCGGCAATGGCGTCGCTGTCGGCGACGATTCCCGAGCCGAGCCCGAGACGCGCCACGCCCGCCCCCGGCGCCAGCGTCAGCGTGCGGATGGCGACATTGAAGGTGGCATCGCCCGCGGCGTCGATGGCGCCGATGCTGCCGGTATAGGCGCCGCGCGGCTCGGTCTCGACCGCGGCGATGATTTCCATGGCGCGGATCTTCGGTGCCCCCGTCACCGAGCCGCAGGGAAAGGTCGCCGCCAGCACATCGGCGGCGGCGATGCCGGGGCGCGCCGTCGCGGTGATCGTCGAGGTCATCTGCAGGATCGTCGGATAGGCCTCGACCTCGAACAGCGCCGGCACCGCGACGTCGCTCGCCACCCGTGAGAGGTCGTTGCGCAGCAGATCGACGATCATCAGGTTTTCGGCGCGGTTCTTGGGGTCGGCGGCGAGGGCTGCCGCGGCCACGGCATCGGCGGCCGCGTCGCCACCCCGTCGCGCCGTGCCCTTCATCGGCCGCGCGGTCAGCTGGCGGCCCTTGAGGGTGAAGAACAGCTCGGGCGAGAAGCTCAGCAGCCAGCGCGCGCCGGTGAAGACCAGCGCGCCCCAGGGCGCCCGGCTGCCGGCGCGCAGCCGGGCGTAGAGAGGCAGCGGATGCCCGCTGACCGCCACCTCGGCAGCGAAGGTCAGATTGGTCTGGTAGATGTCGCCGGCGGCAATCAACGCCAGCACCCGCGCCAGCGCCTCTTCATAGTCGGCGCGCGTTATCGCCGGCCGCGGCACGCCGACCGCCGCCGGCCCCTCGCCGAGCAGCGCCGCGACATCGGCGACGGCGTGTTCCTCGGCGAAGCGGCCGAACCACAGCAGGGGATCGCCGGCGGGGCGCACCAGCCCCGCCAGCCGCGGTTCGAGCGCCAGCCCCGCCTCATAGGCAAGATAGCCTGCCCAGGGGCCGGGGTCGCGCAGCCGTTCCAGCGCCGGCCGCACGGCGTCGGCGGTCTCGGCGATCAGCGTCTCGACCACGCCGGTAAACAGCCGCGCGCGCCCGGCAGCGGCATCGTCGAGCAGCACGAAAGGCCGGGTCGGGTCGAACACGCCCCTCCCCTAGCCCCCACCGACGCGGCGCGAAACCGCCCGCGGCGGATTGCCCGCCAGCGCCGGCCGTGCCACCACCCCGCCATGGCCGCGATCCGCCGCCTTGGCGCCGCCGATGCCGCGGCCTTCCAGGCGCTGCGCGTGCAGGCGCTGACCGACCATCCACGCGCCTTCGGCAGCGACCCGGCCCGCGAGGCGGCGCGGACGCTCGCCGAGGTCGTCACCGCGCTCGAAACCGACCATGTCCTCGGCGCCGGGACGCCGCTTGTCGGCCTTGCCGGCTTCTACATGACCCCGGGGCTGAAGCGCGTGCATCGCGGCGTGCTGTGGGGCATGTATGTCGCGCCCGCAGCGCGGCGCCAGGGGCTCGGCGCGGCCCTCGTCGCGGCGATCGTCGCCCATGCCCGCACCCGTGTCGAGGAACTCCGCCTCGGCGTCGCTGTCGACAATGCCGAGGCGATCGCCCTCTACCAGGCGGCGGGGTTCGCCGCCGTCGGCATCGACCCGCACGCCTTGAAGGTCGGCGACTGCTATGTCGACGAGCTGATCATGGCGCTGCGGCTGGCACGGTGACGCCGACCTTGGCAGGCAGCGGAAACAGCGTGACGAAGCGCGCCACCAGCGCCGCGTCGCCGGCGATATCGAGCCCGGCGAGCGGCTGGCCGGCATAGACGACCCCGGCGATCGCCGGCGCTGGCGCGGTGATGACCGCGTCCGTCCCGACCACATTGCCGCGTTCGGCCGCCAACGTGCCGGCGGCGATGGCGACGCGGTAGCTGCCTGCCCCGATGCGAAAGCCGATGGTGGCGCGCAGATCGCCGGCGCGCGCCGGATCGAACATGGTGCGGAAGGAGATCAGCAGCGACACTGCGCTCAACGGCAGGGTCGGATCGTGCCACGGCGAGCGCGTTGCCCAGCGCCCGAGCACCGCCAGGATCGGTTCGCATTCGGCGCCCCAGTCGGTCAGGGCATAGACCTGCACCGCCGCGGGTGGCGGCAGGCGCTGGCGGACGACGACCCCGATCGCCTCGAGTTCGCCGAGACGCTGGGTCAGCACATTGGCGCTGATGCCGGGCAGGTCGGCGCGCAGCTCGGCAAAGCGCCGCGGCCCCAGCAGCAATTCGCGCATCACCAGCAGCGCCCAGCGATCGCCAATCAGATCAAGGGCATGCGCCGTGCCGCACGCGTCGTCGTAGCGCCGCCGTCGGCTGGTCGCCGCTTCGGTTATCTTTTCTGACTTCATGGTTGTCTTTGATAACCACGCCTGCCAGCCTGTGCAAAGCGATTCGACAGGAGAGCGACGATGGACCGCATGATCTTCATCAACCTGCCGGTGACCGACCTCGAACGATCGATCGGCTTCTACGCCGCGATGGGGGCGGTCCAGGACCATCAGTTCAGCAATCAGGTCGCCGCCAAGATGCGCTTCAGCGAGGCGATCCACGTCATGCTGCTGACGCATGAATTCTTCAGCACCTTCACCAGCCGCGCCATCGCCGACGCCCAGGCGACGGCGCAGACGCTGCTTTGCCTGTCGGCCGAAAGCCGCGCCGACGTCGATGCGCTGGTCGCCGCCGCGGCGCCCGCCGGCGGCAGCCTCGACCCCTGCCCCGTCCAGGATAGGGATTTCATGTACGGCCGCAGCGTCGCCGACCCCGATGGCCATATCTGGGAAGTGATGTGGATGGATACCGCCGCGATGCCCGCCGACCTTGCCAACGCCGAACCCGTCACCGCCTGAGGGAGCCGACCCATGCCCTATATCGATGGCTTTGCCATTCCCGTGCCGCACGCCAACCGCGACGCCTATCTCGCCGCGGCGCGGGCCTTCGCCGATATCCTGCGCGAATATGGCGCCCTCCAGGTCGTCGAGACCTGGGGCGACGACATCAAGCCCGGCGACGTCACCGACTTCCGCCGCGCTGTGGCCGCCGCCGACGACGAGACGGTGGTCTTCTCCTGGATCGTCTGGCCGTCGCGCGCCGAGCGTGACGCTGCCAATGCCCGGATCATGGCCGACCCGCGCATGGCCGAGATGGAAATGGCCTTCGATGGCAAGCGCCTGATCATGGGTGGCTTCGAGGTGATCTTCGAAGCCGGCGCCTGGCCGGCGGCGGCGTGACCCGAACGCGGCTTGCGGCGGGGTGGCCGGGTGATAGACAGGCGCGGTCGCGTGCTAGGAACCGCCATGTCCCGTCTCATCACCCTGCTGCTCGCCGGTGCCCTGCCCGTCGGTGCCCTGCCCCTGTCGGCGCAAACCGTCGCGCCGCCGGCGGCAATCACCGCCGAGAATATCCCGGCGATCCCGGCGAGCCTTGCCGATGCCGTCCGCCCCTATCTCGAATATCGCACCGCCGCCTTCGAGGACTGGGACGCCAAGACCCGCGGCATCCTCGTCGCGACGCGCTTCGGCAATGCGGCGCAGCTGGCGCGCGTGGCGACTCCCGGCGGCGACCGCCGGCAGATCAGCTTCGAAAATGAACCGATCCCCGTCGCCGCGGCCGCCGACGATGGGACGATCGTCCTCGTCAAGGACGTCGGCGGCGCTGAGTTCTTCCAGCTCTACCGCCTCGACAAGGGCCGGCTGATCCTGCTCACCGACGGCAAGAGCCGCAACACCGGGCTGACCTGGTCGCCCGACGGCAAGCGCATCGGCTATGGCTCGACCCGCCGCAACGGCACCGACACCGACCTCTATGTCATGGACCCGCGCGATCCCGCCAGCGATCGCCGCGTCGCACAGCTGAGCGGCGGCGGCTGGGGCTTCGAGGCGTTCAGCGCCGATGGCGGCAAGGCGCTCGTCGTCCAGCGGCTGTCGGTCGAGCGTGCCGAGGTCCATGAACTCGATCTCGCGAGTGGCGCGCTGGTCAGGCTGACGTCGGGCAAGCCGGCGTCCTTTGCCAATGCCCGCTATGCCCCCGATGGCAGCATCCTCGTGCTGTCGGATGCCGGTGCCGATGTCATGCGCCTCGGCCGCCTCGATCGCCGCGGCGGCTTCACGCCGCTGTCAAAAGCCCCCGCCGCCTGGGAGGCCGAGGATTTCGCCATCGCCAGGGATGGCAGTTTCGTCGCCACCGTTTTCAACGAAGCCGGCGTCTCGAAGCTGCGCCTTGTCGGTCTCGACGGCACCGCCAAGGGCGAGCCAGCGCTGCCCGCCGGCGTCATCACCGGGCTGAAAATCGCCCCCTGGGGCGCGATCGGCTTCAGCCTCGCCAGCGCGACTTCGCCCGCCGACGCGTGGAGCGTCGATCCCGCGACGCTCCAGGCGACGCGCTGGACCTTCTCCGAAACCGGCGGCCTCGACGCCGCCGCCAATCGCGAGCCCGAACTCGTCAAGGTCAGGAGCTTCGACGGCGTCGAGGTGTCGGGCTTTCTCTACACGCCCGACCCGGCGCGCTTTCCCGGCAAGCGGCCGCTGATCGTCGACATCCATGGCGGCCCCGAAGGCCAGACCCGCCCCGGCTTCCTCGGCCGCGCCAATTATCTCGTCAACGAGCTCGGGCTGGCGGTTTTCTACCCCAATGTCCGCGGTTCGACGGGCTATGGCCGCCGCTTCGTCGGCCTCGACAATGGCCCCTGGCAGCGCGAGAACACGGTGAAGGACATCGGCGCCTTCCTCGATGCCCTCACCGCCCGCCCCGATATCGACCCGGCCCGCGTCGCCGAAACCGGCGCCAGCTATGGCGGCTATATGTGCAACGCCGTCGCCATCGCCTATGGCGCGCGGCTGAAGAGCGCGCTCTGCCTGCGCGCCATTTCGAACTTCGTGACGCTACTTGAGAATACCGAAAGCTATCGCCGCGACCTGCGCCGCGTCGAATATGGCGACGAGCGCGACCCGAAAGCCCGCGCCAAGCTGACCGAGATCTCGCCGCTGACCCGCGCCGGCGAAATCCGCCTCCCGATGATGCTGGTCACCGGCAGCAACGACCCGCGGGTGAAACCCTCCGAAAGCTATCAGATGGCGGCGGCGGTGCGGAAGAACGGCGTGCCGGTCTGGCACCTGATCGCCGCCAACGAAGGCCATGGCTATCAGAAGAAGGAGAATCTCGACTTCCAGTTCCTGGCAACGGTGACCTTCTGGCAGACGACGCTGCTCAAATAGTCGCGGCGCCGGTTTCGCCAGACCGAGCAACCCATCGTCCCCTGCCTCGTTGGCCTGTCTCGAAGCAGGACGAGGACAGCAAATGAGCGAGCAGAATTTCCCGGTCACGCGGCGCGGTGTCGTCGGCGGCGCCGCGCTGGCGATGGCCGCCCCCACGGCGGCGGCACCGCGAGGCAGCGGCGGCGCCGCAGCACCGATGACCGACCCGACCGCAAAATACCCGAAGCCGCCCTTCGACAGGCAGGAGCAGGCATGGCCGGGCCTCGCCCGCGACATGCGACCCCGGCCCGATCACGGCGAAACCAGCTACAAGGGCTCGGGGCGCCTCGCCGGCCGCAAGGCGCTGATCACCGGCGGCGATTCAGGCATGGGTCGCGCCGCCGCCATCGCCTTCGCCCGCGAAGGCGCCGATGTCGTCATCAACTATCTGCCGGCCGAGCAGCCCGACGCCGACGAGGTTCTCGACCTCATCCGCAAGGCCGGGCGCAAGGGCGTCGGTATCGCCGGCGACCTGCGCGACGCCGCCTTCTGCCGCCGCCTCGTCGAGCGCAGCGTCGCCGACCTCGGCGGGCTCGACATTCTCGTCAACAACGCCGCCCGCCAACAGACCAAGCCGACCCTCGCCGAGATCGGCGACGAGGATTTCGACGCGACGATGAAGACCAACATCTACGCGCCCTTCTGGCTGACGCGCGCCGCGCTGCCGCACCTGAAGCCGGGCAGCGCGATCATCATCACGACGTCGGAACAGGCCTATGATCCGTCGATGGACCTTGTCGATTATGCGATGACCAAGGCGGCCAACATGAACTTCGCCAAGTCGCTGGCCAAGCAGCTCGGGCCGCAGGGCATCCGCGTCAACGGCGTCGCGCCGGGGCCGATCTGGACGCCGCTGCAGGTTTCGGGCGGCGCGACGATGGCAAAGCTCGAACAATTCGGCGGGCAGACCCCGCTCGGCCGCCCCGGCCAGCCGGTCGAGCTGGCGTCGATCTATGTCCAGCTCGCCGCCGGCGAGGCGAGCTATACCACCGGGCACATCTATGGCGCCGCCGGCGGCAGCGGCAATCCGTAAGGCGCCGCCGGCTCGGAAGTTTACCAAATTGACCGTTTCGGACGGTTTTCGCCGCGGCGGCGCTCGTTACAGGGCGCTCCCGTGGCGACGACCTGGCTCACCCGCGACGACCCTGCCTCACAATGTCAAAGAGCGGAAATACCCGCGACGTCTACCCGAAACAGGCAGTGTAGGACAGGCTTGTCCTCGGGTCGGCCGGGCGTCGACCCGGATGTCGCGGGTCAGACGAGCACCCGCTCGGGCGCCGGCACGGCGTCGAGCGGCGTGTCGCGGTCGATCTCCATCACCGGCTTGATGAGGCCGTCGCGCAGGTCATAGACCCAGCCATGGAGCCGCACATCGCGCCCGGCGGCCATGGCGGCGCGCACGGTCGGCGTTTGCGCCAGATGCACCAGCTGGTCGCGAACATTGCACTCGACGAGGCGGTTGGTGCGGGCTTCCTCGTCCGGCAGCGCGTCGATCTCATCGGCATGGGCGTCATAAACGTCACGGGCATGCGCCAGCCACGCGCCGACGGGTCCCGGCGGTGGCCCGGCGAGCGCCGCCTTGATACCGCCGCAACCATAATGACCGCAGACGACAAGTCGATCGATGCCGAGCGTGCCGACAGCGAAATCGAGGACCGCCATCAGATTGGCGTCGTCGTGCTGGACGAGATTGGCGATGTTGCGATGGACGAACAGCCCGCCCGGCTGCGCCTGGGTGAACTGGTCGGGCGCCACCCGGCTGTCCGAACAGCCGATCCACAGGAAGACCGGCTGCTGGCCATCGACGTGGCGGACGAAGACCTGCGGATCCTCGGCGAGCTGTTCGGCCGCCCAGGCGCGATTGTGGAGGAGCAGCTGATCGATTTCCTGCATGGCCGGTTCCTCAGGTAGCGCGCGCGCGCGTCAGGGGCGCGCGGATCAGCGGCGCGGCACGGCCGCGCGGATCGCCCTTGACGACGACCCGCAGCCGACGGAACGCCGCCGCCTTGATGAAGGCATTGATGATGTCGATGTTGTCGAGATCGACATAATTGGTCGCCGACAGGTCGAGCAGCACGGTCTTGCCGTCGGGAACGCGCGCCAGCGCCTGCTGCAATTGCACCTTGTGGACGAAATAGAGGTTGCGCCGCGCCCGCACCATCACCGCCTCGTCGGTTTCGACATAGGTAATGGCGTTTTCAATATTGCGGCGGATGACAAAGGCGATGCCGATGGCGAGGCCGACGCAGATGCCGATCAGCAGGTCGGTCAACAGGATCGCCACGACCGTCGCGACGAAGGGAATGAACTGCGTCCAGCCCTGCTTCCAGCGCTCGACGAACAGCGCCGGCTTGGCGAGCTTGTAGCCGGTGGCGATCAGCACCGCCGCCAGCGCCGACAGCGGGATGAGGTTGAGGATAGCGGGAATCAGCGCGACGCTGAGCAGCAGCCAGAAACCATGCAGCACCGCCGACAGCTTCGACGTCGCGCCGGCGTCGACATTGGCCGAGGAGCGGACAATCACCGAGGTCACCGGCAGCCCGCCGATCAGCCCCGAGGCAAGATTGCCAACGCCCTGCGCCAGCAGCTCGCGGTTCTTGTCGGTAACGCGCCGCTCGGGGTCGATCTCGTCGACCGCCTTGACACTGAGCAGCGATTCGAGGCTGGCGACGATCGCCAGCGTGATCGCCGTCACCCACATCGCGCCATCGGTGATCGCGCCGAAATCGGGCAGCCGCAGCAGCTTGACGAGGCCCTCGGCCGAACCGGCGATCGGCACCTGGACGAGGTGGCTCGGCGCGATGACCAGGCCCGGCGCGACGCCGGCGAACAGCGCATTGGCGGCAACCCCGAAGACGACGACGACGAGCGGTCCGGGCAGCAGCTTCAAGGGGCCCTGCTTGGGCTTGGCCTTGTCCCACCAGAACAGGAAGACGAGGCTGATTGCCGCGACCAACAGTGCGCCCAATTGCAGATTGTCGCCGACCATGGTGGCGAGCGTGGTGAAGGTGTTGCCGCCGCCCGGCTGGACAAAGCTGAAATCGCCTTCGGGGTCGCCGTCATAGCCGACGGCATGCGGCAGCTGCTTGAGGATCAACAGCAGCCCGATCGCTGCCAGCATGCCGGTGATCACCGCCGACGGCACGAATTCGGCGAGAACGCCCGCCCGGCTGACCGACAGCAGGATCTGGATAACCCCGGCGAGGCAGACGGCGAGGAGGAAGATCTCGAAGCTCGGCAGGCGCTCGATCGCGGCGAAAACGATCGCCGACAGGCCGGCGGCCGGCCCCGATACCGACAGCGGCGAGCGGCTGAGCGCGCCGACGATAACGCCGCCGACAACGCCGGCGATCAGCCCCGAGAACAGCGGCGCCCCCGACGCCAGCGCGATGCCGAGGCACAGCGGCAGCGCCACCAGCGCCACGACGATCGATGCCGGCACATCGGCGCGCCAATCCATTCCCGGTCTGTCGAGTGCCACGGCCAACCTTACGTGATTGTCAGAATTCAAGCTTTGCCACAACGCGGCGGCGTTGCAAACGCTGCGTCGGCGCTGCCGCCGGCTAGCGCGTCCGCTCGGGCACCGGCGCTGCCGCGAAGGGCGCGATCATCTGGCCGACAATCGTCGTCGGCACCGGATCGGGGATGCCATAGTCGGCGGGGAACTGCTTCGGCAGGTAGAGCGTGCCGAACATCGCGTCGATCCACGGGAAGGTCGCGGCGTAGTTGCGGTTGATGTGATCGTGCTTGCTGTGATGCCAATGGTGGAACGCCGGCGTCGCCACCAGCCATTCGAGCACACCGAAGCGCCAGCGGACATTGGCATGGACAAAAAAGCTGGCGAGCGTGCCGACAATGGCGATGATGGCGGGAACGATGGGCCCGGCGCCGGCGGTGCTGCCCAGCCCGAGGATATAGACCGGCACCAGCCCGCACATCCGAACCCAAATGATGTCGAGCGGATGGGCGCGGCCATTGACGAGATAATCGATATGTTCGGCGCTATGGTGCAGGGCATGGAAGCGCCAGAGCAGCGGCCATTCATGGCTGAGGCGATGGCCCCAGTAAGAGCCGATGTCGGCGACCACCAGCCCAGCGACGATCGCCGCCCAGACCGGAAGCTGGTGGACCCAGGCGTGCAGGCCGGCCGGGACGATCAGCGCGACGAGCTTGGCGACCAGCGCCAGTGGCAGCGCCAGCAACGCCGCCGGGACGAGGCTGGTGAAGAAATAATAGAAGAGATCGTTGCCGATCTGCGGTCGCACCCATTTGGCCGGGGTGCGGGCATACAGCCGTTCGAGCGGGACGAAGATAATGCTCAGGACGACGAGCCAGACCGACAGCCGCGCGACGGAAATGACAAAACCCTGCAGCGACCCTGGAAGGCTGGCCAACGCGTCCACCGCTGAATCCCCCTCTTCAGATACCGGCGAATCCGGACCCGAATTTGGTCCCTAACCGCAACGAGCCGTCGCCGGCAACCACCGCCTTGCCGCGGCGGCAAGGCGCCGCAGCCGTCAGCCGCAACCCGAACCCTGCGCTGGGTCGCGTCGTCCGGGTGGTCCCGCCGCGATGCGCGACCGCTGGCGCACTCTGCGGCAGCGTCGCCGATCAGGTCGCCGGCGAGCGCGGCCGATCGCCGTTCGCGATGGCGATGAGGGCGCTCCGCATTGACGAAGTGTAAAGCCAGCCGACACTTTGACGGCGAAGACCATTAACGCTGCCAGGGCGGAGCAGCTTTGGATTTCCTGAATATCCTTGTTTATCATGATTTTGTGTTATCTTTGCGCGGTTAACTATTTTGGCGCGGTCTTTGCACCGAACGCGTATGTTCGCGCTGATCGACGAGCGGGAGCGTAACGACAAGCACGTCGCAGAAAAAGGGACAAGAATGACCATCAAAACCCTCCTCCTCGGCCTTGCGGCATCCGCCGCTTTCGCCGGCAACGCGCAGGCGGCCACCAACCTTGTCGTCAATGGCGGCTTCGAAACCTGGGGCCTCGGCGCCAATTCGGACGAATTCTCCACGCAATATGGCCCCGGCAACGGCCAGCTGCAGGGCTGGACCACGGACGGCCTGGCCTTCGTTTTCGTGCCCGGCGATATCGACGCCGTCGGTCGTTACGGCGGCTTTTCGCTTTATCGCCCCGAAAACGGTACCAACAACGGCCTCACGGTCAGCGGCCAGGGCGGCAATTTCATCGCCTCGGATGCCGATCGTGGCTTCGGCGCCCCGATCACCCAGCTGATCTCCGGCCTGACCGTCGGCCGCGAGTACAATGTGTCGTTCGAATGGGCTGCCGCGCAGCAGACCAATTTCTTCGGCGATACCTTTGAATCCTGGCAGGTCAGCCTGCTCGATTCGGGCAACAACGTCACCGCCGACTACTCGACCGGCTTTGTCAACAACCCGGAAGCCGGCTTCCAGCCCTGGCGTGCGGCGAGCTTCCGCTTCACCGCGACCGAAGCGGCGCAGACCCTGCGCTTCTGGGCCGATGGCGGCCCCGGCGGCCTTCCGCCGTTCTCGCTGCTCGACAATGTCTCGGTGACCGATGTTCCCGAGCCGTCGAGCTGGGTCATGCTGATCGCCGGCTTCGGCCTCGTCGGTGCCGCGGCGCGTCGCCGCCGCCCCGCGACGATCGCCGCGTAACCTTCGAAGTTTGCCGGGCGGGCGACCGCCTGCCCGGCAAACAACGACGTCCCTGCCGGCGCCTGACGATGACGCCGGGGCGCCGCGAGATCGTACTGCCACTGCCGACGTGACCGCCTTGCGCCGCCGGTCAACGCAGCGCAGATCGCCACGCCATCATCGTCGGTAAGCCGATCCGGATTGCCCCGGCCAGCCAGCTTCCAACGGCAGCGACGCGGCGATGGCGGCGATGGCGGCGATGGCGGCGGCTTGCAGCCTCGCGTGGTCGCAGGCAAGGATCGCCTCCATGACTTCCCCACCGCCGCTCCAGGCCGTCATCATTCCGGTCACGCCGCTCGCGCAAAATTGCACGCTGTTGTGGTGCCCGGCGACGATGCGCGGCGCCTTCACCGATCCCGGCGGTGACCTCGACCGGCTGAAGGCGGTGGCGAGGCAGCATGGCGTCACCGTCGAAAAGCTGCTCATCACCCATGGCCATATCGATCATTGCGGGCTTGCCGGCGTGCTCGCCGCCGATCTCGGCGTGCCGATCGAAGGCCCCCACCCCGACGACAAATTCTGGATCGACCAGGCGCCGGCCGTCGGCGCGCAATATGGCCTCGCCGGCGCCACCGCCTTCACCCCCGATCGCTGGCTGCACCAGGGCGACCAGGTAACGGTCGGCAATCTCGTGCTCGACGTGCTGCACTGCCCCGGCCACACCCCGGGCCATGTCGTTTTTCACCATGCGCCGTCGCGGCTGGCGATCGTTGGCGATGTGCTGTTCCAGGGGTCGATCGGCCGCACCGATTTTCCGCGCGGCAATTATCAGGATCTGATCGACGCGATCACCGGCCGGCTGTGGCCGCTCGGCAATGACACGGCGTTCGTCCCCGGCCATGGCCCGATGTCGACCTTCGGCCAGGAGCGCGCACGCAACGCCTTTGTGTCGGACGCCATGCTCGCCTGAGTCAGGCCAACCGTCGCGGCCGCGGCACGTTACGCCGCCGCGCCGCGCAACCAAGCCATGGCACCATTCGTTGTCCTGCCAGTCACCAGGAGGACATCATGGACGAAGATCGCATCACCGGCGCCGCCAAGAACATCGGCGGCAAGATCAAGGAGGGTGTCGGCAAGCTCGTCGGCGACACCAAGATGGAAACCGAAGGCAAGGCCGATCAGGTCGAAGGCCGGGTGCAGAACACTGTCGGCGGCGCCAAGGACAGCGTTCGCGATGCCTTCGACAAGGATCGCTGAGCGCTAGCTTGCGATTTCGACAGAATCAGGCCCCGGTGCGCGCAGGCGCATCGGGGCCGAATTTTGGCGCCTTGTCGGCGAGCAGCTTGTAGCCGCGGTCGTACCATTTCGACCCGGGATAGTTGTTGCCGAGCACCGAAGCCGCCTTGCGGGCTTCCTCGGGGATGCCGATCGCCAGATAGCATTCGACCAGGCGGAACAGCGCCTCGGGCACATGGCTGGTCGTTTCGTAGCGATCGATGACGGTGCGATAGCGGCTGACCGCGGCGAGATAGAGCGCCTGATTCTCGTAGAAGCGCCCGATCGCCATTTCCTTGCCGGCGAGGTGATCGCGGGCGAGATCGATCTTCAACCGCGCATCGGCGGCATAGGCGCTTGCCGGGTAGCGGCGGATCAGCTCGCCGAGCGCGTCCAATGCCTGCTGCGTGGTGCGCTGGTCGCGCTCGACCCCCGAAATCTGCTCATAATGGCTGACGGCGATCATGTAATAGGCATAGGGCGCCTCGCGGCTGCCGGGGTGGAGCGACAGGAAGCGCTGCGCCGAACCGATCGCCTCGGTATATTCACCGGCGACATAGTAGCTGAAGGCGCTCATCAGCTGGGCGCGGCGGGCCCAGACCGAATAGGGATGCTGGCGCTCGACCTCGTCGAACTGCGCCGCGGCGAGCTTGTACTGGCGCTTGTCGAGGGTTTCGCGGGCGACGCGATAGAGCGTTTCGACATCGCGGGCGATATAGGCGCGGTCCTTCTTGACCTTGTTGCCGGCACAGCCGGTGAGCGCCAGTGCGGTAAGCGCCAGGGCGGAGACGAGAACGCGGGACTTCGACATTTTCGAGGGTCTAGCCGAGGTGGCGGCAAATCCCAAGGGGTTCGCGTCGATCGCTACCGCCCGCGAAAGGCGATTTCGCCGAGCGGCTGCCAGGGGCCGTCGAGGTAACGCCACAAGGCCAGCGCGACGATGCGGGTGGCGATGGGGGTGAAGCCGGTTTCGAGACGGGCGAGGGTGGCGCGGGCTTCGGCGGCGGTGACCTTGTTCTGGATGGTCAGATGCGGCGCGAAGCCGTGGCGGTCCTGGGCGATGAGCAGGCCGGCCCAGCCTTCGGCGAGCTCGTCGCGGACGGCGACGAGCTCGGGGCTGACGATCCGCGCGGCGACGCCCTGCCCCAGTGATTTCAGCCCGGTGATGTCGGCGCGCGGCGGCGGCAGCGCGCCGCAGACGGCCTTGAGGCGGCGTTTGACGGCGTCGAGCTGCGAGCCGGGCAGCTGGTGGAACAGCGAGATGTGCGCCGGGACCTGGTTGCGGTCGGCGGGATAATGGGCGCGGCGCAGGGCTGCGAAGCGCGCTTGCACGGCGGGCTCGAGGAGCCCGGTGACGATCAAGGGTCCCCCCTCCCGCTGGCGGGGAGTCGAAGACGGCGCGCAGCGCCAGCGGTCGGGGGTGGGAATGGCCTCGAAGCGGGTGCTCATGGCGGGATACTTCCCACCCCCAGCCCCTCCCGCAAGCGGGAGGGGAGTTTTACATGTCCGCCGGCCGGCGGCGGATCACCAGATTGCGGATTTCCGTCATGTCCTCCATCGCGAAGCGCACGCCCTCGCGGCCAAGCCCTGAGTCCTTGACCCCGCCATAGGGCATGTTGTCGACGCGGTAGCTCGGCACGTCGTTGATGACGACGCCGCCGACGTCGAGGCGGTCCCAGGCTTTCAGCATATGGAAGAGGTCGCGGGTGAACACCCCCGCCTGCAGCCCGAACTTGCTGTCGTTGACCTCGTCGAGCGCCGCGTCGAAATCCGAGAAGCGCGAGAAGAAGGCGACGGGGCCAAAGGCTTCCTCGCGATACAGCGACGTGTCGCGCGGCACGCCTTCGAGCAGGGTCGCCGCCAGCATGGCGCCTTCGCGGTTGCCGCCGCACAGGACCGTCGCGCCGGCGGCCTTGGCCTCCTGCACCCAATTGTCGAGCCGCGTCGCTTCCTTGACGTCGATCATCGGGCCGATGAAGGTCGCCTCATCGGCAGGGTTGCCGGCGATCAGCTTCGCCGTCTTGGCGACGAGCAGGTCGCGAAAGACGTCGTAAATCGCGTCATGGACGATGATGCGCTGGACGCCGATGCACGATTGCCCCGACTGGTAGAAGGCGCCGAATACCGTCCGCTCGGCGGCGTCCTCGAGGTCGGCATCCTTGTCGATGATCACCGCGGCATTGCCGCCGAGTTCGAGCACCACCTTCTTCTTGCCGGCGCGTGCCTTCAGATCCCAGCCGACCGCCGGCGAGCCGGTGAAGGAGAGCAATTTGAAGCGGTCGTCGGTGGTGAACAGATCGGCGCCGTCGCGGTGGGCGGGCAGGATCGAAAAGGCCCCCGGCGGCAGGTCAGTTTCGGCGAGCACCTCGCCGATGATGATCGCGCCAAGTGGCGTGCGCGAGGCGGGTTTCATGACGAACGGGCAGCCGACCGCGAGCGCCGGGGCAATTTTGTGGGCGGCAAGGTTCAAGGGAAAGTTGAACGGTGAGATGAAGCTGCACGGCCCGATCGGCACGCGTTTCCACATGCCCTGATAGCCCTTCGCCCGCGGGGAGATGTCGAGCGGCTGGACCTCGCCGGTCATCCGAACGCTCTCTTCCGCGGCGATGCGGAAGGTGTCGATCAGCCGGCCGACCTCGCCGCGTGAGTCGCGGATCGGCTTGCCGGCTTCGATGCACAGCGCGTGGGCGAGCTCGTCCTGGCGCTCGGTGAAGCGGCGGACGCAATGCGCGAGTACCGCCTGGCGTTCATAGGCCGCCATCCGCGCCATCGGCTCGGCGGCCTCGACCGCGGCGGCGATGGCGCGATCGATCGTCGCGGCATCGGCCATGGCGACGCGCGTGGCGACCTCACCGGTGAATTTGTCGGTGACTTCGAGGTCGGTGTTGGGCTGCTCGGCCTTGTTGGCGAGGTAGAGCGGGTAGGTGGCGTTGAGCTGCATGGTGACACTCCCAATCCGTACAAACGCGCTCCTCCCCCTGTAGGGGGGAGGCGAGAGACGCCGAAGGCGGCCCTGGGGGTGGTCGCCGCGCGTCGAAACTTCGGCGGTTGGCAACCACCCCCACCCGCCGCGCTGCGCGCGAGTCGCCTCCCCCCTACAGGGGGAGGAGATGTCCTCACACCGTCAACACCACCTTGCCCGTCGCCTTGCGGTCCATCATCCAGCGGATCGCCTCGGCGCCCTGCTCCAAAGGAAAATGCCGCGAGACATGCGGCTTGAGCTTGCCCTCGCGGTACCAGGCCAGCAGTTCGGCCATATTCTCGCGGTGCAGCGCCGGTTCGGCCTGGGTGAAGGCGCCCCAGAAGACGCCGACGATCGCCGCGCCCTTGATCAGCGGCAGGTTCAAGGGCAGCGACGGGATCGCCCCGCCGGCAAAGCCGACGACGAGATAGCGACCGTTCCAGGCGATACCGCGGAACGCCGGCTCGGCATATTTGTCGCCGACGGGATCATAGACGACATCGACGCCGCGGCCGCCGGTCAGCGCCTTGATGCGGTCCTTCAGATCCTCACTGGCATAATTGATCGTCTCGTCGGCGCCATATTCGCGGCAAAGCGCCAGTTTCTCGTCGGACGAAGCCGCGGCGATCACCCGCGCCCCCATCACCTTGCCCAGCTCGACCGCGGTCAGCCCGACGCCGCCAGCGGCGCCCAGCACCAGCAAGGTCTCGCCGGGCTGCAGCCGGGCGCGTTGCTTGAGCGCATGGTGCGAGGTGCCATAGGTCATGGTGAACCCCGAGGCGAGGTCATCGGGCATGCCCTCGGGGATCGGCACAACCTGGGCACGGTTGGCGATGACAGCTTCCGCATAGCAGCCATGGCCGGTCATCGCGACGACGCGATCGCCGACGGCGAGATCGGTGATGCCCTCGCCGATCGCATCGACGACACCCGCCGCCTCGCCACCCGGCGAGAAGGGCAGCGCCGGCTTGAACTGGTAAAGGTTCTGGATGATCAGCGTATCGGGGAAATTGACCCCGGCGGCATGGACGCGGACGCGGACCTGGCCGCGCCCCGGCTCGGGAACGGCGATATCCTGGACGACCAGCTTCTCCGGCGGCCCATGTTCGACGCACAATACGGCCTTCATCGGCTTCACTCCCCAGATGGCGATTTGGCCGGCACGTAAGCCGCGACACCGGGCGTGTCCACGGCGGTTTTGAGAGCCCCCGCGAGCAGCCGGAACTCGTCGCCGCGCCGCGAGCCCTGGCGCCAGATCAGGGCGATGGTGCGCGACGCGGCGCCGGCGAGCGGCCGGGCGATGAGATCGCTGCCGGCAAGCAGCCCGGCGTCGAGCGCCATTCCCGGCACCAGAGTCTGGCCAAGCCCGCCCGCCACCATCTGGACGAGCGTCACCAGCGAGGTACCGCGATGGCCGGCATCGGCGCGCAGCTCGGGGCGGCCGCAGGCGCCCAGCGCCTGATCCTTGAGGCAATGGCCATCCTCGAGCAGCAACAGGCTCTGGGCATCGATGCTGGCGGGGTCGACCGCGGGCGGCGGGTCGGGCAGGTCGCCGGCGCGGAAGACCAGCCAGAAGGGATCGTCGAACAGCGTGGCGCTGTCGGCGTCGCCGCAATCCCAAGGCAGCGCCAGCAGCACGCAATCAAGGGTGCCGCGCGCCATGGCCTCGCAGGCGGCACCGCTCATGTCCTCGCGCAGGTAGAGCTGCAGGTCGGGAAAGGCGGCGCGCACCGCCGGCAGCACGCGCGGCAACAGATAGGGGGCGATCGTCGGGATCACCCCCATCCGCACCGGCCCGGCGAGCGGCCGCCCGGCGGCACGAGCCAACCCGGCGAGCGTCTCGGCTTCGCGCAAAACGTCATAGGCCTTGGCGACGACAAGCTCGCCCAGCGGCGAAAAGCGTACCACCCGTCGATTTCGTTCGACCAGATGCGCCTCGAGAAGCGTTTCGAGCTCGCGCAGTCCCGCCGACAGCGTGCTCTGCGTGACGAAGCAGGCATCGGCGGCGCGGCCGAAGTGGCCGTGTGTGTGCAATGCGGTAAGATATTGCAGTTGCTTCAGGGTAGGCAAGAATGCCATTGATAAATTCGATCACCGGCGAGAAGAATATCGATTGGATTTCTAGCCCGGATTTCCCCAGGCGACAACCCGCTCGCGCCTGCTGCGCAAGCCTTACAACGTTTCCGCAAAATCAGGAGAGACACATGGCTCTGACCGTTGGCGATACCGTTCCGTCGTTCAGCCTCCCCGTCCAGCAGGGCGTTGGCGCGCTGCCGAATGGCGAGACGCTCGACATCACCACCGCCTATCCGGGCAAATGGAAGATCCTGTTCTACTGGCCGAAGGACTTCACCTTTGTCTGCCCGACCGAGATCATCGGCTATGGCGATCTGGCCCAGGATTTCGAGGATCGTGACGCCGTGCTGATCGGCGCGTCGACCGACACCGATTTCGTCCATTTCGCCTGGCGCAAGTCGGACGAGCGCCTCGCCGCCGCGGATTTCCCCTGGCTTGCCGACAATTCGAAGCAGCTCGCCGATGCGCTGGGCATCGTCGTCAAGGATGCCGGCGTGGCGCTGCGCGCGACCTTCATCATCGATCCCGACAATGTCATCCAGCATGTCACGATCAACGGCCTTAACGTCGGCCGCAACCCCGCCGAGACGCTGCGCATCCTCGACGCGCTGCAGACCGACGAGCTTTGCCCGTGCAACTGGACGGAAGGGCAGGAAGTGCTGAAGCCAGCCGCATGACGGCGAGTGGGCAAGCGCAGCTTGCCCACCGACTCGTCAAAGGCCGGACAGCGGGGCGGCTGGCCTAAAGCCAGCCGAACCCGTCTGACGTCGGCGCGGGCTTTGCCCGCGCCCCCTTCCTACCTTCTTCCGACCCAACCTCACCCTCACCCCGCTCGGGCAACGCCCGAGTCACCTTCTCCCTCAGCCGAAGGCGACGCCTCCGGCGTCAACGGGAGAGGGAAGGAAGTGCTTGCCATGATCTTCACCGAACTCGCCAAGACCTTGCCCGATTACGCCAAGGACCTGCGCCTCAACGTCTCGAGCCTCGTCGCCGAGCAGCTGCTCACCGACCAGCAGAAATGGGGCACTTTCGTCGCCGTCGCCCATGCCTGCGCCTACAAGCCGGTGATCGACGCGGTCGAGGCCGAGGCCGCGACCAAGCTCAGCCCCGAAGCGCTGACCGCCGCCAAGGCCGCCGCCAGCATCATGGCGATGAACAACATCTACTATCGCTTCGTCCATCTCGCCTCGCGTCCCGACTACAAGACGCTGCCCGCCAAGCTCAGGATGAACGTCATCGGTTCGCCCGGCATCGACAAGGCCGATTTCGAGCTGTTCAGCCTGGCGGTGTCGGCGGTCAACGGCTGCGGCATGTGCATCGACGCGCATGACAAGGTGCTGGCGGGCCATGGCATGGCGGCCGAAAAGATCCAGGCGGCGGTGCGCATCGCAGCGGTGGTCCACGCCGTAGCGCGGACGTTGCAGGCGATCTGATCGCGACTCCCCTCTCCCGTCGCGGGAGAGGGCTTATTCGTCGGGGTCGGCCTGGTCGCGCCGTGTCCGGCGCACATCGTCCTTGTCGAAGGCCTGATAGCGGTCGCGGTCGTTGTCGGGTCCTTTCTCGATCGCCTCGCGCGCCGCGCCAGCGCTGCCCGCGGCTTCCGATTCCTTGCCTTCGCCGGCCGCGGCGCTGCGATCTTCGCCGTCAGGCCGCGGCTGTTGTGTCGTCAAAGCTCGATCCCCTAGAAATTCTTGGCCAGCATGAACCCCAGCGATGCCGGCACGTTCCGCCGACGCGCTGGCGCGGCTGCACGGTTGCGGCTAAAGTCACGCTCAAATCCCGCAACCGCGGCGCTGACACGGACAATCCGGCGCGCCACGGCTGGCTGATGCGGAGCTTGCGTGGCATGTCGCTTCTCACCTATCTCGATTCGGTCAAATCGCGCGACCCGGCGCCGCGATCGCGCCTCGAAATCCTCACCTACCCGGGGGTCTGGGCGCTCGGACTGCACAAGGTCGCCCATGCGCTGTTCGGCGCGCGGCTCTATCTCCTCGCCCGCATCGTCAACCATCTGTCGCGCTTCCTGACGGCGATCGACATTCACCCCGGCGCGCGCATCGGCCGCAACTTCTTCATCGATCACGGCTTTGTCGTCATCGGCGAGACGGCGTTGATCGGCGACAATGTCACCATCTACCAATGCGTGACCCTGGGCGGCACCGACCCCGCCAATGGCATCGCCGGCAAGCGCCACCCGACGCTCGAGGATGGCGTGATCGTCGGTTCGGGGGCGCAGGTGCTCGGGCCGATCACCGTCGGCCGCCGGGCGCGGGTCGGCGCCAATGCCGTCGTTACCCGCGATGTCCCCGAAGGCGCGACGATGGTCGGCATTCCGGCCAAGCCGGTGCCGGTCGATGCCGGCGACTATCAGAAGCCGTTCATGCCCTATGGCACGCCGTGCTCGCAGAAATACGATCCCGAGACGCAGAAGCTCGAACTGCTGCGCTGCGAGATCGAGGTGCTGCGGGCGCGCTTGGATGCGTTGACCGACGAGCAGCAGAAGGCCGCGGGTTGAGCAGCGTCAGCGTCATCGGCGCGCGCCGCGACGTCAGCTTCACCCGCGGCGAACTCGATCGCATCCTGTCGCTCTATGGCCGCATGGTCGCCGCCGGCCATTGGCGCGACTATGCGCTGAGCCTGGGGCCGAAGGTGGCGAGCTTCTCCGCCTTCCGCCGCACCGCCGAGAACCCCGAGGTCCGCATCGTCAAGGACCCGGCGCTGCGCCTGCGCCAGGGCGAATGGGCGCTTTATGGCGAGGGCGGCGTCGTGCTCAAGCGCGGGCATGAACTCGCCGGCGTGCTGGCGCCGATCGAACGCCGGCTGATGAAGCTCGTCGAGGCCTGAGGACGATGGCGCTTGCCGGTCATTGCGAGTGTGGCGGGATTCGCTTCAGTGTCGACGAAAGCGCCTTGCTCGGCACCGGCTATTGCCATTGCTCGATCTGCCGGCGGCTGTCGGGGGCGCCGGTCAACGCCTGGGTGGCGGTCGATCCGGCGGCGCTGGCGGTGGCCGGGGCGCCTGCCCTGTATCGATCGTCGGAGCGTGGGCAGCGGGCCTTCTGCCCAACGTGCGGCAGCCAGCTCTGGTATGCCCCCGACGACGGCAGCTTCCTCACCCTCAACGCCACTGGCTTCGACGACCCCGAGGCGCCGGCGCTGCGGCCGCAGGTCCACATCTTCGACGCCGATCGCCTGGGCTGGTTCGAGATTGCCGATAGCCTGCCGCGTTCGCCGGACGGCAGCCTGCCTGGGGGTTAAGCCCCCAACACCGAAACCCGCTCATGCCGAGCGAAGTCGAGGCATGCTTCCGCATTCCGGGGGTGCCTCGACTTCGCTCGGCATGAGCGTGGGGGGTCTTGGCGGCGCTCGTTTGCGACCCCGGGGGCCAGCTCAGCCCCCCGCCAGCGCCGTCTGCGCCTGCGCCGAGCCGGTATCGGGAACGATCTCACCGGTGCGGTCGCTGATCTCGTCGAAGCGCGCCGCCACCGTTTCGGCGGTCATCTCGTCGGCGCCGACATGAATGCCGCGCGTCAGCGTCACATAGGCGCGCTCGAAGCCGCCACCGCCGGCGTTGATGACGGCATTGCTCGGCGCGTCCTCGCTGACCAGGAACACCGCCGCCGGCACCACCGTCTCGGGACCCATCTTCTCGAGCAGCGCCGGCGGCATCAGGTCTTCCGTCATCCGCGTCGCCGCCAGCGGCGCGATGGTGTTGACCCGGACATTGTACTTGGCGCCTTCGAGCGCCAGCGTCTTCATCAGCCCGACAAGGCCGAGTTTCGCCGCGCCATAATTGGCCTGGCCGAAATTGCCGTAGAGCCCGGTCGACGACGTCGTCATCAGGATGCGGCCATAGGCCTGTTCGCGCATGATCTCCCACACCGCCTTGGTGCAGATGACGCTGCCCATCAGATGGACTTCGACGACCTGGCGGAACTCCTCAAGGCTCATCTTGACGAAGGTCTTGTCGCGCAGAATGCCGGCGTTGTTGACCAGGATGTCGATCCGGCCCCAACGCTCCTTCACAAAGGCGACCATCTTTTCAATGGCATCGGCATCGGTAACGCTGGCGCCATTGGCCATCGCCTCGCCGCCCATGGCGGTGATCTCGTCGACGACGCTCTGCGCCGCCGACAGCGACGACCCCGAGCCGTCGCGGGCGCCGCCGAGATCGTTGACGACGACCTTGGCGCCGCGGCGGGCGAGATCGAGGGCATAGGCGCGGCCCAGGCCACCGCCGGCGCCGGTGACGATGGCGACACGGTTATCGAAACGCAGAGTCATGTTGGCTTCAGCCCCTCAAAGCTCGGATGTTTGGCGGACGGTCTAGCGACGGGGTCGGCAAAGGCCAAGCCCGGCGGAAACGCGGGGTTGCGCGCCTCAGCGGCCGACCGGCACCAGCTCGGCATCGAGGGCATAGCCCGCCGAACGGACGGTGCGGATGACATCGGGAAGCTCGTCGCCGCCGGTCGTCGTGTTGACCGCCTTGCGCAGCCGGCGGATATGGACATCGACCGTGCGCTGCTCGACATAGACGTCGCGCCCCCAGACGGCGTCGAGCAGCTGTTCGCGGCTGAACACCCGGCCGGGGTGTTCGAGGAAATGGCGGAGCAGGCGGAACTCGGTCGGCCCCAGCTGCACCACCCGGCCGTCGCGCGTCACCTTGTGCGCCGTCGTGTCCATGACGATCCCGGCATAATCGAGATTGCCCCCCGACAGCGCCGGGCGCAGGCGGCGCAGCACGGCGCGAACGCGGGCGACGAGTTCGCGGGGGCTGAAGGGCTTGGTGACATAATCGTCGGCGCCGGTTTCGAGGCCGCGGATGCGGTCGGCTTCCTCGGCGCGCGCGGTCAGCATGACGATCGGCAGATTGGCGGTGCCCGGCGCGCGGCGCAGGCGGCGGCAGACCTCGATCCCCGAAAGGTTGGCGATCATCCAGTCGAGGACGACGAGATCGGGCTTTTCCTCCTGCGCCAGCACCAGCGCTTCCTCGCCGTCGCCGGTGCGGATGGTGTCGAAGCCTTCCTTTTCGAGGTTATAGGTGACGAGTTCGATGAGGTTGGCGTCGTCCTCGACGAGCAGGATCTTCGGGCGCATCGCGTCAGTCTCCGTCGGTGGTGCGGGCGAGATAGGTCGAGGTGTCATCGCTTTTCGGCCGGTCGGTCAGGTGTTCGCCAGTCACGGCATAATAGACCATCTCGCCAACCGAAGTGGCGTGATCGCCGATGCGTTCGAGGTTCTTGGCGACGAACAGCAGATGCGTCGATGGCGTGATGTAATGGGGGTTTTCCATCATGAAGGTCAGCAAGGTGCGGAACAGGCTGTTGTAATAATCATCGACGCCGGTATCGCGGGCACTGACGGCGCGGGCGAGTTCGGGATCGCGATCGGCAAAGGCGTCGAGGACGTCCTTGATCATGCCGGTGACGACGCGCGCCATTTCGGGAACGATGACGACGGGTTCGACGGGATGCGCCTGCGCCATCGCCGAGGCGCGCTTGGCGATGTTCTTGGCATAGTCCCCGATGCGTTCGAGCGTGCCGGCGATCTTCAGCGCGGCGACGATCTCGCGCAGATCATCGGCGAGCGGCGCGCGCAGCGCGATGATCTTGATGGCGAGCGCCTCGGCCTCGGCTTCGAGGGCGTCGATGCGCTTGTCGTCGGCGACGCATTGCATCGCGGCATCGACGTTGCGGGTGACCAGGGCATCGACGGCGCCGGCGATCAGCGCCTCGCACAGCCCGCCCATGCGGCTGATGATCGAGCGCAACTGCGCCAGATCCTCGTCGAACACCTTGTGCGTATGGGCAGCAATTTCAGCCAATCCGACTCTCCGACGCGGGCAATGGCGGGGCTGTTCCCGGCGGCGTGTCGCGACACGTCACGCCGGCGCGCCCCGGCCGGGCAAGCCCCGACACATTGTTCCCGCTGCGGTGCACTATACGCCCGGCGTGCCGGCAATGTTGCGGTTTATTTACGATTTTGTGACAGCGGTCGCGCGAGGGTCGTCCGGGCGATTGCCATCCCCTCGACTGGCCTCGGCGCGCAGCGCGGCGAAGGGCTCGCCGGGACTTACCGCCTGCGGCAAGGTGAACGACACCCGCGTCCCCTCGCCGGCGCGGCTTTCGATCTCGATGCGGCCGCGGTGGCGCTCGACGATGTGCTTGACGATGGCAAGGCCCAGCCCGGTGCCGCCCATCTTGCGGCTGCGCAGCGAATCGACGCGGTAGAAGCGCTCGGTCAACCTCGGGATATGCTCGGGCGCGATGCCGTCGGAAACATCGCTCACCGTCATCCGCACCAGCGCCGGCTGGCCGCCCTGCGCCGGCTCGGCGGCGGCAGTGACGGTGATCGGCGAGCCGCTGTGGCCATATTTCAGCGCGTTCGAAATGAGGTTGTGGAGCACCTGCAGCACCTGGTCGCGATCGGCGATAACCGGTGGCAGCGGCTTCGCCTCCTCGATGACGAGCTGCCGTTCATCGGCTTCGAGGCGCATCGCCAGCGTCTTGCCGACATCGGCGATCAGCCCATCGAGATCGAGCACGGTCACGGGACGAACATGCTTGTCGAGTTCGATCCGCGACAGCGACAGAAGATCGTCGATCAAGCGGCTCATGCGCGCCGATTCGCGCGCCATGATGTCGAGGAAGCGCCGCCGCGCCGGCTCGTCCTCGGCCGCCGGCCCCTGCAGCGTCTCGATGAAGCCCGTCAGCGTCGCCAGCGGCGTGCGCAGTTCATGGCTGGCATTGGCGACGAAATCGACGCGCATCCGCTCGGTCAGCCGCGCCTGGGTGATGTCGTCGAGGGTCAGCAGGGTGCGCCCCTCGCCGGCCTCGACGGCGCGGATGCGATAGGCGCTGTTGGTGCTGGCCAGCCCGGCGATCTCGCGCTCGACGGCGATGCCGCCGCGCGCCTCGGCAACGGCGTCGAGCATCACCGGATGGCGGATGGTCATCCGCATGTCGCTGCCGACGATGCGTTCGCCGAACAGCCGCCGCGCTTCGGCATTGGCGGCGAGGATCAGGTCGCCGACGACGATCAGCGCCGGATCGGCGAGGGCTTCGATGTCGATGCTGGCCGGGCGCGGCGGCGGCGGCGCGACTTCGGGGGCCGGGGGCGGCGCGACCGGGGGCACGCGGCTTTGCCCGAGCCAATAGCCGAGTCCCAATGCGACGAGCACAGCGAGACCGGCGAGCAGGGCCGCGGTCATCGACATGCCAGCCTCCGCAAGCCCGGGAGCAATTCGGCATAATCGTCGATGATCAGGTCGGCGCCGAGCTCGGCGACGGGACGATCCGAAAAGCCGAAGCTGACGGCGATCACCGGCACGCCGGCGGCGCGCGCCGTCGCCGTGTCGGTGATCGAATCGCCGACGAAGACGGTATCGGCCATGTCGCCCCCGGCGGCGGCGACGCAGGCCCGCAGATGCCCGGGATCGGGCTTGGGCCGCGGCACGGCATCGAAGCCGGTGACGGCGGCAAACCGCCCCTGCCAGCCCATTGCCGCGACCAGCGCGTCGGCAAGCGCCTGCGGCTTGTTGGTGCAGATGGCGAGGCGAACGCCGGCGGCGGCGAGCGCGTCGAGGGCGGCTTCGACGCCGGGATAAGGCCGCGAGCCATCGGCGATATGATCGGCGTAAAAAGCCAGAAACGGCGCGACGCCGGCTTCGACAAGCTCGGCGCCGGCATCACCACTGGCAGCGAGACCGCGCTCGAGCAGCTTGCGCGCACCATGCCCGACCATGTGGCGAACGTCGTCGGCGGGCACCGGCGGCCGGCCGAGCGCCGCCAGCGCGGCATTCAATGCCGCGGTCAGGTCGGGGGCGGTATCGACGAGCGTGCCATCGAGGTCGAAGACCACGGTGGCGGGCAAGGTCGCAGGAAGGGGCGAGTCGACGGCCATCGCCGGCAGATGCGCTCCCGCGGCTTTCCCTGGCAAGGCGCTTGTGGCAGACGCAGCGCGGGTCCGGCATTTCGCCGCGGCCGCCAGCCCGGTCGCTGCCGCTCGATGCCCGAACTTCCTGCTCCGTCGCTTGCTGGCCCCCCGGTCGCCGCTATCGTCCTCGCCGCCGGCCAGGGCAGCCGGATGAAATCGGCGCTCCACAAGGTTCTCCATCCGATCGCTGGTAAAGCGATGGTGTTGCATCTTCTCGATTCCCTTGCCGAAATTTCGCCGGCGCGGACGATTGTCGTCGTCGGCCAGGGGCGCGACCAGGTCGAGGCAGCGCTTGGGCCGCGCGGTGTCGAATTCGCCGTCCAGGCCGCCCCGCGCGGTACCGGCGACGCGGTGCGTGCCGCGCAAGACGTGCTCTCCGATTTCGATGGCGACATCGTCGTGCTGTTCGGCGACACGCCGCTCGTCGAAGCGGCGACGATCGCCCGGCTGCGCGCCGCCTTGACCGAGGATGTCGCGGTGGCGGTCCTCGGCTTCCGTCCCGACGACCCAGCCGCCTATGGCCGCATCATCGCCGACGGCGGCGAAATCCGCAAAATGGTCGAATTCAAGGATGCCAGCGCCGCCGAGCGCGCCGTCACTTTGTGCAATTCGGGGCTGCTGGCGGTGCGCGCGCGCGACCTCTGGGCACTGCTGGCGCGGATCGGCAATGCCAATGCCGCGGGCGAATATTATCTCCCCGACATCGTCGGCCTCGCCATCGCCGACGGCCGGCGCTGTGTCGTCATCGAAACGGGCGCCGACAAGGTAGCGGGCGTCAACAGCCGTGCCGACCTTGCCGCGGTCGAGGCGTCCTGGCAGGCGCGGCGGCGCGCCGCGATGATGGCCGCCGGGGTGACGCTGGTCGATCCGGGCAGCGTCTTCTTCGCCCATGACACGCAGATCGCCGCCGATGTGACGATCGAGCCCTTCGTGGTTTTCGGCCCCGGCGTGGGCGTCGAAAGCGGCGCCGTCATTCACAGCCATAGCCACATCGAGGGCGCCCTGGTCGGCGCCGGGGCCAGCGTCGGCCCCTTCGCGCGCCTGCGGCCGGGAACGCGGCTGGGGGTGGGCGCCAAGGTCGGCAATTTCGTCGAAGTGAAAGCCGCCGACATCGGCGCCGGCGCCAAGGCCAGCCATTTGACCTATCTCGGCGATTGCACCGTCGGCGCGGGCGCTAACATCGGCGCCGGCACGATCACCTGCAATTACGACGGCTTCTTCAAGTACAGGACGGTGATCGGCGCCGGCGCCTTCATCGGCTCGAACAGCGCGCTGGTGGCCCCGGTGACGATCGGCGACGGCGCCTATGTCGGCGCCGGCAGCATTGTGACGCGCGATATCGCCGCCGATGCGCTTGGCCTGGTGCGCGCCGACCAGACCGAAAAGCCCGGCTGGGCGGCGCGCTTCCGCGCGGCGATGACGGCGCGCAAGCGCGGCTAGGCCTGCGGCTGGTTGCACGCACTTGTCATCGTGCGATATACGCTCCGCATGCGCGCCGTGATCGATCTGCCGCCCCCGGATGTTGCCGCGCTTGATGCGCTGGCACAACGAAACCGACGTTCCCGCGCTGCCGAACTGCGCGTTGCCATCCGCACCCATCTCGAAAAGGCCGATGTTGTGCCGGAGGGGGCACCCGACGACGCAAGCGGCGATAAGGACTGGATCAAGCGCGGCGCCGGTTACTGGGCGCAGCGCGAGGATATTGGCGACGGCCTCGCCTATCAGCGCGCCATTCGTGAAGATCGCGAGTTCGGTTGAGCCAGGGCGCGGCGATCTTTGATACCAGCATCGTCATCGATTGGCTGCGTGATCGTCCGCAGGCGGTCGTCGAACTCGGTCTATACAACCAACATTACATAAGTCGCGTTACCTGGATGGAAGTACTTGCCGGAGAGCCGGCGCTGACACGCCCACATGTGGCCCAACTGATTGCTGTATTCAAAATAGTCGAAATCGATTTCCGCATCGCCCTGGCGGCTGCCGAGATACGCCATCAGAGCCGTATCAAATTGTTGGACGCGATCATCCTCGCCACCGCCCGCACGCAGGCGATGCTTCTGGTCACCCGCAACAGCAAGGACTTTCCGGCAGGCACCCCCGGCGTCCGTATTCCCTACCAGGTCAACTGAAAGCCTCCCCCCATGTGCGGCATCATCGGCATCATCGGCGAGAACGGCGTCGCCCCGCGGCTGATCGACGGCCTGCGCCGCCTCGAATATCGCGGCTATGATTCGGCCGGTATCGCAACACTCACGCCCGCCGGCATCGACCGCCGCCGCGCCGCCGGCAAGCTCGACAATCTCGTCGCCGTGCTCGCGGCCGATCCGCTGCCCGGCCATACCGGCATCGCCCATACCCGCTGGGCGACGCATGGCGCGCCGACGACTGACAACGCCCACCCCCATGCCACCGACAAGGTGGCGCTGGTCCACAATGGCATCATCGAGAATTTCAAGGAATTGCGCGCCGAAGTCCTCGCCGCCGGGCGGGTGCTGAGTTCGCAGACCGATACCGAAGTCGTCGCGCATCTCATCACCATGGCGCTCGACGCCGGTCGCGACCCCGACGCTGCCATCGCCGGCGTCCTCAAGCGGCTGCACGGCGCCTTCAGCTTCGCGATCATCCTGCGCGACCACCCCGGGCTGATGTACGGCGCTCGCCGCGGCTCGCCGCTGGTCCTTGGATACGGGGATGGCGAGATGTTCCTCGGCTCGGACGCCCTCGGCCTCGCGCCCTTCACCAACCGCATCGCCTATCTCGACGAAGGCGATTGGGTCCGCCTCGACGCCTATGGCGCCCAGGTCTTCGATGCCGACGACCAACCCGTGGCGCGCGCCATCATCACTTCCTCGGCCTCGGCAGCGGTGATCGAGAAGGGCAATTACCGGCATTACATGGAAAAGGAGATCCACGAGCAGCCGATCGTCGTCGCCCAGACATTAGGCGCCTATCTCGACCCACTCGCCGAAACCGTCTCGCTGCCCGCCCTGCCCTTCGACCTTGCCGCGGTAAAGCGCATCCAGATCGTCGCCTGCGGCACGGCGCTGCTGGCCGGCCAGGTCGCGACCTATTGGTTCGAAAGCGTCGCGCGCATCCCCGTCAGCTTCGAAAATGCCAGCGAATTCCGCTACCGTGATCCGGTCTTCGAGCCCGGCGGGCTATGCCTGTTCATCAGCCAGTCGGGCGAAACCGCCGACACGCTCGCCGCGCTGCGCCACGCCGCCGCCGCCGGGCAGTTCATCGCCGCCGTCGTCAACGTCGCGTCATCGTCGATGGCGCGCGAGGCGCAGCTGCTGCTGCCGACCCACGCCGGCCCGGAGATCGGCGTCGCCTCGACCAAGGCCTTCACCTGCCAGCTGGCGGTGCTCGCCGCCTTCGCCATCGCGCTGGGCCGGGCGCGCGGGGTGGTCGACGCCGCCCGCGAGGCCGAGCTTGTCCATCACCTGACCGAAGTGCCGGCGGCGATGAACGAGGCGCTCAAGGCCGAGATGGCGATCCAGGCGCTGGCGACGCCGCTCGGCAAGGCGCGCGACGTCCTCTACATCGGCCGTGGTCCCGATTATCCGATGGCGCTCGAAGGCGCGCTCAAGCTCAAGGAAATCAGCTATATCCACGCCGAGGGCTATGCCGCGGGCGAACTCAAGCACGGCCCCATCGCGCTGATCGACGAGCATGTCCCCGTCATCGTCATCGCGCCATCGGGGCCGCGCTTCGAAAAGACGATCAGCAACATGCACGAAGTCATGGCGCGCGGCGGCCGGGTCGTGTTGATCTCGGACGCCGCCGGCATCGCCGAACAGGGCGCCGGCACCTTCGCGACGATCGCGACCCCGCCGGTCGATCCCTTCATCAGCCCACTGATCGCGGCGATCCCGATCCAGCTGCTCGCCTATCATGTCGCGCTGGCCAAGGGCACCGACGTCGACCAGCCACGCAATCTCGCCAAATCGGTGACCGTCGAATAGCCAGGGCGGCGACTGGGCAACCGCGACGCGACATGCCAGAAGGCCGGTGACGCACCAGGGGGGCAGCGGCACTTGTCGGACGAATCCAGCCTGAATCGCGCCGCCGGCCGGTTCTTCGATATCTGGCAACTGCTTGTCCGCCCGCGTGCCGACAATGAAGCCGAAATCCGCGGCCTGGCGCGACCCCTCTATCTCGGCGGCCACAGCGCCGTGGCGCGCGTCCTCGGGCGCTACCGGATGTTCGTCGATACCCGCGACATGGCGATCAGCATTCACCTGCTGACCGAAGGCTATTGGGAAATGTGGGTCACCGAGGCGATGCTGCGCTGCATCCGCCCGGGGATGACCGTTCTCGATATCGGCGCCAATCTTGGCTATTTCACCGTGCTGATGGCCGACCTCGTCGGGCCGCAAGGGCGCGTCCTGGCCTTCGAGCCCAATCCCGACATGGCGGCCTGCCTGCGCCGCACGCTGTCGGTCAACGGCTTCGGCAATGCGCAACTGCACGAGGTCGCGCTCGGCGAGGCCCCCGGCCAGCTGGCGCTCGCCTTCGATACCGGCATGCCCGGCGGCGGCCATATCGACGGCGCCGCCGATGCCCCCGCCGATGCCCCCACCGCCGCCCCCGTCGAAACACCGGCCGCCGCGGTTGCCGGCGACCCCCGCAGCTTTGCGACGCGGCTGCCATCCCCGCTGCCCGCCGAAAGGCTGCCGCCGCCGATCGACCTCCCCGACCTGCGTCCCCCGGGCGGTTGGCTGGCACAGCTGGCGGGCTGGTTCGGCCTGGCACCACGCCGCGACCTGGCGGCGCTGCACGCCGCCGCCACCGCCGCCATCGCCCGCATCAACGCCGACGCCAACGCGCTCGCCGAAGCCCGCGTCCATGCCGCCGTCACCGAAGCCGCCGTCGCCGCCGAAGCCGCGATCGGCGCACGGATCGCCGCGGCCGACGCCGCCGCCGCGGCGC
>LJHX01000094.1 GCA_001295935.1 alpha proteobacterium AAP81b
GCCACGAACCAAAATCGCCACCGTGCCGATGATCCAACCACCGTGAAAACCGCTCTAGCCGGCCGCCGCCTCGACCCAATCGAGGCGATCCTGACCGAAGAAGATCTCGTCGCCGACGAAGAAGGTCGGCGCGCCAAAGGCACCGCGCGCGACGGCGCTTTCGGTCGCCGCGACCAGCGCCGCCTTGACGGCGGGGTCACCCGCGCGGGCGAGCCAGCCGGCGGGATCGAAGCCGGCGGCGGCGAGCGTCGCGGCCAGCACCTCAGGATCGGCCATGTTGCGGGGTTCCTGCCACATGCCGACGAACAGCGCCTCGGCAAGGCCCATGAAATCGGGCGTGCCGCGCGCCGCGGTCAGCATGCGCATCATGGTGATGGTGTTGATCGGGAAATCGGGGTTCATGGCGAGGGTGATGCCCTCGCGCGCCGCATAGCGCGCCATGTCGATGTTCATCCAGCGGCCCCGCGCCGCGACCATTCCCGGCGGCGCGTTGCCGGTCGCCTTGAAGATGCCGCCGAGCAGCACCGGTACATGGTCGATCGCCGCGCCGGTGCGCGCCGCGATGGCGGGCAGACGGCGCCAGGCGAGATAGGTCGTCGGCGAACCGACATCGAACAGAAACTCGATGGTTTTCACGGGCAATCCCTTTTTACTGTTGTCGTCGTTTTTGCTCAGAATTTTTCCATCCACGGCCGCAGGTCCAGCTCATGCGTCCATGCCGAGCGCTGCTGGTTGTGCAGCATCACGTACATGGCGGCGATCGCCTCGGGGTCGAGGATGCCGTCCTGGCCCTTGAGCTTGTAGCGTTCGGGAAACTGGTCGCGGATGAAAGCGGTATCGATGGCGCCATCGATGACGACATGCGCGACGTGGACGCCCTTCGGCCCCCATTCGCGTGCCGCTGATTGGGCGAGAGCCCGCAACGCATGCTTGCCGCCGGCGAACGCCGCGAAACCGGCGCCGCCGCGAAGCGACGCGGTGGCGGCGGTCAGGAAGATGCTGCCGCGGCCGCGCGGCACCATGCGGCGGCCGGCCTCGCGGACGGTCAGGAAGCCGGCGAGGGCGCACAGCTCCCAGATCTTGCGATAGCGCCGTGCCGTCTCGTCGAGCAGCGCCATCGGCGAATTGGCGCCGATGTTGAAGACGGCGACCTCGATCGGCCCGACCTCGACCTCGACGCGGTCGAAGAGCGCCACCATGGCGTCCTCGTCGCGCGCGTCGGCGCCGATGGGCAGGCATTGCCCGCCCTCGGCGGCGATGCGCGCCGCCAGCGGTTCGAGCGCCGCGCCGTCGCGGCGGACGGGGACGGCGGTGAGGCCGGTGCGCGCGAAGGCGGCGGCGATGGCGCCGCCGGTGGCGTCGCCGGCACCGATGACGATTGCCGCGCCCGAGGTCGCGCCGCTCATGGCCTGGTGCCCGTCATGCGCTTGGTCGCCCGCGAGTTCTCGGCCATTTCTCCTGCAATTGCATGTTTCATGCGTGCGATTCTCCCGCGAGGTGGCGATGCGCGTCGTCGAGCAGGAAGCGCAGCGCGGCGAGCCGCCCGCCGCCGAGACGGTCGCCGACGGCGGCCTGCGCCGCTTCCCAGGCCGGAATCGCGCGGCCCCGCCGCTCGAAACCCGCGTCGGTCAGGCGAACGAGGCGGACGCGGCGATCGTCGGCGGCGGGGGTGACCAGCAGAAGTCCGGCGGCGGCGAGCGGCTTGAGCAGCCGCGATAGCGTCGAAGCGTCACCGGCGAGGCGATCGGCGAGGGCAGCGATGGCGACGCCCTCGCTGCGGCGCAGCGCGGCGAGCAGGCCGAACTGGCCGATGGTCAGGCCATGGGGGGCCAGTGCCTCGTCATAGATCGCGGTGATGCGGCGGGCGAGGCGCCGCACCTTCATCGCCGTGCACGCCCCCGGCCCGCTCTCCCGCGGCAGGGTGGCGCCGCGCGGCAAGGCAGGCGAATCGGGCAGGCTGGCCATGGCGGCATCCTGGCATCACTTGCATATGCAGGCAATACCGCCTTGGCGCGGCCTCAGCCCTTCTGCCAGGCCAGCGTCCGCTCCCATGCCAGTTGCGCCGCGGCGCGGTCGTAGCGCGCTTCCGACGTGTCGTTATTGAAGGCGTGGTTGACCTTCTCGTACTTCCACGATTCGACCTTCACCCCGGCGGCTTCCAGCGCCGCCAGCCATGCCGGCGCGGTGGCGTTGATGCGGTCGTCGAGCCCGGCGAAGTGGAACTGCATGCGCGCCTTGACCTTGGCGGCGCCGGAAAGGTCGCTCGGCGCCGGGCCGTAATAGGCTGTCCCGGCGCGCAGCCGGTTGCCTGCGGCGACGGCGAGATCGTTGACCATGCCGCCACCCCAGCAGAAGCCGACCGCGCCGGGCCTGGCGTTGCGGCCCTGTTCCCAGTCGTTGAGGAAGGTCAAGGCCGCCAGCGCATCACCGACGGCGGTCGGGCGATCGAGCGCGGCGATCATCTTGCGGGCGATGTCCTCGGCGGTCTCGCCATTCATGCCGGTGCGCGGCGTCTCGCCATGGCGTGCCAGCAGATCGGGGGCAAGCGCGATGAAGCCGGCAAGCGCCAGCCGCCGCGTGACGTCGCGGATATGGTCGTTGAGACCGCGATTTTCGTGGATGACGAGGATCTTGGGCGCCCGGCTGGCACCCTCGACGGGCGCCGCCATATAGCCGGAGAGCGCGGCGCCATTGCCCTGGTAGCGCATGTTGCTGACCTCGACCCGACCATCGCCGGGGCTCGTCAGCCCGGCGGCGCTGGCGCTGCCGGCTATCAGCGGCAGCAGCGCGGTCGCCGCGGCGGTACCGCCGGCCAGGCGGGCGAGCTCGGCCATCATGTCGCGGCGCGACAGGCCGGTGCCATGGGTGAAGCGATCGTAGAGGGCGATCATGGCCTGGCTGATGGGCGGTGTCGTCATGGCGATTCCCCTTCGTATCGCGCCCAGCGTAACGCGGCCGGCTGGCGGTCGCTAGGCCGCACGCGAGTTCGCGTCGCCTGTCGGCAGGGCGGGGCACGGTCGCCGGCATCCCGCCAGCGCCGGCAAAAGCTCAATCGATACGGCCACGCGCGAAGTGCTGAACCGCGGTGGGGATCTCCACCCAGGCGTGGCGGCTTTCCTCCCAGACCGAGCGGATCGGCTGCATGGCGTGCGGCGTGTCGAAAAGGCCGATCGGGATTCCGGTGACGCCAGGATTCTTGGTGCCGCGCATGAAGACGGTGGTACCGCAATCGGGGCAGAACCATTGTTCGAAGGTGCCGCCGGCGTCAGTGGCGCGGCTGAAATGCTTCGATTGGCCCTCGATCCTGACCTGGTCGTGCGGCCAATAGGCCGCCTCGCCGAAGGGCGACCCCGAGCGCTTCTGGCAGGCGATGCAATGGCACGCGACCACCGCCATGGTGGCGCCGGGCACCTCGGCGCGCAATTGCCCGCATTGGCAGGAGGCTTGCATCGTCTGGCTTCTAGCCCGGCCGGCTCGGCACCGCAACGGCATCGCCGGGCGACCCGCCGTCGCTGCGTGCCGCCCAATGTGTCGCCCATTGGTCGAGCCGGGCGAAATGGCTGCCGAGATCGCGGCCCCAGGGCGTCAGGCAATAGCCGGTGTCGCCAAGGTCGACGAGATCGAGGTCGCGCAGCATTTTCAGGCGCGCGTTGAGCACCGTCGGCGAGATGGCGTCGCAGCGCGCCCGAAGGTCGCGAAAGCTCGCCGGCGCGTCGCGAAGTTCCCAGAGAATGCGCAAGGTCCAGCGCTGGCCGAGGCTATCGAGCAGCACCATCAGCGGCCGGCCGCTCGTCGAGCCGCGCACCGGGGTGCCGGGGGTGGGAGTCATCGCGCGCCTTCCAATTGACGCTACGAAAAACGTAGCGCATGGTTCTGCTATCGAATCAGTAGCAGAAGGCGACACAAATGGCGAGACTGCAACCCCTGGTGGAACCCTGGAGCGACGAGGTCGCGGCGCTGCTGGCGGCTTATCCGCAAGCCGATGGCGTTTTGCTCAGCCTGTTCCGCACCTTCGCCAACAGCCCGCGGTTCCTGCGGAAGGGCGTGCCCAATCTGCTCGACAAGGCCAGCCCGCTGCCGCTGCGCTGGCGCGAGATCGTCATCCTGCGCGTCACGGCGATGCGGGCTTGCGAATATGAATGGGGCGTCCATGTCGCGATCTTCGCCGCTGCGGCGCGGCTCGATGCGGCGCAGATCGCCGCGACGTGCGCGCCGGCGATTGACGCCGGCCTGTGGTCGCCCGCGGAGGCGGTCTTGCTGGCGGTCGTCGACGAGCTGCTCACTACCGGGCGGCTGGCGACAGCGACGCAAGACGCCTTCGAGACGCACTTCGATCTCGCCCAACAGCTTGAAATCCTGGCGCTCTGCGGCGCGTATCAGACGATCAGCTTTGTCGCCAATGTGGCGGGGTTGCCGCCCGAGCTTTTCGCGGCGCGCTTTCCGGCGGCCTAGGCGCGCGCCCGCAGTGCCGCCAGTGCCGCCGGTGTGTCGATGTCGTCGAGCACCGCATCGCTCGGCGCCGCGACCTCGGTCAGCTCGGCCGCGTCGGCGAGTACCGCCTTGCCGCCGACATCGCCTTCCAGGCCCATCAGCGCCGCGAAATGCCGGCGGCTCCAGCGCACCGGATTGCCGCGCTTGCCTTGCCAGACCGGCAGCGCGACATCGCCCGGCGCCGCGGCGAGCGCGGCGAGCAGTTCGGGCTCGATCCGCGGCATGTCGGCGAGGCAGACCAGCGCCGCGTCCCACTCGGCCGGCACCGCGGCAATGCCGGCACGCAGCGAGCGCGACAGGCCCTCGGCAAAGTCCGCCGCGACGACGAAATTCGCTTCGCGGTCGCCGAGCGCGGCGCGGACGTCGTCGGCACGTGCGCCCAGCACGACGACGGGCGGTGGCAGCCCGGCCGCGGCAACGGCGTCGGCGACATGGGTGATCAGCGGCAGGCCGCGCCAGGCTTCGAGCAGCTTGTGACCGCCGCCCATCCGCGTCGAACGGCCGGCGGCGAGGATGATCGCGCCGCAGCGCTGCGGCGGCGCGGCGGCGACGCGCGGTTGCGGGCGTTCGGCCTCGGGCAGCAGGCCGCCGACGCCCATCGCGGCGATGTCGGCGGCGGTCACGGGAAGCCCGGCGACGAGGCGTTCGAGAACGAAATCCAGGCCGTTGCGCTTGGGCGAGCGGGCGCAGCCGGGCAGGCCGATGACGGCGCGGTGCCCAAGCCAGCCGAGGCACAGCAGGTTGCCGGGATCGACGGGCATGCCCAGCCGCTCGACCCGCCCGCCGGCGGCGACGATCGCGGCGGGGATGACATCGCCGCGATCGACCGTTGCTGAGGCACCGGCGACGAGGATCAGGTCGCCGGGCGCCGCCGCCAGCGCCGCGGCGAGGGCCGCAGTGGCGTGGGCCACCGGCGGCTGCTCGGCGATTGTACTGCCGAGCGCTTCGACGCGGCGGCGGGTAACCTCGAGGGTGCGGGCGAGCGCCTTGTCGCCGGTGCCGGGCAGGGCGGTGGCGATCAGCGCCATCGTGCGGCGCTGCAAGGGCAGCACCGCCAAGGGCTTGTGAACCGCGAGCGTTGCGGCGAGCGTCGCCGCCGGCACGGCGTAGCGGATGATCTTGACCGTCGCGACAATCTCGCCGGCGGCGACGCGGGCGAGCGGCGCCAGGGTGCCGAGCGTGATGGCTTCATCGGCGGCGTTGACCGCGGCGACCATGGCGGCATCGAAGGCAATGATTCCGGCATGTTGCGCGGCGAGATTGGCGCGGCCATGGGCCGCTGGCAGCGTGGTGATGCCGCTTCCGGCAAGCGCGGTCGCCAGCGCGGCCGCGGCGCGGTCCTCGTCGATATCGTCGCCAGCGAGGCGCGCCACCGTCAGCGCCGCGATGCCGGCGGCCGCCGCCTCGGCGATGTCGTCGGGGCTCAGCCGGCGGCCCTTGGCCCAGCGCCGCCCGGCGACAACGATCGAATGCGCGAGCAGGGTGCCGGCCGCCTCGGTGACCGGCAGTTCGGTGAAGATCACGCGCGCGGCACGGCGGGGGCCAGCGCGCCGCGCCAGGCGGCGGTCAGCTGCGCGGCGATGCTCAGCGCGATCTCGGGCGGATCAGCGGCGCCGATGGCAAGGCCGGCGGGGCCGTGGATGCGGTCGAGCGTTGCCGAATCAAAGCCTTGCGCCGCCAGGCGATCGCGGCGCGCGGCGTGGTTCTTGCGGCTGCCGAGCGCTGCCACATAGAAAGCCGGCGAGCGCAGCGCCGCCGCCAGCGCGACATCGTCGAGCTTGGGGTCATGCGTCAGCGCGACGACGGCGCTGGCGGCGTTGGGGCGCCAGTCGGCGAGCGCCTCATCGGGCCAGCGGACGTCGAGGTCGATCCCGGCGAAGCGCTCGGCACCGGCAAAGAGCCCGCGCGGATCGATGACGGTGACAGCGATTCCAAGGCCTTGTGCCAGCGGCACCAGCGCCTGGGCGATATGCACCGCACCGATGATGGCGAGGCGGCGCGGCGGCGGCCAGGCGCGGGCGAAGTCGCCGTCGCCGGCGGTGCCTTCGCGCGTAAGCCCCGAGGCAAGGTCGGTCGCCAGCGTCACCGTCTCGCCGGCGGCGGCGGCGCCTTCGAGGCGGTCGACCAGGCCTGGCGCCAGGCCATCCTCGGCAAGGCGTTGAATCAAAACGCTCATCTTGCCGCCACAGGCCAGGCCGACGCTCCACGCCGTCTCGTCGGCAACGCCATAATCACGGCGGACGACGCCCGTGCCCGCCGCCAGCAGCGCCTGGGCTTCGGTAACGACATCGCCTTCGACGCAGCCGCCGCTGACCGAGCCCTCGAAACGCCCGTCGTCACGGACGACGAGATGCGCGCCGGCGCGGCGCGGCGCCGATCCCCAGGTCGAAATCACGGTCGCGACAGCAACTTGATGCCCGGCGGCGGCCCAGTCGCGCGCCGTCGCCAGCGTGGCGAGATCGTCGCTCACTGCCATTGCCAGACGAGGAAGGCGAGCACCGCGAGGATCAGCCCGCCGCCCCATAGCCAGGGCGAAAGGCCGGCGGCGGGCGGGAGGGTTTCGGGCGGTGCAACGGCCGGCGCTGGCGCCAGCGGGCCATCGGCGGCCACCACCGGGGCGGCTTCGGGGGGTGTCTCGATCTCGGCCTTCAACCGCGTGAAAAACGTCTCGGCATAGCCGCGCGCCGCGCCCTCGATCAGCCGTGCGCCAAGCTGCGCCAGCTTGCCGCCGACCGCCGAACTGACGGTATAGGCCAGCGCCGTCGTGGCGGCATCGATTTCGGCGAGCGTCACCTGCGCCTCGCCCTTGGCATGGCCGGCGACGCCGCCCTTGCCCTCGCCGACAAGGCGGTAGCTTTCCGGCGCCACGACATCGCGCAACGTCACCTGGCCGGCGAAAGTGGCGCGCACCGGGCCGACGCGGGCGTTCATCTTGCCTTCGAAGCGCTCGCCATCGTCGCCGGCGACTCGCGTCAGGCTTTCGACCCCGTCGATGCAGCGCGCCAGCACATCCGGATCGTTGAGCGCCGCCCAGACCGCCGCGCGCGGCGCCGCGATCGTCACTTCGCCGGTCATTTCCATCGCCGCCTCTCCTTTGGCCTTCAATTAGCGGGGCGATCCCGGCGCCGCCAGCCCCGCCGGCGCTGCCGCGCCACCGCCGCAATGCCACGAGGTCCGCTACGTAATTACACCGTCGCCAAAACGCTGGATTGTTGCTTTCGTGCGACAAAGATATCGGGTAAGTTTGTTGTCCGGACAGCAGCGGGGGCTGTCGATCCGGGGTGGTGTTATTGCAGGGGTGTTGCGTGTCGGGGGACATGGTGATTGACAGGGATAGCGAAAGCGGCACGGCTACCAGCGACGCCGACAACGTTGTGGCCAGCAGCGCGCCGGCGCCCGACGAGGCCATCGTCAGCGGCACCGTCAAATGGTTCGATCCGGTGCGCGGCTATGGCTTCATGGTGCCGGTGCCGCACGAAGGCAGCGATATCCTCGTCCATTTCACCGTGGTTCGCGATATCGGCCGCCGCACCTTGCCCGAAGGCGCGACCCTGACCTGTGCGGTGATCGCGCGGGAACGCGGCCGCCAGGCGCGGCGTATCCTGTCACTCGACCTGTCGACCGCCATCGGTCCCGATCCCGAAACCGCGGCGCAGCGCGCGTCGGACCGGATCGACCCGCAGGCGATGATCGCCGCGGCGGGCGAGTTCGAGGATGTCACCGTCAAATGGTTCAATCGTCTGAAGGGCTATGGCTTCGTCGTTCGCGACAATTCGGCCGAGGATATCTTCGTTCATATGGAAACGGTCCGCCGCGCCGGGATGGTGGAACTGGTGCCGGGGCAGCCGCTGCGCGTGCGCGTCGCGCCGGGGCACAAGGGCCCGCTGGCGGTGCTGATCGAAACGCCGGGCATGGCGGGTTGATGCGCTTGCTCGTGGTGGCGCTCGCGATGCTGCTGGCGGCGCCGGCGCTCGCCGCCTGCCCCAATGCCGGCCTCGCCACCGAAACGGTGACCTTCGTCACCGCAACCGGTCGCCATCCCTACAAGGTCGAGATCGCCGCCACCCCCGACGAACAGACCTGCGGGATGATGTTCCGCGAATCGGCGCCGCCGGGCACCGGCATGGTCTTCCCCTTCGCGCCGCCGCGCGACGCGGCCTTCTGGATGAAAAATACCCAGGTGGCGCTCGATATCATCTTCGTCGGCCCTGACGATCGCGTCGTCAGCATCGGCGACGGCAAGCCCTTCTCGCGCGATCTCGTGCCGTCGGGGGGCATCACCGCCAATGTCGTCGAACTGGCGCGCGGCGAGGGCGCGCGGATCGGGTTGAAGCCGGGCGACAGGGTGCTCGGCCTGCGACGGAAGTGATCGCCGGCGGGGCGAGGTCATCCAGGGCTTGCGCTGGCCGGCACTTTGCGGCTTTGGAAAGACCATGGGTCTGTTCTCGAACCTCTTCACTTGGTGGCACGGCCCCGGCGTCGGCACCCAGCTCTTCACGCGGCGCTTCGGTACCGAGGTCGGCCGCGACGAGCAGGGCAATGTCTATTATCGCGGCCCCGGTACGCCCAAGGCGGCGCGGCGCTGGGTGATCTACAATGGCGTCCCCGAGGCGAGCCGCGTCCCGCCCGACTGGCATCTGTGGATGCACAAGACGATCGACACGCCGCCCTCCGAGCGCCCGCTCAGCCCACGCGTCTGGGAAAAGCCGTGGAGCCCCAACCCGACCGGCACGTCGCAGGCCTATGCGCCGTCAGGCGCGCTGGCGCGTGGCGGCCAGCGGGCGAAATCGATCGGCGATTACCGCGCCTGGACCCCCGGCGACGACGCCTGAGGCGGCAATGGGCGCGGCACTCCGAGACAATGTCGTCGAGGCACTGATCGGGCTGGTCGTCGTCCTCGTCGCGGTCGGCTTCGTGCTCTTCGCCTGGAACCGCACCCAGGCGGGCAGCGCCGGCGATGGCTATGTGCTGAAGGCGCGCTTTCCCAATGTGACGGGGGTGTCGCCTGGCACCGATGTGCGGCTGGCGGGCATCCGCGTCGGCACGGTGGCGGCACAGGCGCTTGATCCGACGAGCTATCAGGCGGTGCTCGACCTGCGCATCGATCGCAATCTCAAGCTGCCGGTCGATTCGTCGGCGGCGATCACGTCGGAGGGCGTGCTCGGCGGGTCGTTCATCGCGCTGACGCCGGGGGGTGATCCGGCGGCACTGAAGCCCGGCGAAGAGATCACCGAGACCTCGGGATCGGCCGATCTGATGGGGTTGATCGGCTCCTTCGTCAATCGGCCGTCGTCGGGCGGCGAAGCGGCGGCACCCGCGCCGGCAAGCCCGCCGCCGGCGAAGTGAGGCGGGCAGAGTTCGCACTGGTGCTGCTGGCGGCCCCGGCGCTGGCGCAGGCGCCGGTCGATCCGGTGGTGATCCCGGCGCCCAAGCCCGCGGCGGCGGCGCCCCTGGCGCCTGCCGCGGCACCCGTCGCAGCCAAGCCGCGCAAGGTCGAAACCGCCACGCCCAATGCGATGCGCGGCGTTGTCATCGGCGCGCTCGACAAGCGCACCGGCGAAACGCGCGCCTTCACCGGGCGGCCGGGGCAATATTTCACTTTCAAGGGGCTGCGCGTCATCGTGCGCGCCTGCGAGGCGACGCCGCCCTGGGAGCAGAAGCTGACCGGCGCCTTCCTGCTGATCGACGAAGCGCTGCTGCGCGGCGGGGTTCGGCGGGTGTTCTCGGGGTGGATGTTCGCCGAAAGCCCGTCGCTGCACCCGCTCGAACACCCGCGCTACGACATCTGGGTCAAGAGTTGCACGATGCGCTTTCCCGATGCCGGTCCCGATACGGTGGTGGCGGGGCGAGCGGTGTCTTCGGCATCGGCGGCGGGCGCGTCAAAGGCGAAGAAATCGCCCGAAATCCCGAGCGCCGACGCCAGCATCCCGCGATAGACTTTGGCGCCGACCTCGACGGCGCCGAGGCTGGCGAGATGGCCGGTGAGGAATTGCGTGTCGAGCAGCGCGAAGCCGCCGACGCGCAACCGCGCCACCAGCCCCGCCAGAGCCACCTTCGACGCGTCGGTCGCCCGGGTGAACATCGATTCGCCGAAGAACGCCCCGCCGAGACGGACGCCATAGAGGCCACCGGCGAGGCGGCCGTCGGGGGTCCACGCCTCGACCGAATGGGCGTGGCCGAGGCGGTGGAGGGCGCGATAGGCGTCGGCGATCAACGGGTTGATCCAGGTTTCGCTGCGCCCCGGCACGGGTTCGGCGCAGCCGGCGAGGACGGCGTCGAAGGCGGTATCGACGGTCAGCCGGAAGCGCTCCTGGCGGAGGGTGCGGGCGAGGCGGTGCGACAGGTGGAAGCTGTCCAGTGGCAGCACGCCGCGACGGCGCGGCTCGACCCAGAAGACATCGGGGCTGTCCGCGCGCTCGGCCATGGGAAAAATGCCGCTGGCATAGGCGCGCAGCAGCACATCGGGATCGAGGCGCCTGGCGAGCGGGCGAGTCATTGGCGCGGGAGAGTGGCCCAATTGCGAGGAAAGACAAGAGGCAGCAGGTCGGTGGCAGGGCGTTGCGCCGCCCGCGCTCAACGCCAAGATGCCGCGTCGCGCGGCAGCCGGCCTTCGGGATCCTCGACGACAAGCGCCGGTGGGTTCCAGCGCCACAGCACGACGGCGGTGCCGCCGATGCTCATCGCTGACGGGCGTGCCGTGCCGCCCGCCAGCGAGTCAGGGGCGAGGAGGCCGGACAAGCGGTACGGCTGACACCGTACCCGTGTCGCGACGACGATAAAATCACGCCGCGACCGGCTCGAATTCCCCTGAGACCTTGTTGCGACGGAACGCCGCCCCGATGGGGGCATCGATAAGAAGCAGCCAGGAGTCGTCACGGTTCAGGACGACACCGACCGCAACATAGGCTACTTCGCGCGCTTCCATTGTTTCGTCGGAATCATCGCCCTGTTCGCCCCGGATACGCCAGCCGCTGTCGGGGTACTCGTCGTCGGGTTCGTCCAGGTCCGGCGTCGTGCGATAGAGATAACCAACCCTGACACCGTCATCAAGAACGCAGCGATCGACCAGGCATCGCTCCCAGAAGTCGCGCCGCTCATCGAGGCCGATGCGGTTGCGCTCGGCGCCCTGCAGTACGATCGCAATGATGTCCGAGCGTCGAAACCGGATCTCGTGACCCGGCTTGAGGTGCGGGATATCGAACGGCTCGTTATCCAGATCACCGACCATGGCGTTGCCGTCGATGGCAGTGACCCGCACCCACATCCGTTCGGCATCATATTTCGTGCCTGGCGGAATGCCTCGGATGATCAGCTGGACAAGATCACCAACAGCGATGGCGTTGAGCCGCGTGGTGGTGGGCAGGAAGTAAGTGTAAGGAGCACTCGCCGCGACGGGCTGTGGATCGCCGATCGCATAATCGGACATGAGGCTCAGCCGGCGGCGCGTGCCGCCAGCCAGCGCTCCAGCCATTTGATCGAATATTCGCCGTCGATGAACTCGGGGTCTTCGATCAGCGCCTGGTGGAGGGGGATGGTCGTCTTCGGGCCGTTGATGACGAACTCTTCGAGCGCGCGCCTGAGGCGCATCAGCGCGTCGTTGCGGGTGGCGCCATAGACGATCAGCTTGGCGATCAGCGAGTCGTAGTAGGGCGGGATGCGATAGCCGTCGTAGAGCGCGCTATCGACGCGGACGTGGAGGCCGCCCGGCGCATGGAACTCGGTGACGCGGCCGGGGGAGGGGGCGAAGGTCGCGGGGTCCTCGGCGTTGATCCGGCACTCGATGGCATGGCCTTCGAAGCGCACCTGGTCCTGCGTCACGCTCAAGGGCAGCCCGGCGGCGACGCGGATCTGTTCGCGCACCAGGTCGAGCCCGGTCACCGCTTCGGTTACGGGGTGTTCGACCTGCAGCCGGGTGTTCATCTCGATGAAGTAGAATTTGCCGTCCTCGTAGAGGAACTCCATCGTGCCGGCGCCGCGATATTGCAGCTTGGCGACTGCCTGGCGGACGATCTCGCCCATGTCGGCGCGGATCGCGGCGGTGAGCGCCGGCGATGGCGCCTCTTCGAGAACCTTCTGGTGGCGGCGCTGCAGCGAGCAGTCGCGTTCGCCCAAATGGATGGCGCCGCCCTTGCCGTCGCCGAACACCTGGAACTCGATGTGGCGGGGTTCGGAGAGATATTTCTCGATATAGACGGTGTCGTCGCCGAAGGCCGCCTTGGCCTCGGCCTTGGCCTGGGCGATGAGGCCGGGCAGCGAGGCGGCGTCGGGGATGACCTTCATGCCGCGGCCGCCGCCGCCCGATGCCGCCTTGACCAGCACCGGATAGCCGATGTCGGCGGCGACCTGCAGGGCTTCGTCGTTGGTGGTGACGGGGCCATCCGAGCCCGGCACCAGCGGCAGGCCGAGCATCGCCGCGGTGCGCTTGGCCTCGACCTTGTCGCCCATCTTGCGGATATGCTCGGGGTCGGGGCCGATCCAGACGATCTTGTGCTGTTCGACGATCTCGGCGAACTTGGCGTTCTCGCTCAGGAAGCCATAGCCGGGGTGGATGGCGTCGGCCTGGGCGATCTCGGCGGCGCTGATGATCGCCGGGATGTTGAGATAGGAGTCGGTCGCCGACGGCGGCCCGATGCAGATGGCTTCGTCAGCCAGGCGAACATGCATCGCATCGGCGTCGGCGGTCGAATGGACGGCGACGGTGCGGATGCCCATTTCGCGGCAGGCGCGGTGGACGCGCAGCGCGATTTCGCCGCGATTGGCGATGAGGATCTTGTTGAACATGGGTTTTTCGGCGGTGCTCAGACGATCACCACGAGGGGCTCGTCATATTCGACCGGCTGTTCGCTGGCGATGAGGATTTTCTGCACGGTGCCCGAGCGCGGCGCGGTGATCGGGTTCATCACCTTCATCGCCTCGATGATCAGCAGGGTCTGGCCGGCAGTCACCGCGGCGCCTTCGGTGATGTACGGCGCGGCGCCGGGTTCGGGGGTGAGATAGGCAGTGCCGACGATCGGCGACTTGACCGTGCCGGGGTGGGTCTTCCAGTCCTCGCCACCGGTAACGGCGGCGGCGGCGGGCGCGCTCGGCGCGGCGGTCGCGGCGGGCGCCGGCGCCGCG
>LJHX01000095.1 GCA_001295935.1 alpha proteobacterium AAP81b
CGACGCGCGCCGGGCGGCTGGCGGCGGTGCCGGCGGGGGGCACGCGCGCCGCGACGGCGCTGGTGCGCACGCTGCGCGGCGACGAGGTGCCGATGGACCCGCCGCCGCCGGTCGATCTCGACCTCTATGAATCCGAAACGCCGCTGGCGCCGCTGTTCGAGGCGATTGCCGCCGGGCCGGCGAGCGATGTTTCGCTGCTGCTGACCGGGCCGCCGGGTACCGGCAAGACGGCGCTGGCGCATCATTTCGCCCGCGCCGTCGACCGGCCGCTGTTCGCGCGGCGGGCGTCGGACCTGCTGTCGCGCTGGGTCGGCGGCACCGAGGCGGCGATCGCCGATGCCTTTGCCGAGGCGCGGCGGCGCGGCGCCGTGCTGCTGTTCGACGAGGCCGATTCGCTGCTCTTCGGTCGCGGCACGGCGCGGACGACGTGGGAGGTCGGCCAGGTCAACGAACTGCTGACCTGGCTCGATCGCCATCCGCTGCCGGTGGTGGCGGCGACCAACCATGGCTGGAAGCTCGATCCCGCGACCCTGCGGCGCTTCGTCTTCAAGCTCGACCTGCAGCCGCTGTCGCCGGCGCGCGCGGCGCGGGCCTTCGCGCGCTTCTTCGGGGCGCCAGCGCCGCCGGCGCTCGCCGGGGTGCACGGCCTGACGCCGGGGGATTTTACCGTGGTCAAGCGCCAGCTGCGCCATTCGGCGGCGACCTGCCCTGCCGATATCGTTGCGCGCCTGGAGCGCGAGGTGGCGGCGCGGCCCGAGGCGCCGGGGCGGCTCGGCTTCGGCTGAGCCGCCAAAACGGTGGCGCCCGCGCTGGCAATTGTGGGCGGAGCCGTTACCAAAGGGCCGACGACACCGAAGGCCGCGGGGGCAATGGCGATCGATCTGCGCACCATCGAGGGCCTGGCGCCCGACCAGGCGGCGCTGAAGGCCGCGGCGGGGCTGGCCAAGCCCGGCAAATGGTCGGGGCTGGCGGCAAGCGGCGACGGCCGGTTGCTCTGGGGCGAATGCGCCGGATCGGGCGCCAACCCCTATCGCGTCATCGCCGACCTCGACGAGCTCGGCAACAAATGCACCTGCCCGTCGCGCAAATTCCCCTGCAAGCATGTGCTGGCGCTGTTCTGGCTGCACGCCGAGCGGATCGTGACGTTCCCGGCAGCCGAGACGCCCGAATGGGTCGGCGACTGGCTCGGGCGGAGGCGCAAGACCGGCGGCGGCGGCGCGCCGGCGGCGGCAGCAGCGGCGGGGCCCAAGGACATTGCCGCGGCGAGCGCGCCCGCGGAGGCGGCGCCGGTGCCCGAGGATGCCAAGGCGAGCGAACGCCGCGAAGCCGCCGCCGCGCGCCGCGCCGAGGACACCGAACGCGCCGTGCTCGATGCCCTCGATGCCCTGGAACAATGGCTCGGCGACCAGTTGCGGCTCGGGCTGGCGGGCTTCATCGACGATGCGACGGCGCGTTGCCGACGCATCGCGGCGCGGTTGGTTGACGGCAAGGCGGCGGTGCTCGCCGGGCGGCTCGACGAACTGCCGTCGCGGCTGCTCACGCTGCCCGCCGGCGACCGGCTACGCGGCGCCGTTGTCGAGCTCGGCAAGCTCGTCTGCCTCGCCCGCGCCTGGCGCGCGGCGCGTGATGACGCCGAACTGCGCCGCGCCGTCATCGGCGCCGAAACGCGCGAGACGGTGCTCGCCGACCCCGCGGCGCCACGGTTGACGACGCTGTGGGAGGTGCTCGCCGAGCAGATCCGCACGCGCCGCGACGGACTGGTGTCGCAGACGACGTGGCTGCTGGCGCTTGGAGATGGCGGCCCGCGCTTCGCGATGCTCGTCGATTTCTATCCGGCGAGCGCCGGCCGCCGCGGCAGCGTCTTCACCCCCGGCGAGCAATTCGCCGGCGAGCTCGTCTTCTATCCGGCGCGGGCGCCGCTGCGTGCGCTGCTCGCCAGCCGCGAGCCACTACCCTTCGGCGAGCGCCACCCCTGGCCGGCCCCGGCCGCCGCGATCGATGACGCGCTGGCGGCGCTGCACTTGGCCGAGCCGTGGCGGCTCGAAACCCCGGTGCTGCTGCCCGCCGGTCGCATCGCCGTCGATAGCGGCGGCGGCGCCTGGTGGCGCGCGGCGGGCGGCGGCGACGCGCTGCCGCTGGCGACCCCCGCTGAGGGGGCGATTGCCGCGACCGGGCTCGATGGCGCCGCGGCGCTGTGGGCGGGCGGCCGGCTGGAACTGCTCGCGGCGCAAACCGCCTGGGGCCGGATCGACACCGATGGCTGACGATCTGCTCGACGCGCTGGCGCCGGTGCTGACGCGCTGGACGATCGGCGGTGACGCGGCGCCGGCGGCGCCGCCCGCCTGGGCGCCGGCGCTGGGCAGCGACAGCCCGGAACTGCGGCTGCTGGCGATTGCCGGGCATATCCTCGGCGGCTTTGTCGTGCCGACGCCGGCGACGCCGCTGCGCAACCTGCCCGACCTGCCGGCACTGGCGCTGCCGACGGTATCGGCGCGGCTGCGGCCACTTCTGCGCCGCCTGCTTGCCGGCGCCGACGCGCGCCAGCGCCGCATCATCATCGGCTTTGTCGCGGCGCGCGGCCGGGTAATGCACCCCGCCGACTGGCTGCCGCCGGCAAACGACGACGCGCTTCCCGACGTCTATGCGCCCTGGCGCGACTGGGCCGCGGCCTGCGCCGCGGGCGGCCCGGCGCGCAGCGCCAGCGGCGAGCTCTCGGAAGCGACCTGGGACGATTTCGGCCCGGCGGCGCGCGATCTGGCACTTGGCCTCCTGCGCCGGCGCGACCCGGCGGCGGCGCGCGCGCTGATCGCCGCCAAACTGCCGACGGCCGATGCCGATGGCCGACTGCGTCTCGTCATCGCGCTGGCGACGGGGCTTGGCGCCGACGACCGGCCGCTGCTCGAAAGCCTGGGCAACGATCGCGCGCCGCGGGTCAAGACGCAGGTGGCGATCCTGCTCGCCCGGCTCGGGGTCGGCGAGGCCGCCGGCGCCGAAATGGCCGAACTCGCCGGGTTTTTCGAGATCCAGACCCGGGGCCTGTTGCGCCGCACGCGCCACCTCGTGCCGCGCCCGATCAAGACGCCGGCGCAGACCAAGCGCCGCGGCGAGCTGCTCGACGCCGCCGATTTCGCCGGCTTCGCCGCGGCGCTCGGCCTGACCGCCACCGAGCTTGCCGAGCTCTGGAGCTTCGACGGCGACGTCTTTCTGGCAGCGCGCTTCGTCGCCGTCGCCGCACGCAGCGCCGATGACGCGGTAATCACCGCGCTGCATGCCGCGCTGGCCGCTCGCCCCAGCGTGGATTTCGCCATTATCGCGGCGCTGCAACCGCGCCTGACGACGGCGCAGACGCAGGCACTGCTGCGGCCGGCCTTGCTGAGCGGCGGACCCGGCACGCTGGCGGCGGCGCTCGACATCGCCGGCGCCGACCCGCGCTTCGACGACATCCTGCGCGCCCCCGCCTTCGCGGCGATCCTTGGCGACCTGGCCCGCGACGGCCGGGCGGCGATGCCCGCCGACCTCTGGGCGCTCGGCCTGCTTGCCTCGCCGGCGGCGGCGCGCGGCGCGCGCGATCGCCTCGTCGCCGCCGGGCTGGCAGCCGCCGACCCGCGGCTCGACAGCCTGCGGCTCAACATCATGCTCGACGAGGAGGGACGACAGTGACCGACCGATTGCGGATGCCGGCCGAGGAACAATTCGCCGCCGAACTCGCCGCGCTCGCGGGCGACGACAGCGGCCGCCGCCCCGCCGGCTGGGCGATGTCCCCTCGCGCCGTCGTCACCTATCTGATGGGCGGCCGCGCCGGCGACGGCACTGTGATCTCGGCCAAATATGTCGGCGACCGCCGGCTCATTGAAACCGCCGTCTCGACGCTCGCCACCGACCGCGCGCTGCTGCTGCTCGGCCTGCCGGGCACGGCGAAATCCTGGGTTTCGGAGCATCTCGCCGCCGCCATCGCCGGCGATTCGACTCTCGTCATCCAGTGCACCGCCGGCACCGACGAGAACCAGATCCGCTATGGCTGGAACTATGCCCAGCTGCTCGCCCATGGCCCGCGCCGCGAGGCGCTGGTGGCGACGCCGCTGCTGCGCGCCATGGAGGCGGGCAAGCTCTGCCGCTTCGAGGAACTGACGCGCATGGGCAGCGACGTTCAGGACACGTTGATCACCGTGCTGTCCGAAAAGATGCTGCCGATTCCCGAGCTCAACACCTCGGTCTATGCGGCGCGCGGTTTCAACATCATCGCCACCGCCAACAACCGCGACAAGGGCGTCAACGAGCTGTCGTCGGCGCTGAAACGCCGCTTCAACGTCGTCGTGCTGCCGCTGCCCGAAAGCGCCGCCGAGGAGATCGCCATCGTCACCAAGCGCGTCGGCGAGATGGCGGCGAGCCTCGACCTGCCGGCGCCGAAGAATGTTGCCGACGAAGTCGCGCGCGTCGTCGCGATCTTCCGCGAACTGCGTTCGGGCTCGACCGAAGACGGCAAGGTGGCGCTGAAGGTGCCGAGCGGCGGGCTGTCGACCGCCGAGGCCATCGCCGTCGTCGTCGGCGGCATCAGCCAGGCGACCTTCTTCAACAATGGCACGCTCGATGCGGCGATGCTGGCGAGCAACGTCATCGGCGCGGTGATCAAAGACCCCGTCCAGGATCGCGCCGTGCTCGGCGAATATCTCGAAACCGTTCTCAAGAAACGCCGCGGCTTCGAAGGCTATTATGCCGCGCTGACCGATCGGATCTGAACGCGCCGATGCCCGCCTCGGTCGCTTTCTTCGGCATTCGCCACCACGGCCCCGGTTCGGCGCGCCGGCTGGTCGAAGCGCTCGACGCGCTGGCGCCGAGGGTTGTGCTGATCGAAGGCCCCGCCGATGCCTCCGACCTGCTGCCGCTGCTTGCCGACCCCGACATGGTGCCGCCGGTGGCACTGCTGACCTACGCCGAGGACAATCCCGCCGACGCCAGCTTCTTTCCCTTCGCGCATTGGTCGCCCGAATATCAGGCGGCGCGCTGGGCGGTGAACCATGGCGCGGCGCTACGCTTCATCGACCTGCCGGCGAGCGATCGCCTGACGCCGGCCGACGACGCCGACGAGCTGGCGGCGAGCGACGCGGTGACGCGCGATCCGATCGGCGCGCTGGCGGCGGCGGCGGGCTATGACGATGGCGAAAGCTGGTGGTCGGACGTCATCGAGGCCAATCCCGCCCCCGGCCCGGTGTTCGCCGCGGTCGCCGATGCGATGACGGCGCTGCGCGCCGACCGCCCGTTGCCAGCGCGCGAGGCGGCGCGCGAAGCCCATATGCGCCTCGAAATCGCCCGCGCCGTGCGCGAAAGCGACAGCGCCATCGCGGTCGTCTGCGGCGCCTGGCATGTGCCGGCGCTCGCCGAAAAGCGCCCCCAGGCCGCCGACCGCGATCTGCTCAAGGGCCGCGCCAGAACGAAAGTGCGCGCCACCTGGGCGCCCTGGACGGCGCCGCGGCTGGCGCGCGCCAGCGGCTATGGCGCCGGAGTCGTCGCGCCGGGCTGGTGCGCGCATCTCTGGGACGCCGGCGACCGCGAAAACCGCGACAGCGTCTGGCTGGCGCGCGTCGCCCGCCTGCTGCGCGACCGCGGCCATTTCGTCTCGACGGCGTCGGTGATCGAGGCGCAGCGGCTTGGGGTCGCGCTGGCAGCACTAAGAGGACGCCCGGCGGCAGGCTTCGAGGAACTGCGCGATGCAAGCATCGCCTGCCTGACCTTCGGCGAGCGCACCGTCTGGAACGACATCGCCGCCGAACTGCTGATCGGCAGCGCCGTCGGCGCCATCCCGGCGGCAGTGCCGCTGGCGCCGCTGCTCGAGGACCTCCAGCGCCAGCAGAAGGCGGCGCGCCTCAAGCCCGAAGCGCTCGAACGCGAGCTGGCCGTCGATCTGCGCAGCGACTCGGGCGCGCTGCGCTCGACCTTGTTGCACCGCCTGGCGGCGCTCGATGTCCCCTGGGGCCAGCTTGTCGACGCGGGGCGCAGCCGAGGCACCTTCCGCGAGAATTGGCGGCTGTGCTGGCTGCCCGAATTCGCCGTGCGGCTGGTCGAAAATCTCGTCCATGGCGCGACGATCGCCGAGGCGGCGGCGGCGCGGCTGACCGCGGCGATGCAAGACGAAGCCGACCTCGGCCGCCTCGCGGCGCTGGTGCGTAGCGCGATGCTCGCCGATCTCGGCGCGGCGGTCGAAATCGGCATCGCCGCGCTCGAAACCCGCGCGGCGCTGACCAGCGATTGCCGGATGCTGCTCGACGCGCTGCCGCCGATGGCCGACATCGTCCGCTATGGCGAGGCGCGCGCCGGCGCCGCGGCGCATCTGACGGCGCTGATGCCGCGCATCGTCGTCCAGGCGGCGCTCGCTTTGCCCTATGCGGCGCGCGGCCTCGACGCCGAGGCGGCGGCGGCGCTGCGCACGTCGATCCTCGCCGCCGATGGCGCCATCGCGCTGGCCGAACTCGGCCCGGAGGTTACCGAGAGCTGGCGCCAGGCGCTGCACGCGCTGCTGGACGATGCGGCGACGACACGGCTGGTCAGCGGCCTCGCGGCACGGCTGCTCTATGAGGCAGGCGCGATCGCCGCTGATCCGATCGCCGATCTGCTCGGCCGGATGCTGTCCCCCGGCACGCCATTTGCCGACGCGGCGGGCTTTTTCGAAGGTTTCTTCGCCGGCGCCAGCGCGCGGCTGATCCATGATGCGGCGCTGCGCGGCGCCGTCGACGGCTGGCTGATGGGGCTCGACGAGGCTGATTTCGTCACCAGCCTGCCGCTGTTCCGCCGTGTCTTCGCCGGCCTCGACCGCAGCGAGCGGCGGCGGCTGCTCGACGCCGTCGGCAATCGCGGCGGCAGCGGCGGCGCCGGTTATCGCCTCACCGACGCCGCCGCGGCGCACTGGCCGGCGCATTTCGCGCATCTTGTCGACCTTCTGAACAATGGCGCGCGGGCATGAGCGACGACGAACGCCAACGCCGCTGGACCCTGGCGCTGGGTGCCGATGGCGGCGATGGCGGCGAGACCGGGCTGTCGCCCGCCGACGCGCGGCTGTCGGCAGCGCTTTCGGCGCTCTATGGCGATGGCGAGCCCGAAAAGAAGGGCCGCGGCGGCCTCGGCGGCTCGGCGCCGCGCGTCGCCAAATGGCTCGGCGACATCCGCGAATTCTTCCCGGCACCGGTCGTGCAGGTCATCCAGAAGGACGCCTTCGAGCGCAAGGGCCTGCGCCAGATGCTGCTCGAACCCGAACTGCTCGCGACGCTCGAAGCCGATGTCAATCTGATCGCCGATCTCGTCGCGCTGCGCGGCGTCATGCCCGAAAAGACCCGCGCGACAGCGCGCCTGGTCATCGCCAAGGTCGTCGCCGAGCTGATGGCGCGCCTCGAACGCCGCACCGCCGAGGCGATCCGCGGCGCCCTCGACCGGTCACGCCGCAGCCACCGGCCGCGCTTCGCCGATATCGACTGGCCGCGCACCATCCACGCCAATCTGCGCCATTATCAGCCCGAACACGCCAGCATCGTTCCCGAGCGCCTCGTCGGTTTCCAGCGCGCGCAGCGCCGGATCGCCGATCTCGACGAGGTCGTGCTCTGCGTCGACCAATCGGGGTCGATGGCGACGTCGGTGGTCTATGCGTCGATCTTCGCCGCGGTAATGGCGTCGCTGCCGGTGGTCAGGACGCAGCTCATCTGCTTCGATACGGCGATCGTCGACCTCACCGACGACCTCGCCGACCCGGTCGAGGTGCTGTTCGGCGTCCAGCTCGGCGGCGGCACCGACATCAACGCCGCCATCGCCTATTGCGCCGGGCGGATCGAGCGGCCGTCGAAAACCCATCTCGTGCTGATCTCGGACATGTATGAGGGCGGCAACGCCGACGCCCTCGTCGATCGCATCGCCCGGCTGCTGGTCATGGGAGTCAATGTCATCGTCCTGCTGGCGCTGACCGACAGCGGCCGGCCGTCCTACGACCCCCAGCTGTCGGGGCGAGTGGCGGCGCTCGGCGTGCCGGTCTTCGCCTGCACCCCCGACCAGTTTCCCGACCTGATGGCGACCGCATTGCGCCGCGAGGATGTCGCGCTATGGGCGGCGAAGTGCGATATCAAGGTGGTGCGGGCGCCGGAGTGAGGCGTTGATGGGCGGCATTGCGGCGGCGGTCCCTCCTTCTCCCTCCCCCTTGCGGGGAGGGCGACTCGGCGCCAGCCAAGCGGGGTAGGGATCCCTGCCTGCGGCTACCGACGGCGCAACCCCCACCCCGCTCGCGCAAGTGCGCGAGTCGCCCTCCCCACAAGGGGGAGGGAATTGGTAATGCCAGATCGGCGCTATGACCTTGGAGTCTACCCGGTCGCCCGGTCATAAGCTTCGATCGCGGCGAGATGCCGCTCGCGCTCGTCCTCGGCCAGAAAAGCACCGCGGAAACTGTTGCGCGCCAGCGTCAGCAGCGCCGCGCGGTCGAGGTCGAGCACGTCGGCGACGGCGACGAAATTGGCGTTCACATAGCCGCCGAAATAGGCCGGGTCGTCCGAATTGACCGTCGCCATCAGCCCCTGCGCCAGCATGGCGCGCAGCGGATGCGCGGCGAGGTCGTCGACGACGCAGAGCTTGAGGTTCGACAGCGGACAGACCGTCAGGCACATGCCACTGCTCGCCAGCCGCGCCACCAGCGCCGGGTCTTCCAGCGCGCGATTGCCGTGATCGATGCGGTCGACGCCGAGGATATCGAGCGCCTCCTCGACATAGGCCGGCGGGCCTTCCTCGCCGGCATGGGCGACGAGCTTGAAGCCAAGCGACCGCGCCCGCGCGAAGACGCGCGCGAACTTCGCCGGCGGATGGCCGAGTTCGGAGGAATCGAGGCCGACCGCGGCGATGCGGTGGCGCCAGGGCAGCGCCGCGTCGAGCGTTGCCTCGGCGTCGGCTTCGCTGAGATGACGCAGGAAGCACAGGATCAGCCGCGACGACAGCCCGCGCGCCGCGGCGGCATCGAGCGCGCGGGTGATGCCGGCAATGACGGTTTCAAAGGCCACGCCGCGCTCGGTATGGCCCTGGGGATCGAAGAAGATCTCGACATGGCGGACATTGTCGGCCTCGGCACGCGCGAGATAGGCGGCGGCCAGGTCGTGGAAATCGGCCTCGGTGCGCAGCACCGCCATGCCCTGGTAATAGATATCGAGGAAATCCTGGAGGTTGCCGAATTCATAGGCGGCGCGCACTGCCTCGACCGAGGCGAAGGGGATGGCGACGCCGTTGCGCTGCGCCAGCGCGAACAGCATCTCGGGTTCGAGGCTGCCCTCGACGTGGAGATGCAGCTCGGCCTTGGGCAGCCCGGCGATGAAGGCGGCACGCGCCGCGGGCGAAGCGAAGCCGGTCATGCGGGGGCCTTTTCGCCGAGGATCAGCGCCGCCGCCGGCTTGTTGCGGCGGATTTCGTCGACGCTGAGGCCGTTGATCTCGTGCGGGAACACCAGCCAGGCGTCGGTTTCATGGACGAAGAAGTCCGGCCGCAGCGCGGTGCGGTTGCGTGCCGGCTTCCAATAGACGGTGGCGATGCGGACCTCGCGCGGCATGTTGTGGCGGCAGCGCGCGGCGAGTTCGCGCAGGAAGGCCTCAATGCTTCGGCCGCTGTCGAAGACGTCGTCGATGACCAGCAGGCGATGTTTGGGATCGAGACTGTCGATCAGATGACCGAGCGCGAAGACCCGGACTTCCGGCGCGGTGCGGTCGATGCCGGTATAGGACGAGGTGCGGATGGCGATATGGTCGCAATGGCAGCCATGATATTCGAGCAGCTCCTGGACGGCGATGCCAACGGGCGCGCCGCCGCGCCAGATGCCGACGAGGTGCGTCGGCGCAAAGCCGCTGGCGAGGATCGCCTGGCCGAGCCGGAAGCTGTCGGCGAGCAGATCGTCGGCGGTGAGATAGATTTTGGCGTCGGTCACGCATTGCCTCTTTTCGACCTGTCTGCCACGGCGGCGGCGGCGTCACCACCGCAATCGACGGGTTGGCGCGCCGGCAGGCGTCGGCCGCGGCGCTGATCCAGGCGGCAGCGTCAGTATCTTGCCGCTGCTTAACACTTTTGCGATGTCTTGTTTTCGGACTGTAACAATATTGTCGTAGCGCTTCTGATGGCGTGGGGTTGGGCTGAAGACATTGCCCCGGGGAGCACCGAGAATGGATCGCGGCATCTGCACAAATCTCCCGAGCCGCTGCTCCAAGGCAGCGACCAAAGAGATGTTTCCGATGCCCTCGCAGTTCACCACCTGCCCGGAATGCGGCCGTCGCCCGCAGCGCGTGAAGGGTCGGATCGCCACGACCAGCAGCTTGAGCGAGATCCGCATCCCGCGCGGCGTTTCGATCGCCGTCGGCGTGGTGGTGCTCATCGCGCTCGTCGTCGCCATCGGCTGGCGCTATCTCGGCTCGTCGGATGCCATAGTGGCCGGCGGCGGCGGCGGTGGCTCGGAAACGTCGATGTTCCGCCTTTCGGGCTCGAACACCATCGGCAAGGCGCTCGCCCCCGATCTCGTCAAGGCCTGGCTCGAATCGAAGGGTGCGACCGATATCACCGCCGAGGCCCGGAAGGTTCCCAAGAAGGACGCCCCCGAAACCGTCATTCACGCCAATCTCGACGGCAATCGCATCACCATCGAAGTTCGGCCGCATGGCAGCTCGACGGCCTTTGCCGATCTGCTGGCCGGCACCGCCGAAATCGGCATGGCGTCCCGCGCCATCAAATCGGGCGAAGCCGAGACGCTGCGGGCCTGGGGCGACATGCGGACGCCGAACAGCGAGCATGTCATCGGGCTCGATGGTGTCGCGGTGATCGTCAACGCCGAAAATCCGGTCGGGGCGCTGTCCACTGCCGTCTTGCGCCGCATTTTCACCGGCGAGATCCGCGACTGGTCGGAAGTCGGGGGCCCGTCGGGGGCGATCAACATCTACGCCCGCGACAACAAGTCGGGCACCTTCGATACCTTCAAGGAACTCGTGCTGCGCGGTGATCCGCTCGGCGATGCCAAACGCTTCGAGGACAGCGCGGCGCTGGAAACGGCGGTCGCCGGCGATCGCAACGGCATCGGCTTCGTCGCGCTGCCCTATGTCAAGACCACCCATGCCCTTGCCGTCAACGACGGTGAGAGCGCCCCCTTGCAGCCGACCAGCTTCAGCATCCGCACCGAAAGCTATCCGCTCAGCCGGCGCCTGTATTTCTACAGCCCGCCGCAAGCCACCAACCGCGACGCCAAGGATTTCATCACCTTCGCCCTGTCGCCCGACGGCCAGAAGGTGGTTCGCAAGGATCAGTTCGTCGACCTCGACATCGCCGCCGCCGAGACCTCGGCAGCGGCGCAGACGAACGCGCCGTGCCGGCTGTCGTCAGCCTGGCCGGGCGATCCCAACGCCTATTGCAACCTGCGCCGCGCCGCCGAACCGTTGCAGACGAGCTTCCGCTTCCGCGCCGGGTCGGACACGCTCGACACCCGCTCGATCGCCGATCTTCGGCGCGTGCTGGCGCGGATGGAACAGACGCCCAACAAGCAGATCGTGCTGGCCGGCTTCTCGGACAATCTCGGTGCCGCTGCCGGCAATTGCGCGCTGAGCACGGCGCGGGCGCGGCGCGTCGCCCAGGCGCTCGCCACCCTCGGCCTCAACGCCGCCGAAGTCGTCGGCTTCTGCAGCGAGCTGCCGGTGCGCGACAACAGCACGCCCGAAGGCCGCGAACAGAACCGCCGCGTCGAGATATTCCTGCGGTAACCGTCGGACTCAGAGACTCGGCTTGTCTGCGCCGTCGCTGCGAGCAGGCGCGTCAGAACGTGCGCCGTCGGCCGCCGGTCACCATGGCAGTCGGCGGCTTCATTCGCCGGCCGGCACGCCATTGCTGACGCGGCAGACCTCGCGAGGCATCGCGACGACTTCGCCGTTGGGCAGGGCGCAATTGACCGATGGCAGCCGCGTGCGGGCGCCGGATGATCGCGAGACATCGCGGCGCTCGAACGCCGCTGGCGCCGCCGCGGCACGGCGAGCGCTTTCCTGCAGATTGGCAATCCGCCCCTCATAGCTCTGGCGGATACAGACAACCGAATCGGGGGCGTCGGCACAGGCGCGCCGCGTTTCCAGCCAGCGGCGCTGCCCGGCGCGCACCGACAGGCGATCGAGGCTGCCGATCTGCGCCATCAGCGCGCGATAGGCGCGATCGCTGCGCACATCGAGCGCCGCAAGCTCGGCGTCGTGACAGATCGTCACTTCATCGGGCGACGTGGCGCGATCGCAGTCGAAGCTGGTCGGATAGGTCGGCACCCTGGGCTCGGCCGATTGCGGCTTGAAGGTCGAAGAATCGGCGGCGACGCTGTCGGCCGAGGCATCGTCGGCCTTGTCTTTCCGTCGCGCCGACCGTCGGCGCGGCGGTTCGGCTTCGGGGGCCGCCGCCATGGTGTCGTCGGCACTTGTGACGGTCTCGGTGGCGGCGGGCGAGGGCAAGTCGGACTGATCCGGCAGAATGCCATAGACGACCACCGCGACCAGCCCGGCGATCAGGAGATAGCCACCCAAGGGCTGGCGGGGCGGTGGTTGGCGCGGGGTCGCGGCAGCGGCGGCAGACGCTACAACTGGCGGCGCGGCCGCCGGTCTGCCCGGCGGTGCTGGTGCCGGCGTGATCGTCCTTGCGCCGGCGTTGGGTACCGATGTCGGCGGCGCGCGCACGGGGAGCGGCGGCGGCGCGGTTTCAACCGGCGGCGAGGCGCGCGGTGGGCCAGCGGCCGGCGTTGCAACGGGCGCTGCCGGCGCTGCCGCTATGGCGATCGGCGCCTCGCCCGCCGCCGGCGTGGCGGCGACGGTCGGGGGCACGGCCTCCTTGGCCGTGCGTTCGTCGGCGCCCAGCAAGGATTCGAACACCGCCGCGAGACAGGCGATGTCGCCGGCCTTGCGCAGCGTCGGCGCGCCATCGCCATAGGCCGTCACCATCGTGTCGCGGCGCAGATGGCCCTTTTCGATCTGCTCGCGGGCGCCGGCTTCGTCGTCGATTTCGGTGTTCACCGCGCCGCCGAGCCGCAGCACGAAAATCTGGCCGTCGAAATCAATCATCGCAACACCGACTTGTTCTCATCAGCCGCGCAGGCCGCCAAGCCGCCCCTTTACCGCGATTCGGCCACCGGCGTCAGCGGAGTCGAGCTGCGCCGGCTCGACCAGCTTGAGCAGTCCGCCGCCATCGGTATCGAGATCGAACGCCGCCTCGACATGGCGGCGCAGGGTCAGAGCCTCCTGGTAGCGCGTGGCGAATTCGGCGACAAGTTCGCCGCCGGGGATCAGCCAGCGCCCCTGTTCGTCGGTGACCATCGCCAGAATGGTGCTGGTCGCATCGCCTTCGGGATAGACCTGGCCGTCGCTTTCGAGGCGGACGCCGCGCGCTTGCACCGCCGTTGCCCATTCGCTGTAATCCTGGATGGCAGGGTGCTCGAGGATGGCGCGAAAGCGGGGGAGCCAGGCCGGGCGGCCGCGCTGCACCGGCACCGGGGCTGCGCGCGGCGCAGGGGGCGGCGGCACGGGGCCGGGCCATGGCGCAGGCGACGGCGCGGGGAACGGTGAAGGCTGCGGCGGTGCCACATCCTGCCGCCAGAGCCCGCCGGTGGCAGCGGCCGGCGGCGGTGCGGCAGCCGCCGCAGGCCAGGCCGGCGCGTGAACTGGCGCCGGCGCGGTCGATTGCATCGCCGCGAGGCGGCGTTCGATGTTGAGCTGCCCGCGCTGCAGATCCTCGATCAGTCGTTCGAGCCCGCCCAGACTGCGCTCGAGGCGATCGAGACGATTCCGGGTCAGCTCGGCGACGTCGTCGCGCGGCGGTGACAACCCGGAAGCGGCGGGCAGCGGCGCCGGTCGCAGCAGCTTGCGCGCGGCAAACAAGATGCCGACGATCAGGCCGATGACCACGATCCCGATGGCGATCGGCGCCCAATCGGTGCCGGCTCCGGGCTTTTGGGGTGGCGTCGGATCGGCCGTCGCGGTCGCATCGAGGCGGTCAGGCAAATTGGTCTCGGGCAGCGCCGGGGGCGCTGCCCGCGCTGGCGGTGGCTCCTCGGGCGGCAGCACGATGGTTTTCTCCGCGCTCGCTGGCGCGCCACCCGCGGTGGCAGCGGCGGGTGGCGCAACAGGAGCAGCATCGGCGCTCGGCGGCTTCGGCTTCGGCGGTGGCACGACGCTGCTGGCGGCGTTGCCCGGCGCCGCGGCGGGGGCACCGCCGGCGGCGGCGGCCGGCGCATCGGCAGCCCCGGCCGCATCCTG
>LJHX01000096.1 GCA_001295935.1 alpha proteobacterium AAP81b
CGAAGCGGTCGCCCGAAGGGCGATGACGGCGATTCAACAACCGTGAAAGCCGCTCTAGAGCCGACCCGGCTTTCGCAAGCACCTTCCCCGTCGCTCATACCGAGCGAAGTCGAGGCACGCCCAGCGGCGGGAGCGTGCTTCGACTTCGCTCGGCATGAGCGGCTGGCGCTTGCTCAGCAAAGGCGAGTTCGGTCCGGAGTCCGGCTGCCACACTGCTTGGCGGAACCGCACAATCCGCATCACAAGCGTCACGATGAATTGACACATTGATCTGTTGCGATATTTTGACACATGCGCCGAAAGGCCTTGTTTCAACCGTGACGCTGGCAGCGGGCGGCATGACCCTTGGGCGCAGGTGTTGCTGGCGGCCATGTGGTCGCGAAACGTGCCGGGGGGAGAGACGCTTTCGGCGCGCTGGGTGCCCAAGTCTCGGAAAGGTTGTCGTATGGAAGACGCAGAAAAAGTCTACCCGACCGGTCTCACGCCCAAGCAGGCGGAAGAGATCCAGGACGGGTTGATGTGGGGGACGCGCATCTATTTCGGGATCGCGATTTTCGCCCATATCCTCGCCTATCTCTATTCACCCTGGCTGCACTAAGGGAGGCCCAGCATGAAAGAAGGACGTATCTGGCTGTATGTCAGCCCCACCGTCGGTCTGCCGCTGTTCTTCCTGGCGTTCATCACCGCGTCGCTGCTGGTGCACGCTTCGATCCTGAGCAACACGACCTGGATGGCAAGCTTCTGGCAGGGTGGCGCCGCCACCGCCGCCAAGGCGCCCTGACGCCGCGCGGCGCCGCCTCGGCGGCGTCGTTCTGGCCAAGACGAGGCCGGGGTCCAGCGATCCCGGCCTTTTTTGGTGTCCTTGTGCCTCAGCGCCGCGGCCGGACCCCGAGCAACGGCAGCATCGTCGCCAGGGTCACCACCAGCAGCACGATCTCGATGGCATAGACGATGACATAGCCCGTCGCCGCGGGTGGCCAGGGCAGGGCGACCGCCGGCGCCGCGACATCGCGCAGGAATCCGCCGAGCGCCGCGCCGACTCCCGCCGCTGTCGCCTGCGCCGCGCCCCAGCTGCCGAGCGCCAGCCCGATCTGCTCGCGTGGTGCGAAGTTCATCGTCGCCGTCAGCGTGCCATGGCCGAACAGCCCGCCGCCGAAACCGATCAGCAGCACACCGAGGACGAACAGCGGCACCAGCTGCAAGGGCGCGGCGAGAATCACCATCGCGAACGCCGGAATGCCGACCACGGCGCCGATCGTCGCCATGCGGAAGGGATCGAAGCCGCGGGCAAGAATGCGCGAGGCAAGCGCGAAGCCGAGCAGGCCGCCGCCGGCGAAGGTCGCCGTCAGCTTGGTGGTATCGCCGACGCCGAGCCCGAGGATCTGGCCGCCATAGGGTTCGAGCAGGATGTCTTCCATGCTGAAGGCCAGCGTGCCCAGCGCGACGGCGACGAGGCGGCGGACGGCATGCGGCTCGGCGGCGTAGAGCGCCCAGCTTTCGGCGAAGCTGCGGCCGGCTTCGACGCGGCGGCCGGGCGCACGCGCCTCCTGCTTCCACAGCGCCGCGAAGTTGAGCACGAAGGTGATGACCGCGGTCGCCTGAATGACCTGGATCAGCCGGCCGTGCGAGAAATCGGCGAGCGCCGCGCCGAACAGCAGCGCCGCGGCGATCATGCCGATCAGCAGCATCGAATACATCAGGCCGACGATATTGGGGTGCGAGGTCTCGGGGGCCTGGTCGGTGGCGAGCGCCAGCCCGACTGTCTGGGTGACATGGACGCCGGCGCCGACGAGGAGAAAGGCGATGCCGGCGCTGATCTGGCCGATCCACGCCGGCGCGCTGCCCGACTGGCCGGCACCCGCTAGCACCAGCAGCGCGAAGGGCATCATCGCCAGCCCGCCGAACTGCAACATGGTGCCGCGGAAGATATAGGGCACCCGCCGCCAGCCGAGCGCCGAGACATGGGTATCGGAGCGGAAACCGATCAGCGCGCGGAACGGCGCGAACAGCAGCGGCAGCGCCAGCATGACGCCGACGAGCGTCGCCGGCACGCCGAGTTCGACGATCATGACGCGATTGAGGGTGCCGACGAGCAGCACCAGCGAAATGCCGACCGACACCTGGATCAGCGACAGCCGCAGCAGCCGCGACAGCGGCAGGTCCTCGCTGGCGGCGTCGGCGAAGGGCAGGGCGCGGCTGCCCCAGCTCATCCACATCGACATGATGCCGCGGTTGACGCGGCCCATCGGGCGCGGCGCCGGTCGCGGCTTGCTGGCGTCAGTCATTGCTGCCGGTCGTCCCCCCTGTCGCGCGACCGATGGTCGCGGCGATCCTGAGGCGGCAAATGACTCCTGTGCGTGACGATTTGCAAGCGATCTGCGGGCCTTTTCCTACAGCCCGAGGTCGCTCAGCCCCGGATGGTCGGCCGGCCGCACCCCGGCGCGGTCCCAGTGGAAAAGCCGGTCGGCGGCGGCGATAGCGACATCGTTGATGCTGGCGTGCCGCTCGGCCATCAGGCCGTCGGCGTCGAAGGCCCAATTCTCATTGCCATGGCTGCGCCACCATTGGCCGGCGGCATCGTGCCATTCATAGACGAAGCGCACGGCGATGCGGTTGTCGGTGAAGGCCCAGAGCTCCTTGATCAGCCGGTATTCGAGTTCGCGCGCCCATTTGGCAGCGAGGAAGGCTTCGATTTCGGCGCGGCCGGTGAGGAAGCTGTGGCGGTTCCGCCAGCGGCTGTCCGGCGTGTAGGCGAGCGCGACGGCGGCAGGATCGCGGCCGTTCCAGGCGTCCTCGGCGCGGCGCACCTTGATGGCGGCGGTTTCGGCGGTGAAGGGCGGCAGCGGCGGGCGGGTCATTTCGTCGTCTCCCGGCCGGCTTTCAGCGCGGCGTTTTCGGCTTCCAGCGCGGCGAGGCGTTCATGCAGCGGTGCCATCGCGGCGGCGATTTCAGGCTCGGTCCAGCGCGGCGTAATGTGCTGGGGGCAGTTCCAGTCGCTCGCCGCGAGGTGCAGGACGAAGGCGCGCTCGGGCAGGGCGCGATAGCCCGGCACCGCCAGCGCCGCGGCGAGCGCCGGATCGTCGGCGAGGGGGCGGACTTCGAGACGCGCCAGCAGCTTCAAGCGGCGCTGGGCCGGATAATCGACCAGGATCAGCGCGACGCGCGGTTCGGTGACGCTGTTGCCGACGGTGAGGAACTGGCGATTGCCGCGATAATCGGCGAACGCCAGGGTATGGGCATCGAGGGCGCGAACGAAGCCCGGTGGCCCGCCGCGATGCTGGACATAGGGCCAGCCATCGGCCGAGACCGAGGCGAGGTAGAAACTGTCGCGCGCGGCGATGAAGGCGATGTCGGCGGCGGTCAGCCCGGGAAAGTCGGTCGCGTCGTCGAAGCGCGCATAGCTCGCGCGGCTGCCGTCGGCGGCCTGGGCGGCGCGCACCGCCGGCGTTGCGGTGAGGGCGAGGAAGGCGGGCATGCTGATCTCCTCGGAAGTGCCCGGTGCCGCGGGGCAGCGCGGCACCGGGGCGAAGCTTAGGCCGCCGCCGCGACGACCGGGAAGTCGATTTCGGTACGGGCGACGTTGTTGACGAAGTTGGTGAAGAAATTTTCCACCACCACCGCGACGATCTCGAGGATCTGGGCGTCGCTGAAGCCGGCGAGGCGAACGGCGGCGAGATCGGCGTCGCTGACCTGGCCGCGGGCTTCGGCGACCGCCTTGGCGAAGGCAACCGCGGCATTGGCACGGGCGTCGGCCGACTTGCCGATGCGCGCGGCGGCGATTTCCTCGGCGCTGAGCTTGGCGAGGTTGGTCGCCAGATAGCTGTGCGCCGACAGGCAATAGTCACAGCCGTTCACCTGCGCGGTGACCAGCGCGATGCGCTCGCGGGTCTTGACGTCGAGGCTCTTGCCGAGCGCGCCGCCAAGGCCGGTCATGCCCTGGAGGACCGCCGGGCTGAGGCCGGCGACGCGATAGAGGTTGGGGATGACGCCGAGCGACTTGTTGACGGCGTCGAGGATCGGCGCCGAGGCGGCGGGCAGGGTGGCGAGATCGGGGGTGGCAATACGGGGCATGGGGTCGGTTCCTTGGCTTGGCGCCGGACCAATCCGGCGACGCCACCCATCTAGGCCCTTCCCCGGAATGCGATAATCGGGCAGATCAGCAAGACATAATTGCACGAGAGGCGATAATGGACCGGCTCGAAACGATGAAGGCCTTTGTCGCCGTCGCCCATGCCGGCAGCTTCGCCGGCGCGGCGCGGCAGCTGCGGCTGTCGCCGTCGGCGGTGACGCGCGCCGTCGGCGAGCTCGAAAGCCATCTCGGGCTGACCCTGTTCAACCGCTCGACGCGCGTCGTCAGCCTGACCGAGCGCGGGCGCATCCATCTCGACAGCGTCCGCGCCATTCTCGACGAGATCGTCGCCGCCGAAGCCCGGGTGCGCGGCCAGGACGCCGCCCCGCGCGGGCTGCTGACGGTAACCGCGCCGGTGGTGTTCGGGCGGTTGCACGTGCTGGCGATCGTCAACACCATGCTCGCCGCCCATCCGGCGCTCAGCGTCCGGCTGGTCCTCGTCGATCGCGACATCAATCTCGTCGAAGAGGGCATCGACGTCGCCATCCGCATCGGCGCGCTCGCCGATTCGAGCCTGATCGCGACGAAGCTGGGCGAAGTCTGCCGCGCCGTCGTCGCCAGCCCGGCCTATCTGGCGCGGCGCGGCGTGCCGGCGACCCCCGCCGACATTGCCGACCACGACATTATCGCCTTTGACGGCCTTTCTTCGGGGCTCGAGTGGCACTTCGCCGATACCAGCATCCGCACCGCGCCGCGGCTGGCGGTCAACAGCGCCGACGCGGCGATCGCCGCCGCCGAAGCCGGGCTCGGCATCACCCGCACCCTGTCCTACCAATTGCGCGATGCCGTCACCGCGGGGCGGCTGCAGTTGCTGCTCGGCGGCTTCACGCCGCCGCCGGTGCCGGTATCGGCGCTCTATCCGCCGCGGCGCTACACCTCGCCCAATGTCACGGCGTTCCTCGCCGCGGCGCGGGCGCGCTTTCGGGCCGCGCCGCTGGTGCCGGCGGCGGCCTGGGGAATCGCCGCGATCCGCTAATCGATCCACAGAAAATCGGCAAGGCCGGCGCGTTCCTGTCGTTTTCAGCATCAGGCTTCGCCGATCGGTAATATTGTATCGTTACGGCGCCACGGATCGTTTCGTACAAGGATTTTCGGCGTGCCCCTCAGCCAGAATGCCAGCTATTCCTTCTACGGGGATTCTATTTCGGCCTATCGTACCTTTGCCACCTACAGCACCGCGCTCTACCGCGACCTCGCCGGGCGCATCCGCCTGGCCGAAAATGCCGATCTGGCGGTCAGTGCCAACAGCGGCGGCGCGCCGGGGTGGAATTTCGCCATCGCCGGCACCACCGTCTCCGAGATCACCCAGCGCTTTCAGGCGCTCGTCGCCGATGACGAAGCCGATATCGTCTTCATGCTGATGGGCGCCAACAATTATGGCACGGCGGGTCCCGGCAGCGGCAGCGTGCAGGATTGGCGCGATCGTGCCGACGACATCGTTGCCGCTGCCGCCGCCGCCGGCAAGATCCTGGTGTTCCTGCCGCCGATCGACCACCGCAACGATCCCGTCGCCGGGCGCGAGGCGCTGAAGAACTATCTGCCGACCCTGGCGTCGGACAAGGTCATCGTCCCCGACACCTCGGGCTTCGATGCCAGCATCCACACCGATGACGGCGTCCACCCCAACCAGGCCGGCGCCGAATTCCTCGCCGATGTGGTGTCGGCGGCGGTCGCGGCGATCCTGCCGGCGGCCTATGTGCTGCCGACGAGCGGCGACCTCCTCGGCAATGGCGATCTTGCCGGCAGCGGCGGCATCCTGCGCGGCAGCGCGATCGGTGCCACCGCCGGCACCGTCGCCGATGGCTGGGCGCTGTCGCGCGTTTCGGGGGCTGGGACGATCGTCGCCGAAACGGTGACGCTCGCCGATGGCGATGCCGCCCAGACCTTCCGCTACACCGGTCGCGGCTTTGCCAAGCTCGAACAGCGCATCGCCGTCGATGCCAGGGCCGGCGAGCAATATGAAGTCATCGCAAAGGTGCGCGTCGACGATCCCGGCAATGGCTTTCAGGGGCTGTGGGCGACCGATGGCGACAACAGCGACGGTGTTCGCCTGTTCGAATCGACCTGGATCGACAGTACCTATGCCGCCGGCACCGGATCGTGGGAGACAACGCTGCGCAGTCCGACGCTGACGCTCGCCGCCGATGAAGACACCGCGCTGGTGCAGATCCTGATGCAGTTCGGCGGCTCCACCGCCGCGACGGTCACCATCGCCGATATCCATGTCGTCAAGGTCGATCGCGACGCGCCTGGCGAGCCGCCGGTCGAGCCGCCGACACCGGTGCTGACCTTCGAGGAACGGCTGGTGCTCGAGCTGACCGCCGATCCGACGACGCTGCTCCGCGGCGCCAGCGCCGACAGCTTCGTCGCCAGGAGCAATATCGCGCTGCAAATGCTCGCCGGCGCCGGCAATGATATCATCACCGGCTCGCGCCTCGACGACATCCTGCTCGGCCAGGCCGGCGCCGACCGGCTGAACGGCAGCGATGGCAACGACCTGCTGCTCGGCGGGCTCGACAATGACACGCTGCTCGGCGGCAATGGCGACGACACGCTGTTGGGTGGCGTCGGCGACGACAGCATCACCGCCGGCGCCGGCAGCGACTCGGTTGATGGCGGCGATGGCAATGACACGCTGCTGGCGAGCGACGGCGCCGACATTCTGATTGGCGGTAGTGGCAATGATTCGCTCGTCGGCGGCAATGGCGCCAATCGGCTCGCCGGCGGCGACGGCGTCGACGCGCTGACGGGTGGCGGCGGCGCCGACACCCTGTTCGGCGACGCCGGCGATGACAGATTGACCGCCGGCACTGGCGACGATGTCCTCGCCGGCGGCGCCGGGGTCGATCGGCTTTATGGCAATGACGGCGACGATCGGCTCGACGGCGGCGCCGGCGCCGACAGCCTGGTCGGCGGCCTTGGCGCCGACCGCTTTGCTTTCACCAGCGCCGACGCGACCGATCGTATCACCGACTTCAATGCCGGCGATGGCGACAGCCTCGACTTGTCGGCGCTGTTCACCCGTCCGGTGACGGGCGATCTCGCGCAATGGGTGCAGCTTGCCGTTGTCGGCCGCACCAGCTTCCTCAGCGTCGATGTCGATGGCGGCGGCAACAGTTTCGTCACCATCGCCGAGCTGACGGGCGTTTTCGCCTTTGCCGATGCCAAGGCGTTGCAGGCGGCGGGTGGGCTGCTGATCTAGCTAGAAATTGTAGACCCCTGGCTTCATTTTTGCTCCCGCTCATGCCGAGCGAAGCCGAGGCATGCCCGCAAGTCGGCACGTGCCTCGACTTCGCTCGGCATGAGCGGGAATGGGGCCGGTTCGACAACAGTTGCTTCGAAGCGTAGGCGCCTCGAAGCGCCCGCTGCCGATCAGCGCCCGCTTGTCGACCCGGCGGCCGCCGCGACAGCCGCCGGCCCGAGTACGCGGTCGAGGTCGGCGATAACGCCATCGATCCGCCCGCGCAGCTCGGTGTAGCGCTCGGCGGCGTCGCGGCCGACCTTCTGGTCGGTCGCCGCCGTCTCGCTGTAGAGATAGCCGACATGGGTCTGCAGGCCGGGCGCGCTGTAGCGGATCGGCGGGGTGATCAGCTTGTCGACGATCGGCTGCAGCGCCTTTTCGCGCGCCGGATCGGGCTGCGCCTTCAGATCGGACTGCGCCTGGCGCACCCGCGCCACTGCGGCATTGGTGTCATGCACCAGCTTGAGCACCCGCATGTTGTGATCGAACTGCGCGGCGAGATCGGCGTCGCTGACGCCGCTGGCGGTGACGCGCGGATCGGCGGCGATGCGCAGCGGCTGGCGGGCGGTGACGCCGCCGGCGGTGAGCTCGACGCTATAGGCACCGGGAGGCGCGACGGGGCCGGGCGGCGACCGCGGCGGGGTGGCGCCGGCCGGCGCCGCGGGCTCGCCCGACCAGCGCAGATCCCAGATGAAGCGGTGCATGCCGGCCTTGTTGTCGAGCTTTGCCGGATAGGCGGGGCGGTAGCGGCTGCCGCCCTCGTCGTCGCCGCCACCACCGCCGCCGCCGGCGCGCGTCGCCGGGCCCTCGCTCGAAAAGCGCCGGACGACAGCGCCGGCAGCATCGCGGATGGTCAGCGTTACCGGCGTTCCCGCCGCGGTCGGCGCGATGAAATAGTCGATCTGCGCGCCGGGCAGGATGTGCTCGGGGCCTTCGCTCGGGTCGTCGCCCTTGTCGCCCGAGGCGTTGACTCGGATCGCCGTCGCCGGTGCGTAGAGCCGCGTCGCCATGGCGTCGGCGGGCGAAGGCAGCTGGCGCAGTACCCCGAGATTGTCGAGAATGTAGAAGCCGCGCCCCTGCGTCGACAGCACCAGGTCGCCATGCGCCAGGCGGATATCGGTGACCGGCACCGCCGGCAGGTCGATCTGGAAGCGCTGCCAGGCGCCGCCGCGATCGAACGAGACATACATGCCGAATTCGGTGCCGGCATAAAGCAGCCCCGGCCGCTCGGGGTCCTCGCGGACGACGCGCGTCGGCTCGTCGGCGGCGATGCCGTTGCGGCCGTCGGCGATGCGCGTCCAGCTCTTGCCGTAATCGTCGGTGCGATAGAGGTAGGGCGCGAAATCGCCGAGCAGATAGCGCAGCACGGCGATGTAGGCGGTGCCCGGCGCGCGCACCCCCGGTTCGATATTCTGGACGCGGCCACCGGGCGGCAGGCCCTTGGGCGTCACATTCTGCCAGGTCGCGCCATTGTCCTGCGTCACATGCACGAGACCATCGTTGGAGCCGGCCCAGATGACGCCGGGCTTCAGCTTGCTTTCGCGGATGGCATAGACCGTCGAATAGACTTCCTCGCCGGTGGCATCGCGGGTGATCGGTTCGCCCGAGGCAAGCTGCTTGTCGGGCGGGTTGAGCGTCAGGTCGGGGCTGATGACATCCCAGCTGACACCGCCGTCGCGCGAACGATGGACATATTGCGAGCCATAATAGACCGTATCGGGATCGACCGGCGAAATCTCCATCGGCGCGACGCGCTGGAAGCGGAAGCGCAGCGATTTCGGATCATTGCCATAGAGCGACTCGCTGCCGACCCAATATTGTACCTCGTTGCGGTTGGTGCGCAGGTCGAGCCGGCTGAACTGGCCCTTGCAGCCGCCATAGACGATCATCGGATCGCCCGTCTTGGGGATCGACGGCCCGGTTTCGCAGCCCGGCCCGATCGCGAAGCCGACGCCATCGCCGAGCGGCGCCGATGGCACGATCACCGTCGTATTGTCCTGTTGGGCGCCATAGAGGCGATAGGGGAATTGGTCGTCGGTGGCGACCTGGTAGAGTTCGGCGGTCGGCTGGTTCGATTGTACGCTCCAGGTCCTGCCGCCATCGAGCGAGACATTGGCGCCGCCGTCATTGGCCTGGACGATGCGCAGCGAATCGCGCGGGTTGATCCAGACGTCGTGATTGTCGCCGTGCGGCACGCGTTGCGTCGCGAAGGTCTTGCCGCCGTCAACCGACTTGAACCAGCCTTCGTTGCCGATGAACAGCAGGTCGGCATTGCTGGGATCGACACCCAGCGTGGTGTAGTAGAACGGGCGGGTGATCAGCCGGTTCTCGCCATTGACCAGCGCCCAGGTCGCGCCGGCATCGTCCGAACGATAGAGGCCATGGCCGGGCTTGGCTTCGATCAGCGCATAGAGGCGATTGGGCGCCGCGGCGCTGACGCCGACATTGGCTCTGCCGAACAGCCCGGTCGGCAGGCCGCCGCCGAGCTTGGCCCAGGTGTCGCCACCGTCGGTCGACTTGTAGAGGCCGCCATCCATGCTGCCCGAGAGGATCGACCAGGGCTTGCGGCGGCCATACCACATCGCGGTGTAGAGGATTCGCGGATTGCCCGGCTGGAACTCAAGATCGGCGGCGCCGAGGCTTTCGTTGAGGAAAAATATCTTCGTCCAGGTCTTGCCGCCGTCGCGCGTCCGGTAGACGCCGCGTTCCTTCGAATCCTGGAAAGGATTGCCCGACGCCGCGACAAAGACCTCGTCGGGATTGGTCGGATTGATGCGGATCGTCGCGATCTGGCCGACGTCGCGCAGGCCGATGAAGCTCCAGGTCTTGGCGCCGTCGACCGATTTGTAGATGCCGCGGCCGATCGAGACATTGCTGCGGATCTTCGACGATCCGGTGCCGGCGTAGAGGATATCGGGGTTGCTGTCGGCCACCGCGACGGCGCCCATCGAGCCGACCGAAATCTGCCCGTCGGTGGTATTGCGCCACGATTGCCCGGCGTCGGTGGTCTTCCAGACGCCGCCGCCGACGGTGCCCATGTAGAAGGTATTGGGCTGCGACGGCACGCCGGTGACGGTGGTGACGCGGCCGCCGCGCCACGGCCCGACCTGGCGGTAGTGTAGGCCCGCCCATTGCGCCGCGTCGTAGAGGGGGGCGGGGGCAGGCGCGGCAACCGCCGCCGCGGCGAGCGCCGGACCGGCAAGGATGGTGCTGGCCACCAGCACCGCGAGCATGGCCTTCATGAATGTCCCCCTGTGAACTTTGTCGTGGTGTTTGACATTGCTGAAGCAGCGATGAACGTCGATCACAGCCGATGTCGATTGCCATGGCAAGGCTCGCCTTCGGGCGGTATCGCAACAATGACAAAAAATATTGGTGAGATGTTTCGCCAAGGCATTGTATCGGCGCGTATTCCGGCAACAATCGGGCGGTGCGGTGCAAGCCCCAACGAAGGACGCCATCGATGCCAAGCTGCTGCCATGTCGGGCTTCTGCTCGCCGTCACGCTGGCGCCCGCGGCCCACGCCGCGGCGAGCGAGGACGCCGACCTTGCCGGGCTGGTGGTCACCGCGACCGAGATCGACGATCGCATCCGCCCGCCACGCCTTGCCGCCGACCGGACCTTCCTCACCGAGCGCCAGCCGCGCAGCGTCGCTGAAATGCTGCGCTTTCTGCCCGGCGTTTCGGCGCGGACCAATTCGCGCGGCGAGACCGTCGCGCGGGTTCGCGGCGGCGACGAGCGCCAGACGCAGGTCTTTCTCGACGGCGCGCCGCTCGCCGTGCCGTGGGACGGGCGAATCGATCTCGGCGTCCTCCCCGCCGGGCTGGTCGGCAGTATCGAGGTCGCCAAGGGGGCGGTGCCGATCGAATATGGCACCAACGCCGTCGCCGGGGTGGTCGACCTGCGCACCGGCGGCCGCGCGACGCCGGGCGGCGAAGCCAGGGCCGAGGGCGGCACCGGCGGTTTCGCCGCCGCCAGCGCACTTGCCGATGTCGCCTTCGGCGCCAATCGCGTGCTGGTCGCGGCGTCGGGGGTGCGCCGCGACGCCGAGCCCGTCGCCGACCGCAATGCCCTGCCGTTCAGCCAGGCGGCGGGCGGCGGCCGCACCAACAGCGATCTCGAATCGCTCAGCCTGTTCGGCGCCTGGGGCCATGAGGGCGAGGCGGTCGCCGGCCGCGCCAGCCTGCTCCATGTCGCGACGACGCGCGGGATCGCGCCCGAATCGGATCGCAACCCCGCCGTCGCGGCGCCGCGCTACTGGCGCTATCCCGACATCGCGCTGACGCAAGCGACCCTCAGCGGCAGCGCCGAGCTCGGCGCCGCCACGCTGCGTGCCGTCGCATGGCAGCAATGGTTCCGCCAGACGATCATCGCCTACACCGATGTCAGCTACCGCACCCCCCGGACATCCCAGCAGGACGACGATGCGACGACAGGCGGTCGCCTGACGCTCGCCCTGCCGCTCGGGCGCGTCGGGCTGCGGCTGGCGGGCAGCGCCCAGACGTCGCGCCATGCCCAGGTCGACAGCAACCTCGTCACCGGCGTCGCCGGCCCGCGGCTGGTCTATCGCCAGAATCTGTTCTCGATCGGCGCCGAGGTCGATGTGCCGATCGGCCCGGCGCGGGCGACTTTCGGCGTCGCCTGGGACCGCGCCTCAACGCCGCGCACCGGCGACAAGCCGCCCCAGCCCGACATGGACGCCGTCGCCTTTTCGGCCGCCGTGCGGGGCGCGATCGCCCCGAACACGACGCTGACCCTGTCGGGCGGCCGGCGCACCCGCTTCCCCTCGGCGCGTGAGCTGTTCGGCGAGGCGCTCGGGCGTTTTCTCGTCAACCCGGCGCTGGCGCCGGAGACCAACTGGCTCGCCGATCTCGAACTGGCGTGGCAGGGGCGCGTATGGGGGCAGGCGGCGAGCCTGGTGATCAACCCCTTCTACTCGCGCGGGGAAGGCACGCTCGGCCAGCGCGTCGTCCGCGTCGGCGGCGTCGCGCTGCGCCAGCGCTACAATCTTTCGGGAACGCAAAGCTTCGGCGTCGATTGGCGAGCGACCGTCGCGCTGACGCCGCGCCTCGACGTCGAGGCGTTCGGCAGCGCGCTCGATGCCTGCGCGGATGCCGGCGATGCGGCGTTTCCCGCCCTGCCGCAGCGTCCCGAATATGAGGCCGGTGGCGCGCTGCGCTGGCGGCCGACCGACGCGCTGTCGTTTCGCGCCGAATATCGCCGGGTGGGGCCGGCGGTCGATCTCGACGCGGCCGGCAACCGCGCGCGCCTCCCCCCCGGCGATGAGCTCAATCTGCGCGGCCGCTGGGCGTTCGCCAGCGTCGGCCGATCGCGGCTGGCGGTGACCTTGGCCGTCGACAATGCCACCGATGCGGTGATCACCCCGCAACTCGGGTTGCCACTGCCGGGGCGGACGGTCCGCTTCGGTCTCAGCGTCGATTGAGGCGGCCGCCCACGGCAAGGCCTTGATTCTGCGCACCGGCGCGCGATCGCGCGACGCCGTGACGTCGGGTTCGGGCCATAGCCCATGGTTATGGATTGCCGCCGTTTTTGAAGAGGTTGCCGCCCATCCGTCCGGTTGACGCGCATTACGCGACTGTTACTCTTCCTGGAGGGGATGGGACGCGCGTCGTCTAACGCGCCGAAACAACCGTGGGGTCAAGGTCGTTCGAAGGACAAAATCGCCTCGAGCGGAAAACCCCGCCGCGTGTTTCGGCAACAGGGGGATTTCTATGCGCGGCTTTGCACGCTTCGTTCTTCACCGCCCGGCTCGGGCCGCACGGCGGTCGTCCCGGCAGCCGCTGCCGATGGGTTCGGCGGGCACCGGCACGGCGTCGATCGATGTCGCGGTGATGGCGGCAGCACCACGGCACTTCGCGCTCGCCAGCCGGGCCTTGCTTGGCGGCTTGTTGCTGACGGGGGCGAGTGCCGCCTATGCCCAGGCGGCCGCGCCGCCGCCGGCCGCGCCGCCAGCCACGCCGAGTGCCGCCGCCGATACCGCCGTCGATGCCGAGGCCGACGCCGCCGAGATCACCGTCACCGGCTCGCGCATCACCCGCAGTGGCTTCGACCAGCCGACGCCGGTCACCGTCGTCAGCACCGCCGATATTCAGGCGGCGGCGCCCGCCAACATCGCCGATTTCGTCAACCAGATCCCGTCGGTGGCGGGCAGCGTCACGCCGGCGAACAGCCAGCGCAACCTCAGCGCCGGCACCGTCGGCGTCAACACCGTCAATCTGCGCAATCTCGGGTCCAACCGCACGCTGGTGCTGATCGATGGCAAGCGTTCGGTCGGCTCGACGGCGCAAGGCACCGTCGACATCAACACCATCCCGCAGGGGCTGGTGAAGAGTGTCGAGGTCGTCACCGGCGGCGCGTCGTCGGTCTATGGCTCGGATGCCGTCGCCGGGGTCGTCAACTGGATCCTCGATCGCAGCTTCACCGGCCTCAAGGGCGAATTCACCGCCGGCGAGACGACCTATGGTGACGACAATACCTATCGCGTCTCGCTGACCGGCGGTTTCGATTTTGCCGGCGGCCGCGGGCACATCCTGCTTAATGGCGACTTCGTCCGCCGCGGCGGCGTCTTCGGCGCGCCGCGGCCCTGGGCCGAGCAGGGCGTCCACCTCACCCAGAACCCTTATTACACCACCACCAATGGCGCGCCCGAGCTGCTGGTTTCGGCGCAATCGGGGCTGAATACGCTGACCGGCGGCGGTATCATCACCTCAGGCGTAGCGCGCGGCACCTATTTCGGTCCGGGTGGATCAGTCAACCAGTATAATTATGGCCCCAATCGCGTCAACAACAGCCCCTGGACGATCGGCGGCGACTATCGGCAGAGCCTCCACTATTTTGGCACCTCGATCCAGCCCGCAGAAGCGCTTGAGGGGGTCTTCGGTCGCGCCAGCTACAAGATCTGGGACAATTTCGAGGTCTTCACCGAAATCACCTACAACCGCAGCGCCTCGACCAACTGGGGCGGCTACGGCACCGACAAGGCCAATGTCACCATCCGGACCGAGAATCCCTTCGTTCCGGCCTCGGTCCGCGCCCAGTTGCAGGCCGCCAATCAGACGAGCTTCACCCTCGGCACCTGGAACGCCGATCTGCCGACGCGCCTCAGCGAGAATGAGCGCAAGGTCCAGCGCTATGTCTTCGGCTTCGAGGGCAATTTCGGGTTGATCGGCCTCAATTGGAATTTCGACGGCTATTACCAGAAGGGCAAGACCCGCAGCTTCGAGAACGTCGTCGCCACCAACCAGACGCAGATCCGCTATGCCCAGGACGCGGTGCGCAACAGCAGCGGCGAGATCGTCTGCCGCGTCACCCGCGATGGCAGCACCGATCCGCTCGCCGTCGGCTGCGTCCCCTATAACCGCATGGGCATCGGGGTGAATTCGGCCGCGGCGATCGACTATGTCAGCGGCCGGCCGAGCCGCGTCCAATATTTCGAGCAGGACGTCCTGGCGTTCAACTTCAACACCAAGATCGCCAATGGCTGGGTCGATGACATCGGCCTCGCCTTCGGGCTCGAACATCGCAAGGAACAGATCTCGGGCACCGTCGCGCCAGGCTCCCAGAGCGGCTGGATCGCCGGCAACTATCTCGCCACCAACGGCTCCTATTCGGTGACCGAAGGCTATGTCGAAACTCTCGTGCCGCTGCCGTGGAAGTTTGAATTCACCGGTGCGGCGCGCGTCACCGCCTACAGCCAGTCGGGCACGGTGGTGACCTGGAAGGCCGGCCTGACCTGGCAGCCGATCGACGGGCTGCGCCTGCGCGTCACCCGCTCACGCGACATCCGCGCGCCGAACCTGTCGGAACTGTTCCAGGCCGGCACCCGCAATACCAATTCGGTCAGCGATCCCTGGCAGAACAACGCCGCGGTGCGCTACACCCAGACGGTTACCGGCAACCTCGCGCTGCAACCCGAAAAGGCCGATACTTGGGGCTTCGGCCTGGTCTATCGTCCCGAATTCATCCCCGGTCTTGGCTTTTCGGTCGATTACTATGATATCGACATCAGCGGCGCGATCGGCACGCTGGGGCCGCAGGCGATCGTCGACCGCTGCTTCGATGGCAATGTCGAACTCTGTCAGCGCCTGCAGGCGATTGTCAACAATTCGCCGATCGCCTTCGGTTCGCCGGGCTTCAGCCTCGCCAACGGCGCGCCCGGCGTTCAGGAGTTCCTGATCGCCAACAGCCCCTATAATTTCCTGTCGCAACGGTCGCGCGGGATCGATATCGAAGCCAGCTACACTTTCGACCTCGAGAAAATCTTCCCCAAGGCGCCCGGCACGGTCACGCTGCGCGGCCTGGCGACGCACTTCATCGAGGCGACGCAGTCGAACGGCGTCGATGCGCCGACCAACTCGGCCGGGGAAAACGCCTTTGGTGGCCCGCCCGATTGGAATTACCGCGTCACCCTCGGCTACAAAGTCGATAACTTCGAACTCCAGCTCGTCGGCCGCGGGATCAGTGACGGGGTCTATAACAACGACTTTGTCGAATGCACCACCGCCTGCCCGGCGACCAATTCGATCAACCGCACCATCGCCAACAACCGTATCAAGGGTGCCTTCTACTTCGACACCTATCTGGCCTATACGCTGCCGATCGACAGGGTGAAGCCGCAGTTGTTCCTGCGCGTCAACAATTTGTTCAACCGCGATCCGGTGCTGATCGGCAAGGGACCTTCGGACAATTCCAACGTCGATGTCGGCATCAACCAGACGCTCTATGACTTCCTCGGCCGGACGTTCCGCGTCGGCGTTCGCTTCAACTTCGGCGGCTGACCCACGCGCGCCGCTGCCATCAGGGAGGCTTGCATGCACGGATCGCAACCGGCGACAACGTTCGGCAAGCCGCGCCTGCGGCGGCCAAGCCTGATTGTGGCGCTGGGCGTGATGCTCGGCACCGCCACCGGCGCGCTGGCGCAATCGGCCGAAACCGCGCCGATCAAGCCGGTGCCGAGCACACCGATCGCCGATGGCTTCAGCCTCGCCGCGGTCGGCGACCTCATCTATCTGCGGCCGATGCTGGCGACGGTCGAAAAACGCTCGCCCGCCATGGTTAAGATCCTGCGTGATGCCGATGTCACCTTCGGCAATTACGAGATGACCAGCATCGACCTGCCACGCTTCAAGGGGTCGCCGCAGGCCGAATCGGGCGGCACCTGGCTGTTCTCCGATCCCGCCGTGGCGCCCGATCTCGTGCGCATGGGCTTCGATATCGTCGGCCATGCCAACAACCATGCCACCGATTGGGGTGTCGAGGGGTTGGCTGAGACGCTGCAGGTGCTCGATGACGCCGGGCTCGTCCATGCCGGCACCGGTCACAATATGTCGGCGGCGCGGGCGCCGCGCTATCTCGATGCCCCGGCGGGGCGCGTCGCCATTGTCGCGGCGAGTTCGAGCTTCACGCCGATGTCGCGCGCCGCCGATCCGCTCGGCGAGGTCCCCGGCCGGGCCGGGGTCAATGGGCTGCGCACCGAACGCGTCGGCCAGGTCTCGGCAGCCGATCTTGCCGTGCTGGCGCGGCTTGCCGGCACGCGCGAGGGCGCCCCGGTGCGCTTCAACGGCCTGCGCTACGAGGCCGTCGCCGATCCGAAAACGCCGATGGATACCGCCTACATCACCAATGTCCGCGACGAAAAGGCCAATCTCACCTCGGTGCGACAGGCGCACCAGAACGGCAATTTCGTCGTTTTCTCCTTGCACAACCACGAACCCGGCAATGGCAGCCAGGTACCGGCGGCCTTCGCCGTCGACTTTGCCCATAAGGTCATCGATGCCGGTGGCGATGCCTTCATCGGCCATGGCCCGCACCAGCTGCGCGGCATCGAAATCTACAAGGGCAAGCCGATCTTCTATTCGCTCGGCAACTTCGCCATGATGAACAACTCGCTCGACGCCATGCCGGCCGACATCTACGACCAATATGGCGCCGATCCGGCGGCGACGACGGCGCCCGAGCTGCTGCAATCGCGCAACGAGCGCTCCTTCGCCGATCCCAACCTTTATGAATCGGTGATCGCCGTCAGCCGCTATGTCGGCGGCAAGGTTGCCGAGGTCAGACTCTATCCGATCGATCTCGGCGTGTCGGTGCAGGGCGCGGCGCGCGGCGTGCCGGGGCTTGCTGACGCCACCGTCGGCAAGCGCATCCTCGAACGGATGCAGCGGCTGTCGCAGCCGTTCGGCACCAGCATCGCCATCGAAAACGGCGTCGGGGTCATCCGGATCGCCGCGAAATAATCCGGGGGCGTCGGCCCCGCAACAACGAGGGGAATGACATGACGCTGCGCCGTTCGATCGTCGCGATGCTGCTGGCGACCGCCGCGCTGCCGGCCGCGGCGCAGGGCGTCGATCCGGCGCATCTCGCGGCGATGAAGAAGCTGATGGCGAGCAAGGCCTTCGCCACGGCGCGCGCCTCGCTCGAAACCGATTATGACCGCATCGTCAAGGACATCATCACCCTGACCGAAATCGAAGCGCCGCCCTTCAAGGAAGCGGTGCGCGCCCGCGCCTATCTCGAAATGCTGCGCGCCGAAGGGCTGACCGACCTCGAGATCGACGCCGAGGGCAATGCCATGGGCCTGCGCAAGGGCACCGGCGGCGGTCCGCTGCTCGTCGTCGCGGCGCACCTCGACACGGTGTTTCCCGCCGGCACCAATGTGAAGGTGCGCCGCGAGGGCAACCGCCTGCACGCCCCCGGCGTCGGCGACGATACCTGCAGCTTGCCGGTGCTGCTCGCCTTCCTCCGCGCCATGAAGGCCGCCAACATCACCACGAAAAGCGACATTTTGTTCGTCGGCGACGTTGGTGAGGAGGGTCCGGGCGATCTGCGGGGGATGAAGTATCTGTTCACCAAGGGCAAGTACAAGGATCGCATCGGCCAGTTCATCTCCTTCGAACCCGGCCAGGCGCGCGTCACCAACGCCGGCGTCGGCTCGAAGCGCTACAAGATCACCTTCAAGGGGCCGGGCGGCCACAGCCTCGGCGCCTTCGGCCTGGTCAATCCGGCCTATGCGCTCGGCGCCGCCATGGTCGAATTCGGCAAGATGCAGGTTCCGGCCAAGCCCCGCACGGTGTTCAACGTCGGCATCGTCGAGGGCGGCACCTCGGTCAATTCGATCCCCTTCGAGATGGCGATGACCGTCGACATGCGCTCCGAAGGTGTCGCCGAATTGAAGGCCGAAGAGGATTATCTCCTCGCGCTGATCCCCAAGGCGGTCGCCTGGGAAAATGCCGTGCGTTCGACCAAGGAAGGCGCGATCACCGCCGACATCAAGATGATCGGCGATCGCCCGGTCGGTGCGACGCCGATTGCCGCGGATATCGTCCAGACCGCCGGCGCGGCGGTGATCGCCGGCGGCGGCGAGGCGAGCTTCGGCGCCAGCTCGACCGATTCCAACCTGCCGATGAGCCTCGGCGTACCGGCCATCACACTGGGTTCGGGGTTCGATACCGATCGCTCGCATTCGCTCGATGAATCGCTGCTGCTCGACAAGCCGGCGACGGTGAAGCACATGGCGATGGGGCTGGCGACCGTCCTGTCGCTCGCCGGCGCGACGATGAAATAGCGGCGCCGGCTGGTTGCTGCCGGCGCCGCGCTTGTTTGGAAGCCTGGCAAATGGGCCCCCGCGTGCGCGGGGGTGACGATCCTTTGTTGCGGTCAGTCCTCCCGACCCGATGCGCGATCCGCGGTTGCCGCTGCAACCGGAACCCCCGCCTGGCTCGGCCCATAGAACAGGCCGTTGAACAGGAATTTGAAGGTGCCATAGGCTTGGCCGCGCTGGGTGACTTCGGGCGCCAGCAGGAATACCCGGCCGCGGCCGAGGCTCGCGTCGATGACGCCGCTGGTGTCATTGAGCGCCTTCTGGCCCCAGGCCCAGCCCGACTTCAAGGGATCATCGCTGGCGAACCAGGAAACGCGCTTCACCCCCGCGGCGCCCGGCGCGATCCGATAGGTCGGGTTGTTGTTGTAGAAGACATGCACCGTCTCGGGTACGCCGAAGGCGAGCGGGTCGGTGATGTCGACCCTGGCTTCGAGCACCGACCCCGGCACATAGAATTTCGTGCTCGGCAGGGTGGTGCGCTTGCCGCTGGCATCGACGGTCGACAGCGCGTTGGTCACCGGCAGCCCCATGCCCTCGGCCATGGCGGTCGCATTGCCGATGGTGATGACGGTGCCGCCGGCCTTGGCGAAGGCGGCGACCTGCGGCAGCGTCTTTTCGGTGGTGATATTGCCCAGCGCCATCTGCCATTCGGCGGGAATGTCGGCGGCGGCAGGCTGGCCGCGGCCGCGGCCCTCGCGGCCCATGATGTCTGTCTGGAAGACGAGGACGTCGTATTTGCGGTTGAGGCCGCCCTTGTCGAGTTCCTGCGGATAGACGCGGGTATAGGGGAATTCGAACTGTTCGAAGATCCAGCGGGTATGGCCCGATGCCATCGACCCGCCATAGATATCGACAAGGCCGATGCGCGGCGCCTTGACGGCGATGGTCTCGCCGGCGGGCTTCGCCGCGACGGCATGGGCATCGATGCCGAGGCCGCGCACCGCGGCTTCGACGATCGCCTTGCCGCGCGCCGGGATCCACAGCGCGCCGGGTGCCAGCGTCTTGCCGTCGACGGTCGTCGCGCCCTTCAGCCACCAGACCGGCACGCCGGCCTTCAAGAGGCGATTGGTCAGGGTGAAGCTGTTGTTGGTGGCGTGGCTGACGACATAGCCGGCGCTGCCGGTGCCGACGATCTTGCCGGCCGGCGGCGTGTCGATGACGTCGGGGACGACCGGGAAGTGCGGCGGCGCGCCATCGAGCTGGCGATCGAAAGCGACATTCATCTGATAGGCGAGGGTATAGCCGGTGATGTCATAGGGCCGGATCGGCGGGCCGCCCGGATAGGCGAAATCCTGCGGGTGATCCTGCGGCTCGAACATGTCGAGGACATGCGGGCGGAAGGCCTGGTCGGTGCGGACGATGTAGGAGCCGGCGGGATAGCTCTTGCCGCCGAAGCTGAAGGCGGCATCGGCCTTTTCGACCTCGATACCGGTCTTTATCAGCGCGTTCAGGAACTTGACCGTCGTCGGCAGGTCGGCCTGTTCGCTCGCCGACAGGATATAGGCGCGCGGCGCACGCATCGCCGGGTCCTGCAGCACCGATTTGTACAGCGACGACGGGATGATGGCGCGGGTATCATAGCCGACGAGATCGTCGAGGGGGCTGCCGGTGGTCGGCTTCTTCATCGCCGCGGCAGCGGCCTTGGCGGCATCGATGCGCTTCGGCGTCACCACCCAGCTGTCCGCGCTGCCCTTCTGGATCTGGTTCCGCCCCATGATGTAGCGGTTGTAGAGGACGGTCTCGCGATAGCGCGACGCATAGTCGAGCACCGCGCGATCCATTTCCTTGATGTAATCGATCGACTGCTGGAAATGCCATTTCTGCGGCGCGATGGTCAGCACCTCGTCCTGGCGGTTGAGCTGGTTGGCCGGGACGAAGGGAATTTCCATCGGCGTCGGATTGCCGATGATCTCGGTAAGGATGCCAATCTGGTTGTGGAAATAGCCGATAGTGCGGACGCCGCCGTTGAACCAGGTCGAATAGGGCGCGCCTGAGCGCGACACCGAGCCGCCCTTGCCCTGGGCGACAAGCCGGGCGTGCATCGCCGTGCCGACGGCGTCGGTCTGGTTGATGACCAGCGGTTCATTGTTGTAATTATAGGGATCGCGGAACGGCGGGATGAAGACGACGGTACCGACCGGTCCGGTCTGGTGCTCGTTGTAGAGGATCTGCGGGAACCATTCGCGATACGCCGCGCGGTTCATGTTGGTGGTTTCGGGCTGGTTCGAAATGAAGCTGTCGCGATTGTTGTCGTGGCCGATATACTTCTGATACAGCACCGGGATGTTGTTGCTGTCGCGCTTGGTCTTGTCGGGGTTGCGCATGTACCAATTGGCGACGAGCTCGAGGCCATCGGGGTTGGCGAAGACGAACAGCATGATGTCGTCGTTCAGCAGCCGCAACGTCTCGGGATCGTTCTTCGTCAGCATTTCGTGGATGATCTGGAAATGCGTCTGGACGTTGATGACTTCGGTGGCATGCAGCCCGGCGTCGATCCACACCACGGCCTTGCCTTCGGCGGCGAGCGCTTTGGCCTGCTCGTCGGTCAGCCCCTTGGCCAGCGCCAGCCGCTTTGAAATTTCGCGATATTTGTCGAGGTTGCGGATGTTGTCTGGCGACGAGACGATCGCCATATATTGTTCGCGGCCCTCGGCGGTCTTGCCGATGCTGACCAGCTTCATGCGGTCGCTTTCGCCGGCGACGGTCTTCAGCCAGGTTTCGAGCTGGGTGTTGTTGGCGAGGAAATAATCGGTGCCCGGCGCCGTTTTCAGGATCGCCGCGGGTTCGGTGACTTTTGCCTGGGTCGGCGGCGCCAGCTGGGCGACGACCGGCGTCGCGACGATGCCGGCGCCGAGTGCCAGCATGGTCGTGGTGAGCAGAAAAGCGCGCATGTCCATCTCCCTGTCATGGGCGACCCGCCGCCGGCCGGCGGCGTCCGCTACGTCCCCGCGCCGTCCGACGCCGCCAAGGGTGGCGTCGCGGCGCCAGGCCTTGCATCAGGTCATCGGTATCGGCGATTGCCCCGATCCAAGAATAACCAGCGTGCGCCCCGAATCGACCCGGCATCTGTGCGGCCGCCCCCAGCAAAGATTGGCGATGCCATAGCTTGCGGCTATGTATCGCCCTCGGCAAGGCCCTGATGCCGCCGCCGGATCAGGCGGCGCGTGCCGTTGTCGCCAGCACCGCCTGGCTGGCGAACAGCACCGGCGAACCGCCGGTGTGGACGAACAGCACCGTTTCGTCGCGAGCGATCTCGCCCGACCGCACCAGCGCGATCAGCCCCGCTGCCGCCTTGCCGGTATAGACGGGGTCGAGCAGGATGCCCTCGGTACCGGCGAACAGCCGCACCGCCTCGACCATCTCGGCGGTCGGCAGCGAATAGCCGGGGCCGACCCATTCGTCGCGGCAGACGATCGCCTCGCGCGGCACCGGCGACGCCACCCCGGCGAGCGCGGCGATCTCGACCGCCAGCTTGTGGACATTGCCTTCCTGCTCGGCGCGCGGCCGGCGCACGTTGATGCCGGTGATCGGGATACCGGCGCTGTTGCCGAGCAGCCCCGCGACCAGCCCGGCATGGGTGCCGGCGCTGCCGCTGGCGACGACGATCCGGTCGATGGCGAGGCCCTGGTCGAAGGCCTGTTGCAGCAGTTCCTCGGCGCAGGCGACATAGCCGAGCCCGCCCAGCGCATTCGAGCCGCCGCCGGGAATGATATAGCCGCGCCGGCCCTGGGCGGCGAGCGCCGCCTGCATCGCCGCCATGGTGCCGGCGAGATCGGCACCGAGCTCGACGACCTCGACCTTTTCGACGCCGAGCAGGTCGAACAGGAAGTTGTTGCCTGATGCCGCCGGGTCATAGCTGCCGGGCACGCGCTGTTCGAGCACCAGCTGGCATTTCAGCCCCTCGCGCACCGCCGCGGCGAGGGTCAGCCGGCAGTGGTTCGATTGCACCGCACCGACGGTGATCAACGTGTCGGCGCCCTGGGCGAGTGCCTCGGCGACGAGGAATTCGAGCTTGCGGGTCTTGTTGCCGCCGCCGGCGAGGCCGAGCAGATCGTCGCGCTTGACGAACAATCGCGCGCCGCCGAGCGCTGCCGCCAGATGCGGCATCGGTTCGATCGGCGTCGCATGCGCGGTGTAACGCCGGCGCTTGAAGCGCGCGAGATTCATGAGCAGCTCCCCTTCAGATCGTAATGGCGACGCAGGCGCGCGCCACGCCCCCCCGATGCGTGGCCCGGCCGATTCGGCGGCGCCGGGACCCCCGCCGGTTCCGGCACGCGGCTGTGCCACCGCGCAGCGCCGCGTGTCGCCCCCGGCGGCGGGCGCGGCAAGCAATCCGCCCATTCAATCTGTAAGGAAGCCCATAGCCTTGGGCAGGGGGTGGCGACGGCGCTATTCGTCGACCGCCGGCGGCACCGCCTCGCGCATGACGATCTTTTGCAGGTCGAGAAAGCTGCGCGCCAGCCGCGACAGCGGCGCTTCCATCAGATGCAGCGCCTTTAATTCAAAGGTCACGGCGGGATCGAGGACCCGGAATTCGAGGTCGTTGCCGACAAACCCCCGCGCCGTGAACTCATCGACCAGCGCGACGCCGGCGCCATGGCGGGCCATTCCCGCGGCAATATAGACCGAGCGGACGAGGATCGCCGGCTTGACCGCGGGCGATCCGAGTTCGGGGTCGATCAGCCCGGCGATGGCGACGCCGGGGGCAAGGCCGATGACATCCTGGCGCCGCAACTCGCGCAGGCTGATCGTCGTGCCCTCGGCGGGCAGCAAGCCGCGCTTGAACAGGGCGCCGACGCGGCCGACGCCCAAAGGCACCCGGGCGATCTCCGGCGCCGGTGACAAGTCATGGCCGATGACGAAATCGCAATCGCGCGAGATCAGCGCGTCGCGGAAGCGGTCGTGATGGATGGCGCTGACTTCGAAGGATACGCTCGGCAGCCGCCGGCGAAAGCGCGATACCACCTCGGGGGTGAGCGACAGCGCCAGCGACGGCAACACGCCCATGCGGATACTGCCCGACAGCGTCGACTTGAGATTGCGCGCGGTGCGCTGGAAGGTATCGATGCGGGCGTGGAGGTCATCGACTTCGCGGAACAGCACATGCGATTCCTCGGTCGCCATCAGCCGGCCCTTGACCAGTTTGAAGAGCGGAAAGCCGAGGCGCGATTCCGCGTGGCGGATGACCTTGCTGACCGAGGGCTGCGAGACATTGAGCAACCGCGAGGCGCCGCTGATCGAGCCGACCGAGTAGACGGCGTGAAAGACTTCAATCTGCCGAAGATTCAAATCATAGCCCCTTTTGTCCGCTGACGCCCGTTCCAGCTCTCCCGTTGCTGATCTTGCGTAGCGTATCGCAGGCTTGCGGACTTTCAACGCTCGCGCCGGTCCGCTCACCGAGAATGCCGGCTTGTGGCGCTCGTGCAACACCGCAGGGTTGGTGCGGCGCTCGCGCGCGGCGGCGGCGCCAACAACCATGTTGCAGTGCAAGCGAATCTGTGGCGCTTTGGCGATCGGGGCTCGCCGGTGGGGGAATCGTCGGCCTCAGGAAAACCATTTTGGCCACGATGAACCGATTCAGGCGGACTTGCCGACCCTTGCCGACGGCCGCCGGCGCGCGCCGGGATGCCGCGACGGCGGTGGCTCGCGGCGCCGTTGGCGGCGTGCTGGCGCTCGCGGCGTTGGTGCTGGCCGGCTGCGATACGGGCAGCGCCGCCAAGGCACCGCGCAAGCTGCCGCCGCTCGTCGCCGTGGTGGCGCCGCAGTCGCACCGCTTCATCAATCGCATCGAAGCCGTCGGCACGGCGCGCGCCAATGAACAGGTCACCCTGTCGTCGCCCGTCACCGAGCGGATCGAGCGCCTCAATTTCCGCGACGGCGGCTTTGTCGCCAAGGGCGCGATCATCGCCGTGCTGGCGCAGGGCCAGGAACAGGCGGCGCTCGCCAGCGCGCGCGCCGAGCAGGCGCAGGCGATCGGCCAGTTGCGCCGCATCGAGGCGCTGAGCAGCCGCGGCTTTGCCACCGGCACGACGCTCGACCTGCAACGCGCCGCGGCGCGCCAGGCCGAGGCGCAGGCGGCCAATGCCCAGGCGCAGATCGCCGACCGGATCATCCGCGCGCCCTTTGCGGGCTTCGCATCGCTGCGTACCATTTCGGAAGGCGCGATCGTCGCCAGCGGCGCGCCGATCGCGACGATCAGCGACATTTCGCGCATCAAGCTCGATTTCACCGTGCCCGAAACCGCGCTGCGCAGCGTCCGCGTCGGCCAGACCATCGTCGCGCGCGCCGCCGCCTGGCCCGACGATCCCGTTTCGGGCACCATCGCGACGATCGACCCGGTCATCGATCCCGCCACGCGTGCCGCCACGGTTAGGGCCATCCTCGCCAACCCCGGCCTGCGGCTGAAGCCTGGCATGCTGCTCACCGTCGCCATCGAGGCCGAGGCGCGCCAGGGCCTGGCGGTGCCCGAAATGGCGGTGACCGACGAAGGCGCCGAGCGCTTCGTCTATGCCGTCGGCAAGGACAACAAGGCGCACCGCACCAAGGTGACCGTCGGCGCGCGCGATGCCGGCGTCGTCGAGGTGACGGGGCTTGCCGCGGACACGAGGGTGATTTCGGAAGGCATTGCCAAGGTCAGTGACGGCGGGCGGGTGCGGATCCGTAAGGACGCGCCGGCGGCAGCGGCAGCAGCGGCGGGCGAGGGCGGCGCGCCATGATGCTGTCCGACCTGTCGGTGCGCCGGCCGGTGCTGGCGGCGGTGATGGCGATCCTGATCGCCATCGCCGGGCTGGTCGGTTTCCTCAACCTGTCGGTGCGCGAATATCCCCAAACCGAACCGCCGATCGTTTCGGTAAGCACCACCTATACCGGCGCCGCGGCGTCGGTCGTCGAAAGCCGCGTCACCCAACCGCTCGAGGAACGCCTCGCCGGCATCGAGGGCATCGAGACGATCTCGTCGCGCTCGTCCGACGGCCAGTCGAACATCAGCATCGAATTCCGCCCGACCAGCAACATCGACAATGCCGCCAACGACGTCCGCGACCGCGTCGCCGGCGCCGCCGACGATTTGCCCGATGAAGTCATTGCGCCCGAAGTCCGCAAGGTCGACGCCGATGCCCAGCCGATCCTCTACATCATCATCCGCGCGCCGAGCTGGAACAAGATCAAGCTGTCGGATTGGGTCGAGCGCTTCATGGTCGATCGTTTCTCGACCCTCGACGGCGTCGCCCAGGTCCAGTTCAGCGGCCAGGCGCGCCCGGCGATGCGCGTCTGGCTCGATGTCGAGCGCCTCGCGGCGTTCCGCCTGACCCCCGGCGATGTCGAGGCGGCGCTGCGCCGCCAGAATGTCGAACTGCCCGCCGGGCGCATCGAATCGAAGCAGCAGAATGTCTCGCTGCGCGTGACGCGCGGCTTCCAGACGCCGGCGGACTTTCGCGCGCTCGTCGTCGGCCGCGGCGCCGACGGCTATCTGGTGCGCCTCGGCGATATCGCGCGGATCGAGCAGGGGCCCGAGAACCCCTACACGTCGTTCCGCTTCAAGGGTGAGGCGGCGCTCGGCCTCGGCATCATCCGCCAGTCGGGGGCCAACACGCTCGAGGTCGCGCGCCGCGCCAAGGCGCTGGCCAAGGAGCTCGAAGCCGGGTTGCCCGACGGCGTCACCATGGACGTCGGGTCGGACAATTCGTTGTTCATCGAGCGCGCCATCGACGAGGTCTGGCGTACGCTGGCCGAAGCGACGGCGCTGGTCGTGCTGGTCATTTTCCTATTCGTCGGCAGCGTGCGCGCGACGATCATCCCCGCCATCACCGTGCCGATCTGCCTCGCCGGCACTTTCGCGGTGCTCTGGCTGTTCGGCTATTCGATCAACTTGCTCACCCTGCTGGCGCTGGTGCTGGCGATCGGCCTCGTCGTCGACGATGCCATCGTCGTTCTCGAGAACATCCATCACCGCATGGAGGCGGGCGAGTCGGCACTGGTCGCGGCCTATCGCGGCACCCGCCAGGTCGGCTTCGCGGTCATCTCGACGACGCTCGTCGTCTGCGCGGCGTTCGTGCCGCTGATGTTCATCGCCGGGCAGACCGGGCTGCTGTTCCGCGAGCTGGCGGCGGCGATGATCGCCGCGGTGGCGATCTCGGGGCTGCTGGCGCTGACCGTGGTGCCGATGCTGTGCTCGAAGCTGCTCAAGCCGGGCGAGGGCGGCCGGCTGGCGCGCGGCATCGATCGGGCCTTCCGCGGGCTCGAACGCGGCTATGGCCGGGCGCTCGCCGCGACGCTCGCCCGGCCGCTGCTGCCGCTGGTCGCGGTCGCGGCGTTCCTCGCAGGTTCGGGCTGGCTGTTCACCACGCTCGATGTCGAGCTGATCCCGCCCGAGGATACCGGCGTCGTCGAAGTGCGGTTGAATGCGCCCGAAGGCACCGGCTTTGCCCAGCTCGATTCCTACCTTGGTCAGGTCGAGCGGCTGCTGCTGCCGATGACCGAGGGCAAGGGCGCGGTGCGCGCCTTCAACGGCCGCTCGCCGGCGAACAATGGCCCGTCCGAGGATTTCAACGCCTCGCAGATGACCGTCTATCTGCGGCCGTGGGAAGAGCGCAGCAAGAAGTCGATCGACGTCGCGCGGGCGATCACCGCCAAGCTGCAGGATGTCGCGGCGGTGCGCGGCAATGCCACCGTCCGCTCGTCGCTCGGGCGTGGTCGTGGCCAGCCGGTCAATTTCGTCATCGCCGGCGCCAGCTACGAGGCGTTGGCGCGTGCGCGTGACCGCCTGCTCGCCGCCGCCGACGCCAACCCCGGCCTCGTCAACATCGACGCCGATTATGTCGAGACCAAGCCGCAGATGCTGATTGACGTCGATACGGCGCGCGCCGGCGACCTCGGCGTCTCGGTCAATGACGTCAGCCAGGCGCTGCAGACCTTGATGGGGTCGCGGCGCGTCTCGACCTATGTCGAAAATGGCGAAGAATATCGCGTCATCGTCCAGGCCGAGGCGGGCGGGCGCGACAATGAAAATCGGCTGGGGTCGGTCTATGTCCGGTCGCGCTCGGATACGCTGGTGCCGCTGTCGAGCCTTGTCCATACCCGCGACAATGCCGCGGCGCGCGAGCTCGGCCGCTTCAACAAGATGCGCGCCATCACCCTGCAGGGCGGGCTGGCGCCGGGCTATTCGCTCGGCCGCGCGCTGGCCTTCCTCGAGGCTGAAGCGGCGAAGTCGCCCGAAATCCTGGCGGTCGGCTATCGCGGCGAGAGTCAGTCGCTGAAGCAGACCGGGGGGTCGATCTGGGTGGTCTTCGCGCTGACCATCGTCATCATCTACCTGCTGCTGGCGGCGCAGTTCGAAAGCTTCGTCCACCCGGCGATCATCATCACGACGGTGCCGCTGGCGGTCGGCGGCGGCGTCATCGGGCTGGCGGCGGCGGGGATGACGCTCAATCTCTACAGCCAGATCGGCATCGTCATGCTGGTGGGATTGGCCGCCAAGAACGGCATCCTGATCGTCGAATTCGCCAACCAGCTGCGCGACGAGGGGATGACCTTCGGCGCGGCGATCGTCGAGGCATCGACGCGGCGACTGCGGCCGATCCTGATGACGTCGATCGCAACGGTGCTCGGCGCGGTGCCGTTGGCGCTGAGCTCGGGGGCAGGGGCTGGGGCGCGGTCGGCGATCGGGGTGATCATCGTCGCCGGGGTGTCGTTGGCGACGCTGATCACCCTGTTCCTGATCCCGCTGCTCTATTCGGCGCTGGCGCGGCGCACCGGGTCGCCGCAGGCGGTCTCGCGCCGTCTCGACAGCGAACTCGGGCCGGAAGCGCCGCCGCTCCAGGCCTGACGGCGCGTGTCCGGCGGCTGCGCGGGGTTGTGTTGCCGGGGGGCATTGCCTTAGGGAAAGGCCGGTCTCGGGGAGTGGCGCAGCCTGGTAGCGCATCTGCTTTGGGAGCAGAGGGTCGCAGGTTCGAATCCTGTCTCCCCGACCAATTGGCGCCGTCGCTTTTGGGCGCTTGTCATGATATCTGGCGAAACGCGCAACAGGGCTTCGCAACGGTCGCGTTTCTTTGTATGGCCCGCAGTCGCGCCGACAGCGCGTAACCTCGAGATGGAGAGATCCAATATGAAGACTGCTCTGACGCTGGCGGCTGTGGCCAGCCTGGGCCTGCTGGCCGCTTGCGGCGAGAAGGCGGCCGAGAACACCACCACGACCACCACCACCGAGAACACCACCGTCACCACCGACGCCATGGCGACCGGCAACGACGCGATGGCCACCGGTGACGCGATGGCGACCGGCAATGACGCGATGGCCGCTGGCAACGACGCCATGGCCGCCGGCAACGACGCGATGGCCGCTGGCAACGATGCCATGGCCGCCGGTGCCGACGCCATGGCCACCGAAAAGAAGTAAGAGCAGCGTTGCCTCGCCTGCCCTGGCAGGCGCTGGCGTAAAAGGGGGGTCGGCCGCAAGGGTCGGCCCCTTTTTGCATTTCTCCCGCCGCCGGCGTCGCGCCGGGTCCCGGGGCCGGGTTCAAGCGCCATTCAGCGCTGCTGCGCGATGCCGGGCGATATTGACCCGCGCCAAGGGAGCCCCTAGCCCGCTTGACGCATAAATGTCGCACTGACCTTGGGAGAAGATGCCATGACCCCTATCGTTCGCCGCCTCGCCGCCGGATTGCTCGCCACCGCCGCGGTCGCCGGTGTCACTCTGGTCGGGGTGCCGGCCGCGGCGCAGAAGCCGGCCGCCAAGCCCGCTGCCGAAAAGCCGGTCAAATTGTCGAAGCCGGTGCTGGCACTCGTTACCGAGGCGCAGAAGCTGCTCGCGGCCAACGACAATGCCGGCGCGCTCGCCAAGATCAATGAAGCGCTGGCGTTGCCCAATCAGACCGCCGACGATACCTATACTCTGTTGCGCTTCCGCCTCAATGCGGCGATCGGGCTGAATGACAATCCGACAGTCGAGGACACGCTTGCCAAGCTGCTCCTCACCGGACGCGTCAGCGCCGAAGATCAACCGAAATATTATCGCAACATCGGTGCCTTTGCCATGCAGCGCAAGGATTATGCCACCGCGACCGCGGCCTTTGAGAAACTGATCGCGCTCGATCCCAACAATGCCGAGAACAAGGTGGCGCTCGGCGAACTGTATTTCTCGCAGAAGCAGAACGCCAAGGCCGTCGAAACCATCAGTGCCGCCATCGCCACCCAGACCGCCGCCGGCCAGAAGGCGCCCGAGAATTGGTATCGCCGCGCGCTGGGCATTTCCTATGATGGCAAGCTCGGCCCGCTCGTCCAGTCGTCGGCGCTGGCGCTGGTCGCGGCCTATCCCAACCCGGTCAATTGGCGCGATGCCATCGTCATCCTGCGCGACAGCTTCCAGCGCATGGACGATTCGACCGAGCTCGACTTCCTGCGCCTGCAGGCGGCGACCGGCTCGCTCAACGGCGAGCGCGACTATATCGAATATGCCGATACCGCGCTGCGCGGCGGTTTCCCCGGCGAGGCGCAGTTCGCCATCAATGAGGGCGTCTCGCGCAAGATGCTCGATGCCGGCAAGCCGCTCGTCGTCGAAATGAAGAAGAGCGCCGACGGCAAGGTCGCAGCCGACAAGGCGTCGCTGCCGGGGCTGGAAAAAGAGGCCAAGGGCAATCCCAAGCTGATCGTCGCCACCGGCGACGCCTGGTACGGCTATGGCGACTATGCCAAGGCGGCGGCGCTCTACCGCCAGGCGCAGGGCAATGCCGCGATCGACCAGTCGATCGTCAATCTGCGCCTCGGCGCGGCGCTGGCGCGTGGCGGCGATGCCGCCGGTGCCGCCGCAGCGCTCGGCCAGGTGACTGCCGCCGGCCCGCGTGCCGCGCTGGCGCAATATTGGCTGGCGCATGTGAAGGCGCCCAAGGCCTGATCGGGCGGGGCGTGGGCCCGGGGCGCGCTGCCTCGGGCCTTCCCTTTCCCCGGCCTTCCCCCTAAGACGCGGCGACTCGAAATTCTCGGAGTCGCCCCCATGCAGATCCGCCTCGGCCTCACCTTCGACGATGTGTTGTTGGTGCCGGCGGCCTCGGCCGTGCTGCCGTCGATGGCCGATACCTCGACGCAGGTGACGCGCGGCATCGCCCTCAACATCCCCGTCCTGTCCTCGGCGATGGACACGGTGACCGAGGCCGACATGGCGATCGTCATGGCGCAGAATGGCGGCATCGGTGTCCTCCACCGCAATCTCACCATCGAGGAGCAGGCGGCCGCGGTCCGCCAGATCAAGCGCTTCGAAAGTGGCATGGTCGTCAATCCGGTGACCTTGACCCCCGACCAGACGCTCGGCGACGCCCGCGCGCTGATGGCGCGCCACCGGATTTCGGGCTTTCCCGTCGTCGAGCGCGCGACCGGCGCCGGCCTCGGCCGCCTCGTCGGCATCGTCACCAACCGCGACATGCGCTTCGCCGAGAATGACGGCCAGCCGATCGCCGAGCTGATGACGCGCGACAATCTCGTCACTGTCCGCCCCGGTGTGACGCAGGAGGAAGCGCGGCGGCTGCTCCACGCCCATCGCATCGAGAAGCTGATCGTCGTCGACGATGGTGGCCATTGCATCGGGCTGATTACGGTCAAGGACATCGAGCGCGCGGTGACCTATCCCAATGCCACAAAGGACAGCGCCGGGCGGCTGCGCGTCGCCGCGGCGACCACCGTCGGCGACGCCGGCTTCGAGCGTACCGAGGCGCTGCTCGACGCCGAATGCGATCTGATCGTCGTCGATACCGCACACGGGCACAGTGATCGCGTGGCGGAAGCGGTCGCGCGCATCAAGAAACTGTCGAATTCGGCGCAGGTCATCGCCGGCAACGTCGCCACCGCCAGCGCCGCGCTGGCGCTGATCGACGCCGGCGCCGACGGCATCAAGGTCGGCATCGGCCCAGGGTCGATCTGCACGACGCGCGTCGTCGCCGGCGTCGGCGTGCCGCAGCTGACGGCGATCATCGACACCGCCGAGGCGGCGATGAAGGCCGGCGTGCCGGTGATCGCCGATGGCGGCCTCAGGACCTCGGGCGACGTCGCCAAGGCGCTGGCGGCGGGGGCCGCGGCGGTGATGGTCGGGTCGCTCCTCGCCGGCACCGAGGAGGCGCCGGGCGAGACCTTCCTGTGGCAAGGGCGAACCTACAAGAGCTATCGCGGCATGGGCTCGGTCGGCGCGATGGCGCGCGGCTCGGCGGATCGCTATTTCCAGCAGGACATCAAGGACCAGTTGAAGCTGGTGCCCGAGGGCATCGAGGGCCAGGTGCCCTACAAGGGCCCGGCGACGGCGGTGCTCCACCAGCTCGTCGGCGGGGTCAAGGCGGCGATGGGCTATACCGGCGCCGCGACGCTCGCCGAGTTCCGGGCGCGGGCGGAGTTCGTGCGGATCACCAACGCCGGCCTGCGCGAAAGCCATGTTCACGATGTGACGATCACCCGCGAAGCGCCCAATTATCCGACCACGGGAGCATGACGCCGGCGGCGCGCGCCCAGGCGGCGATCGAGATCCTCGATGCGGTGATCGTCGCGGCGCGCGAGGGCGGGGCTGCGGCCGATACGCTGGTGCAACGCTATTTTTCCAGCCGGCGCTATGCCGGGTCGAAGGATCGGCGCGCGGTGCGCGAACTGGTTTTCGAGGTGATCCGCGCCATCGGCGAGCCACCGGCGAACGGCCGCGCGGCGCTGATCGGCTATGCCCGCGCCGGCGCTCCCGAGCTGTTGGCGACGTTCGGCGAAGGCGGCCATGGCCCGGCGGCGCTGATCGAGGGCGAGGCGGGCGCGGCGTTGTCGGCGGCGCCCGAATGGTTGCGGCCGGCGCTGGCGCGGCGCTTCGGCGGCGACATCGATGCGCAGGTCGCGGCACTGCTGACCCGCGCGCCGCTCGATCTGCGCGTCAACCGCCTGAAGGCGACGCGCGAGCAGGTGCTTGCCGAACTGCCCGACCTGACGCCGACGCCTTTCGCCGCCGATGGCCTGCGCGCGCCGGCGGGGTTGCAGGTCGAGGGGCTCGCCGCCTGGGCGGAAGGGCGCATCGAAGTCCAGGACGAAGGCTCGCAACTGGCGGCGCTGGCGGTCGGCGCCTTGCCCGGCGAGACCGTTGTCGACCTCTGTGCCGGCGCCGGCGGCAAGACGCTGGCGCTCGCCGCCGCCATGGCCGACCAGGGCCGCATCATCGCCGCCGACATCGATCGTGGCCGCTTGCAGGCGATGCCGCCACGCCTGGCCCGCGCCGGGGTGACGATCGCCGAGCCGCGCCTGCTCGACCCGCGCCGCGAGGCCGAGGCGCTCGCCGATCTTGCCGGCAGGGTTGATCGCGTGCTGATCGACGCGCCATGCTCGGGCACCGGCACCTGGCGGCGCAACCCCGAGGCGCGCTGGCGGCTGACTCCCGAGCGGCTGGCGCGGCTGACCGCCGAGCAGGACCGGTTGCTCGATCTGGCGACGACGCTGCTGCGCCCCGGTGGTACCCTGACCTATGTCGTCTGCTCGCTGCTGCCCGACGAGGGCGAGGAGCGCATCGCGGCGCTGCTGGCGCGCCAATCGGGGTTAATTCCGCAATCCTTCTGCAACCCTGTGGGCGCCGCCGCCGTAACATCCCTTGTGCTGACACCGGGGAGCGAAGGGTGCGACGGATTCTTCATCGCCCAGGGGCTGCGAAGCTGCTAGCTTCGCCGGCTGAAGGTGGAGAGAGCGATATGCGCGCGTCATGGTTGCTGCCGATCGGGCTGCTCGGGATCGGTCTTGTCGCCTCGGTGGCGGTCGGTGCACCGCCGGCGGGGGACGATGTCCTGAAGCCGCTGTCAGTGCAGATGGCGACGCGCGGCGAGGCAGCGCTGACCAAGGGCGACGCCGCCGCGGCGATCGACGCCTATGAAGCGGCGCTGGCCGCCGATCCCAAGAATGTCGGTGCGTTTGTCGGCATCGCGCGCGCTTATGAAAAGCTCGGCCTGCCGGGCAAGGCGGTCAAATATTATCGCGAGGCGCTGGCGCTCAACCCGTCCGACCTCACCGCCCTCGAGGGCCAGGGCAAGGCGCTGATCGCCCGCGGCGCGACGGCGCGCGCCCAGGTCAACCTCGCGCGCATCAAGGCGCTGTGCAAGGCCGATTGCAGCGCCGCGGCGCGGCTGCAGATGGCGCTGAATACCGCGACGACGACGGCGGCGGCGGAGCCCGCCAAGCCGGCGGTGGCGGCGAAGAACTAGCGTCTCCGGCAAACTGAACCCTCAGACCGCTCATGCCGAGCGAAGTCGAGGCACGTCAGGGGGCTCACGGGCGTGCCTCGACTTCGCTCGGCATGAGCGGGTTTGATAGTTCCGCCCGTCCCGAACAGCCGCTGGGCAGGCGCGACCGGTTTGCCACCGCGATCAGGGTTTCGGCTCGACACTGAATCGACGGCGGTCGTCGTACCTATATTGACCGCTCCGTGCCACTCGATGCCAGCGCCGCGGCAACTATGGTGCGCCGATGTCGATGCAATTGCCGTCGGGATCGGCGATGACGAAGGCGCGCATGCCATAATCCTTGTCGGCGAGCGTCTTGACGATCGTCACCCCGGCGGCGACGCAGCTCGCGTGCAGGGCATCGACATCATCGACGAAGAGGTGCGCGACGTTGAATGCCGGGCCGCGATGTCCGGGCGCCAGCAGCAGGTGGAGTTCGGCGGCGTCGCGTTCGAGGATGGTGAAGATCACCGGATCGCCGTTCTGGAACACCGCTTCGAAGCCCAGCACGCCGGTGTAGAAGGCCAGCGCGCGTGCCATGTCGCTGACGCCGATACCGGCGGCGAGGCGGCCGAAGCGGATACCGTGACCGTCCATCGCCCCAGCCTATAGCCGCGCCGCGGCGCGGGCAAACGCCGCCACCGGCACGGTTTCGGCGCGGGCTTCGGGGTCGATGCCTTCCGCCACCATCGCGTCGAGCGCCCCCGGCAGCCCCTTGAGGCTCGCCCGCAGCATCTTGCGGCGCTGGCCGAAGGCGGCGGCGGTCAGCGCCGCCAGCCGGGCAGGTTGCGCCGGCGCCAACGGCGCCATCGGCACGAGATGGACGACCGCCGAAGTGACCTTGGGCGGCGGCACAAAGGCCTGGGGGGAGACGGTCATCGCGATCCGTGCCCGTGTGCGCCACTGCGCCAGCACTGCCAGCCGGCCATAGGCATCGTCGCCGGCGCTGGCGACGATGCGGTCGGCGACTTCCTTCTGGAACATCAGGGTCAGGCTTGCCCACCAGGGCGGCCAGGCCTCGCCGCTCAGCCAGGCGGTGAACAGCGCCGTGCCGATGTTGTAGGGCAGGTTGGCGACGATATGCGCGCCGGTGCCGGCAAGCGCCGCGGCGTCGACCTCGAGGGCATCGGCGTCGATGACCGTCAGCCGGGGGCCACGTTCGTCGTCGCCGACGGCGGCGGCGAGTTCGGCCAAAGCCGGCAGCGCGCGCGCGTCGCGCTCGACGGCGACGACGCGGGCGCCGGCGCGCAGCAGCGCCCGGGTCAGCCCGCCGGGGCCGGGGCCGACTTCATAGACGGTGGCGCCGGCAAGCGGGCTGGGGACACGGGCGATGCGATCGAGAAGATTGCCGTCGAGCAGGAAGTTCTGGCCGAGCGACTTCTTGGCCGCGAGGCCGTGGCGGGCGATGACCTCGCGCAGGGGGGGGAGCGCATCGACTCCCCTCCCGC
>LJHX01000097.1 GCA_001295935.1 alpha proteobacterium AAP81b
GCGCCGGGTGAGGGGTCCTTCGACGCCGAAGCCCCCTCACCCCGCTCGCCTTTGGCGAGTCGCCCTCTCCCCCAGGGGGAGAGGGAAGTGAAGTGAATTACAGCCCCAGCACCATCTTGGCGATGATGTTGCGCTGGATTTCGTTCGACCCGCCATAGATGCTGGTCTTGCGCATGTTGAAATAGCTCGGCGCGACGCGGTGCGCCGAATCGGGGCCGATCGGGTGCTCGTTGTCGCCCTCGCCGAACGACCGGAAATAGGGCGCGCCATAATGGCCGGCGGCTTCGAGCGCGAGTTCGGTCAGGCGCTGCTGGATCTCGGTGCCCTTGATCTTCAAGAGCGACGATTCCGGCCCCGGCCCCTTGCCCGACGATTCGCCGGCGAGCGTGCGCAGTTCGGTATATTCGAGCGCCGCCAAGTCGACTTCGAGCTCCGAAACCTTGCGCTTGAAGAAGGGGTTGGCCAGCAGCGGCGCGCCTTCGCTAAGCTCGTTGCGGGCGACGGTCTTGATCCGCTCGACCCCGCGCTTCGAGGCGGCGACGCCGGCGATGCCGGTGCGCTCGTGCGCCAGCAGGAACTTGGCGCAGGTCCAGCCCTTGTTCTCTTCATAGATGCGGTTCTCGACCGGCACGATGACGTCCTCGAGCCAGACTTCGTTGACTTCGTGCTCGCCGCCCAAGGTGATGATCGGGCGGACGGTGATGCCGGGGGTCTTCATGTCGATCAGCAGGAAGGAAATGCCCTCCTGCGGCTTGGCGGCGGCGTCGGTGCGGACGAGGAAGAAGCCCCAATCGGCGTGCTGCGCCATCGTCGTCCAGGTCTTCTGGCCGTTGACGCGATAATATTCCTTGCCGTCGTCACCGGTGAAGCGCTCGGCCTTGGTGCGCAGCGAGGCGAGGTCGGAGCCGGCGCCGGGCTCCGAATACCCCTGGCACCACCAATCGTCGCCGCTCAGGATGCCGGGCAGGAACTTCGCCTTCTGCTCGGGCGTCCCGAAGGTGTAGATCACCGGGCCGACCATGGTCAGGCCGAAGGGCATCAGGCGGATGGCGTCGGCGGCGGCGGTCTCTTCCGACCAGATATAGCGCTGCACCGCGGTCCAGCCGGTGCCGCCATATTCCTTCGGCCAGGCCGGGGCGATCCAGCCCTTCTTGGCCAGCACCTTGTGCCACTTCAGGAAATCTTCCTTGGAAAGCTCCTCGCCTTCCTCGATCTTGCCGTGCAGCTCGACGGGATAATGGTCCTTGATGAAGGCGCGGACGTCGTCGCGAAAGGCACTGTCTTCGGCCGAAAAGTTCAGGTCCATGACTCTCTCCCCAGATGATCGAAACACGGCGGTTGACGTTTACGTAAACCCGAATCGCGGCGGCGGCAAGCGGCCTGCACGGGATTTGCGCTGCCACCTCTTGTCACAGGCCGTATTAGGCGCATATTACAGCCATGCTCAACCTCGTTTCGATCCTCATCGGCCTTGTGGCGCTCGCCATGGTCGGCGTTGCCTTCCTGCCGCTGCTCGGCTGGGCCAATTGGGCGATCATCCCGGTGGCGGTCGTCGGGCTCGGGATCGGCCTGCTGTCGGACGGCCGCGCCGGGCGCAACCTCAACATCGCGGTGATCGTCATCGGGGTGGTGCGGTTGATGCTGGGCGGGGGGATTTTCTAGCCCGGCGCGAGCAGCTGCAAGCACGCCCCCGCATCGATCCGCCCGCCATCCGGCCGCCGCGCCGCCGCCGTTCGCACTGCCAGTGCGCCGCCGGTGCCGGGGTAGAGAAACACGTCGAGGATGCACAAAGGCCGGATGAACTGCAGCTGCCGCGCCGGCCCCTCGCGGCGATCGAGCGACGGGGGCCCGAGCAGCGCCGTCACCGCGGCGGCGTCGCGGCCGATGAGCCGCGCGAGGCCGGGCGGCGGCGGCGCGAAGGCCGGG
>LJHX01000098.1 GCA_001295935.1 alpha proteobacterium AAP81b
TGCCACGAACCAAAATCGCCACCGTGCCGATGATCCAACCACCGTGAAAACCGCTCTAAAGCCCGCGTCCGAGCAGCAGCAATTCGGAGAAATTGCGGTCGGCGAGTTCGGCGTCGGTGTCGAAGGAGATCACCGACGAGTCCGCCTCAAGGACGTAGATCGAAAAGCCCAGCCGACGCAGCAACGCCAGCAGGTCGAGTGCCTCGGCGCGCCCCATGATCGGCGGCACGAACTCCATGATGATCCGCGCCCGCGTCGATCGCGCCAGGATCGCTTCGGCGCCGCGGATGATGGCGGGCTCATAGCCTTCGGCGTCGATCTTCATGACGTCGATCGCCGGCACATCGCGCATGATATCGTCGAGCCGGACGAGGGGCACGGTCAGCGTGCTCGATTTGCGGCCGGTTTCCTGCTCGGTATGGGCGATGAAGTCGGCGGACGGACTGCGCAGCGTCGAGGCGGCGAGATAGCCTTCGAAGATGCGCATTTCGGCGGTGCCCGGCCGATCGGAGAGCGCCACCCGATGGCGCCGCGCCATGGCGCTGAAGCCGTTGACCATCATGTTATCGGACAGCATGGCGTAAAGATCGGGCTGGGGCTCGAACGACCAGACCTGCCCGTCGGGCCACACCCGCCAGCCGCCGAGAATGCTGTAATAGCCGATGTTGGCGCCGATATCGACGAAGACCTCGCCGGGATGCGTGACCGACAGCAGGAAACGGGTGACGTGCGGCTCGTTGCAGCCGAGCGACAGCAGGTGCGGCGTGACGATCATGTCCTCGGTTGAGGTCTTGATCAGATGCGTCGTCCACAGCCGCGTCATCACCGTGGTGCCGCCGAGATAGGTGCCGCCGAAGGGATCGGTCTTGGGCGGGATCGGGCCGAAATCCTGAAAGCCGGGGATCAGGTCGGCAAGGTCGTGACGGTGCATCATCAAGGCCTGCCGCAACCCCGGCGGCGCGTCAATTGCCCCGCCCCGCCGCAATCCCGGCGTGGCGCGGGCGCGCCATCGCGGCCATAAGGGGGCGATGCAGTTGCTCGTCTTCGGCCCCGGCTATACCGCGGGACGCTTCGCCGCCTGGGCGGCCGCGGCGGGATTCGCCGTCACCACGGTGCGGTCGCGCCCTGCCGCCGGGGTGTTGACGCTCGATTCGGCCGAACTGCCGGCGGCGATTTCCGGGGCGACCCATATCCTGTCCTCGGTGCCCCCCGATGCCGACGGCGACGACCCCGTTCTGGCGCGTTTCGCCCCCCTGCTCGCTTCCGCCCCGGCCCGCTGGATCGGCTACCTCTCGTCCACCGGCGTCTATGGCGACACGCGCGGCGCCTGGGTCGACGAAGCGGCGCCACTGCTCGGCCGGCGCTCGGGACGCCTCGCCGCCGACCAGGCCTGGGCGGCACTCCACCCGCAGTCGCGGGTTTTCCGCCTGCCTGGCATCTACGGCCCCGGCCGCTCGGCGCTCGACCGGCTGCGTATCGGCCCCGTCGCGCGGATCGATCTGCCCGGCCATGTCTTCAGCCGCATCCATGTCGATGACATCGTTGCCGCGCTTGCCGCCAGCCTCGAACGCGGCGGCCCCGGCGTCTACAATCTCGCCGATGCCGAGCCGGCGCCGGGCGAAGCCGTCACCGCCTTTGCCGCACAATTGCTAGGGGTACCGGTGCCGCCACTGCAAAGCCTTGACCAAGCGCAACTTTCGCCGATGGGCCGGGCCTTTTACGGAGAATGTCGCCGCGTCGCCGCGACGAAGATGACTCGCGACCTCGGGGTCACCTTGCGCTATCCTAACTATCGATCCGGCCTGCAGGCCTGTCTTGGGGAGATTCCGCGATGAAGTTCGGCGCCGGCCAGTCGGTCACCCGGGTTGAGGACGCCCGCCTGTTGAAGGGCGAAGGCCGCTACACCGACGATCTCAGCCGCCCGGGGATGCTCTACGGCGTCACCCTGCGCTCGCCCTACGCCCATGCCGAAATCCGCGCGATCGACATCAGCGGCGCACTCGCCGTGCCCGGCGTCGTCGCCGTTTATACCGCTGACGATGTTGCCGATTATGGCCCGATCCCCTGCCTCGTGCCGCTGTCGGGGCCGGTGCAGACGCCGCGCGTGCTGCTGGTCAAGGACCGCGTCCGCTTCGTCGGCGATGCCGTCGCCTTCATCGTCGCCGAGAGCCGCGAAGCCGCGCGCGCCGGCAGCGAGGCGATCGACGTCGACTATGCCGAACTGCCCGTCGTCGCCTCGCTCGACGCGGCGCTGGCGGACGACGCGCCGAAGATCTGGGACGACGCGGCTTCCAATACGCTTTTCGACTGGCATGTCGGCAGCGCTGACGCCACCCAGGCCGGCCTCGCCGCCGCGGCGCATGTCACCCGGCTGCGCATCGTCCAGAATCGTATCGCGCCGACCTCGATGGAAGTCCGCGCCGCGCTCGGCGAATATGATGCGGCGAGCGGCGTCTTCACCCTGTCGACCGGCAGCCAGGGCGTCGCCGGCATGCGCGGGATGCTGGCGGGGCCGATCCTGAAAGTCGAACTCGAAAACGTCCGTATCGTCACCGGCGATGTCGGCGGCGGCTTCGGCATGAAGACCTTCATCTACAATGAATATCCCCTCGTCCTCCACGCCGCGCGGGCGCTCGGCCGCCCGGTGAAATGGACCGGCGAGCGCGGTGACGCCTTCCAGACCGACACCCATGGCCGCGCCATGGTCAGCGAGGCGGCCCTGGGCTTCGACGCCGACGGCCGCATCACCGCGCTGCATGTCGAAACCTGGAGCGACCTCGGCGCCTATCAGGCGCAATATGGCCCGGCGATCCAGACGCTCGCCGGCGGCCGGATCATGGGCGGCGTCTATCGCATCCCGGCGATCCACAACCATGTCCATGGCGTCGTCACCAACACCGCGCCGGTCGATGCCTATCGCGGCGCCGGCCGCCCCGAATCGGCCTATATCATGGAGCGTTTGATCGAGGCCGCGGCACGCGAACTCGGCCTCGGTGTCGACGAAATCCGCCGCCGCAACCTGCTGACGCCCGAGGAACTTCCCCATGACAATGGCCTGGGGCTGACCTTCGATATCGGCAATTTCCCCGCCGTTCTCGAAAAGGCGCTCGAACAGGCCGATTGGGCGGGCTTCGACGCGCGCAAGGCCGAAGCGGCGCGTCGCGGCAAGCGCCTCGGCCGCGGCATGGCCTATTATGTCGAAATCGCCGGCGGCGGCGGCACCGACGAATATGCCGATGTCCGCGTCGCCGGCGACGGCATGGTCGAAATGGCGGTCGGCACCCAGTCGAACGGCCAGGGCCATGAGACGGTCTATGCCCAGGTGCTGAGCGAGAAACTCGGCATCGACATGGAGCAGATCCGCATCGTCCAGGGCGATTCGGACCGTCTCGACCAGGGCCATGGCACCGGCGGGTCGCGGTCGATGGCCTTCGGCGGCGGCGCCGTCCTCGCTTCTGCCGACGCGCTGATCGAACGCGGCATCGAGCTGGCCAAGGCCGATCTCGGCGCCGACGAGGTCGATTATGCCGATGGCGTCTTCCGGGCGCGCGGCAGCAACGCCACCCGCAGCCTTGCCGAACTCGCCGCGGCGCACCCCGGCGGGCTCGACGGCCGCAGCAAATACACCACCGGCAAGCCGGCGCCGACCTTTCCCAACGGCTGCCACATCGCCGAGGTCGAGGTCGATCCCGCCACCGGCAAGGTCGCGATCACGCGCTATTCGCTCGTCGACGATTTCGGCAAGCTGGTGAACCCGATGCTTGTCCAGGGCCAGATCCATGGCGGCGTCGCCCAGGGCCTTGGCCAGGTGCTGCTCGAGGATGTCGTCTATTCGGACGACGGCCAGCTGATCACCGGCAGCTTCATGGACTATGGCATCCCGCGCGCCGACGACATGCCGCCAGCGATCGTCTTCGACACGCTCGGCACGCCGAGCCCGACCAATCCGCTCGGCGTCAAGGGTTGCGGCGAGGCCGGCACCATCGGTGCCATGCCGTCGGTGATGAACGCCATCATCGATGCGCTCGACGGCACCCAGATGGAAATGCCGGCGACGATCGAGAAAATCTGGCGCGCGGCGCGGGCGCTTGAGGTGGCGCAGGCGGCCGAATAGCCGCCGGCGCCACCCGCCACTATTTGATGACCGCGACGAACACCGCCCAGGCGAGCATCAGCAGCGGCACCGTCATCACCTGCGCATAGGCTGCCCTCGCGTCGAGCCAGCCGCTGGCGGTTTCGACGCCATTGTCGCGCTCCGCCGCCGGGCGACGCGTGCCGCCGGCGCGTTGCAGCAGCAGCGGCAGGCCATAATAGGCAAGCGTCGTAACGGCGAAGACGGCGAACAACAGCCCCATCCCCGGCGCCGCGCCAAAGGCCAGCGCCATCACCGCGAGATACAGCGTCATCACCAGCACCAGCTGGCGGCGCAGCGCCTTGGGCAGGTCGAAGTCGAGCCGCGGCGGCGGCGCTGCGACAATGGCGGCGGGCGGTGCGGCGATTCGCGGGCCGCTATCGGCATTTTCCTGAAATTCGAGGCGCATCCTCACTCTCCCTGATGAAAGCCAGGAGAGAATGGCGCGGCGGCAAACCCGACGCTTTGATCTGGATCAAGCCGCCTCGCCGGCAGGCGCGCCCACGATCAGCGGAAGAGCGGCAGCGCCAGCGCGAAGAACAGCATGGCGAGAGGTACGCTCATCGGATGCTGGAGCAGGAACCAGCGCGGCAGTTCGCGCGGCGAACGGCCGGTGTCGCGGCGGGTGACCGCAAGGCCGGCGAGCAGGATGACGGCGACACCATAGAAAAGACCGACGCCGCGGCTGCTTGCCGCGGCAACGGCGAGCACCAGCGCGCAACTGCCGATCGCGGCGGGGACGATCAGGCCGATCGCCTGGGCCGCCGTCAGCGACCGGCCAAGGCGTTCAAAACGAGGCGGAAGCGCGAGTGTGCGTGGCATCAACGTCCCCTTTTCAACCCGCACGCTAAACACCAATCGTTACTGAACGGTTCCCGGGACCTTTATCGTTTTGTGACGAAAGGCTCAGTGTGCCAGCAACAACGGCAAAGGGGCCTCGCCGATTAAGCTGCGAGTGACGCCGCCGAGCAGCATTTCGCGCAGCCGCGAGTGGCCATAGGCGCCGAGCACCAGCCACGCCGCGCGCCGCTCGACCAGCGCCGCGCGCAGGGTCGCGTCGATCCCGGCATCGAGCGCCGGCCGGGTCGTCAGCTCGGCATGGATGCCATGACGCGACAGAAACGCCGCGGCGTCGCGTCCGGCAAAGCCCGAGGTCTTTTCGGCGATAGTCAGCAATTCGACCGATTCGGCGAGGCGCAGCATCGGCAGCGCCGCGCGCATCGCCAGCGCCGCTTCCTGCGTGCCGTCCCAGGCGACGACCGCCGCCCCGGTCACCGCGACGCCGCGGCCGCCGGGCGGCACGGCGAGCACCGGCGCCGGCGCGCGCACGGCGATGTCGCCCGTCTCGGCGACGCCGAAGCCGCCGGTTCCGCCGAACTTGCCGGCGCTCATCACCACGACATCGGCAAGCCGTGCGGTCGTCACCAGCCAGTCGCCGGGGTCGCCATCGACGAGGTGATAGTCCCAGCTGACGCCTTCGGCCATGAGGTGCGCCTCGACGCGCTGGCGCAGCGCGTCGCGCGCCGCCTCGACCGCGGTGACGAGTTCGGTGATCGGAAAGGCACCCAGCCCGGGACCGCCCATCGCATAGGCGGCATAGGGCGTCGCCTGCTGGCAGATCAGATGGCCGCCGAAGGCCCTCGCCAGATCGAACGCCGCCTGCAGCCGCGATTCGAAACCGTCGTCATCGGCAATATGAACCAGAATCGTCTTCATCGTCGCTCTCCCTTGCCAGCGCAGTATTCCCCGGCCTGGCAGGGCGGGCATTGACCAGGGTCAAACGCGCGCCTCGGCGGCAATCGCCAGAGCATCGGCATCGCGGATGGCAATGCCGCGCCCGCCCGGAAGATCGATCACCCCGGCGGCGCGCAGCCGCGTCATCTGGCGACTGACCGTCTCGATGGTCAGCCCGAGCAGATCGGCGATCTCGCCGCGGCTGAGCGGCAGATCGAAGCCGGCGCCGGGCTTGGCCCCCGGCAGGCGCGCGGCGATGTCGGCGATCAGCCCCGCGACCCGCGCCACCGCGCTGGCGCGGCCGAGCCGAACCAGCCAGCGCCGCGCCGTCGCCAGATCGTCGATCATCCGCCGCAGCAGCAGCGCCCCCATCGCCGGATTCCCCGCCATCGCCGCGGCAAAGGGCGCCTGGGGGAAAACGCACAGGGTAACGTCGGTCAGTGCCACCAGGTCATGTTCGACCGTGCCGCCGAAGGGCTGGCCGATCAGGTCGCCGGGGCCGGCAAGGCCGACGATCGATTCGTCGCCCTCGGCGTTGACGCTGGCGATCTTCATCAGCCCCGATTGCAGATTGGCGCAGACCTGCGCGGCGTCGCCGCGGCGTTCGAGCGTTTCGCCGCGCGCCAGACGGCGCTGCAAGCCATGGGCCGCCAGCCCCGCCAGGGTGCCATCGTCCAGCACCGAGCAGATCGCCGTCGTGCGTACCGCGCACGCGCCACAGGATTTCGCCACCTTGCCTCCTTCACGGAAGCGGTCAGCGACTGCGCAGGGCCACCAGCAGGCCGATGAGCGTCGCCGTGCCTCCCAAAATGCCCGTCGCCGTCCAATGATAGCCTTCGAACAGCGTCGAAAGCGTCATCGCCACCAGCGGTAAGACAACCGAAGAATAGGCGGCGACGCCGGGCCCGACAGCCCGGATGATTGCGTAGTAGAGCGAGAACGCCAGCGCCGAAGCGGCGAGCGCCAGCCACAGCAGGCCGACAACATAGGTCAGGCCGGGGTCGAAAACCGGTGGCCCCGCCGTCGTCCAGGCGAAGCCGGCATCGATCAGGCCGCCCCACATCATTGCCCAGGCCAGCGTCCCCTCCGTCGGCAGGCGTCGCGCCAACGGCGTCGCCTGCAGGACATTGGCGATGCTCGCCGACAGAACGGCGGCCAGGGTCAGGCCGATCCCGCGCGCCAGATCGGCCGCCGCGGCCGTCGCGGCGAACAGGTCGGGAGCGAACAGGATCGCCAGGCCGCCAATGCCGATGGCAGCGCCGAGCGCGAAGCCGGGCCGGATGGCCTGTCCCAGAAACACCCAGGCAAACAAGGCATTGGGCACCAGCAGCAGCGCAAAGCAGAGTGCCACCAGCCCCGATGTGACATGCGCCTCGGCACGATACACCAGGTTGAAGTTGAGCACGAACTGGGTGACGGCAACCGCCAGGGCAAAACCATGCCCGCGACTGCCAATTCGCAGCGAGCGGCCGGTGGTGAGACACAGCAGCAGCATGGCGCCGCCGCCGATCAGGAAGCGATAGGCCACCGACCAGCTCGGCGGCACGACACCAAGCTGGCTCTTGATGACCAGCCAGGTCGATCCCCAGATCAGCGTGATGACGAGAAAGGACAGCACCAGCCGCGGATCGAAGCGCGGCGGGCGCGGCGGCGGGGCGGTGGTCATTCCGGGCCTGTGCCGGCCAATCATGACCGGGGCGTGGCAGACCGCGAAAGTCCAGGACGACGCGGTGTGGCGCCGCCGGCAACCGCGGTTGTGCCGATGGGGCGGGACCCATCGGCACGTCGCTGACCGGCTCAGGCGTTACGCGGTGCCTGGCGACGCAGCCGCGCTGCAGCACCCATCAGGCCGAAACCGGCGATGAGCTGCACCCAGGTCGATGGTTCCGGGACGCCACCAACGACGATCGACACATTGTCGAGCAGCGAGAACGGCGGCACACCCGCCGGCGCGCCATCGGCCAGGAAGGTCAACAGGTGCGAGGTCTGGGTGGCAGTGAAGGCAAAAGTCTCCGTCCGCCACGGCTGGAAACCGTGATTCGGGTTGTTGAGACGCGCGGTGGCATAGCTGCCGATGGTGGCATTGGCATTGTCCTTCAGGGACACAAACCATTGTTCCTGCGTCGGACCATTGAAACCACGCTGCTGGCCCGCCGCCCATTCGAAGGACACGCGATAGCTCTTGCCGGGACGGAAGCCGGTCACCGTCTGGCGGATCGGGCCGCCGAGGTTGGGATCGGCATCGGCGGCGATGTAATTACCGCCCGACGGGCTGAGCGAAAAGCCATTGGCGACATCGCCTGCACCGCCTTCATTGCCCCAGATGCGGAAATTGACCGCAGCGCCACCGTTGTTGGCGCGGGGATCGCCCGGCACGAACAAGATGTTGAGGCCGCTGGCCGTCCAGCCGGTCAGCAGGCCATTGCCCGGCGCATTCGCCCCAAGGCCGGCGGACTCGGTGCCGCCCTGATAACCCCATTGTTCAAAGCCACCGTTGACGACCAGATTGGCCGCAGCGGCGCCCGACGATGCCAGCCCCGCCGCCAGCAGCGCAGCCGTGATGGCGCCTGTCCTGATGCAATTCATTTCAGTTCCTCTTGTTCCGTCGTTTCTCGGGGCCGGTCGAGCCGCTTGCCCGCCGGCCGCTTCCGATCATGCAAATACCGTGCCAGGGGCGCTGGTTGCTTGATGTTTGTTTAACAGAAATAAGTCAATAGCTTGTAAAGAATTGTATTCTCAGTATAATTAGTGAGCATATTGTATTGGCACGAAAAGTGTCGGTAGATTTTACAGTGTTGCGAAAGCTGGCCGATCTCCAATGCGCCGACGCCATGCAACGTCGATCTCGCCCGGCAGGCAGCTGCAAATGCGCCGGCCGGGAACAGGCTGATTGTCAGATCAGGCTGCGCCCAGGGCGCCGCTCCAGCGACCCGCGCCGAAAGCCGGCGATCCATGGCCACGTCCCGCACGGCTCCGATGCGGGCGCCTTTTCTAGAGCGGTTTTCACGGTGGTTGGATCATCGGCACGGTGGCGATTTTGGTTCGTGG
>LJHX01000099.1 GCA_001295935.1 alpha proteobacterium AAP81b
ACCACCCCCACCCGCTCGGCGAAGACGCCGAGTCGCCTCCCCCCTCCAGGGGGAGGAGTAGCCTGGCCGTCATGCCGCCACCTTCGGCGCCAGCCGCGCCGCCATTGCGAGCCACGCTTCGGCGAAAGCATCGATTTCGGCGTCGCTTGTCGCCGGCCCCAGGCTGACGCGGATCGCGTCATCGGCGGGCAGCCCCATTGCCGCGAGCACATGGCTGGCTCGGGTCCTGCCCGACGAGCACGCCGCCCCCGCCGACACTTCGAATCCGGCGAGATCGAGCGCTATCACCTGGGTCGCAGCGGCGACGCCGGGCAGGGCGATGCTGGCGATGTTGGGCAGCCGCGGCGCGCCAGCGCCGTTGCTCCGCGCGCCGGCGGCGACCAGCCGCGTTTCGAGGTGGTCGCGCCGCACCGCGACGGCAGCCCAGTCGCGCGCTGCACAGACCGCCGCGGCAAAGCCGGCGATGCCGGGGATATTGGGGGTGCCGCCGCGCCGCCCGCGCTCCTGGCCGCCGCCCTTCTGGATGGCGACGAGGCTCGCCGGGTCGGCAACGATCAGCGCGCCGACGCCCATCGGTCCGCCCAGTTTGTGCGCGGAGAGCGCGACGAAATCGGCCGCCGGCAGCGGCAGCTTGCCCGCTGACTGGACGGCATCGACGAGCAGGCGGCCGCCCGCTTCCCGCACCATCGCGGCGATTTCGTCGATCGGCTGGACAACGCCGGTCTCGTTGTTGGCGTGCTGGATGGCGACGAGCGCCGGGCCACGCGCCAGCGCCTCGGCCAGCGCCGAGAGGTCGATCACCCCGGCGCGATCGACCGGCAGCAACTCGATATCGTCGCGCGCCGCCAGCACCGCGCTGTGCTCGGTGGCGCCCGCCAGAACCCGCGCCGCGCCGCTGCCATTGAGCGCCAGCGCCAGCGCCTCGGTGCCGCCACTGGTGAAAACGATCCGCTCGGGCGCGACCCCGGCCCAGGCGGCGATACGATCCCGCGCCCGCTCGACCAGCCCGTTCGCCGCGCGCCCCGCCGCATGCACCGACGCCGGGTTGCCGACGCACGCCGCCGCCTCCGCCATCGCGGCGATCGCCGCGGGCAGCACCGGCGTCGTCGCGGCATGGTCGAGATAGACGCGGCTTTTGATTGCGATTCCGTCCACGCGCCTCATATAGGGCGGCAAGCACGCCAAGTGCCAGCGTCACAGAAGCGATCCCGATGCCCGAAGTCATCTTTCCCGGCCCCGAAGGCCGTCTCGAAGGCCGTTACCAGCCCGCCAGCCGCCCGCGCGCGCCCGTCGCCATCCTGCTGCAGCCGCACCCGGCGCAGGGGACGATGAACCACCCGATCGTCATGGCGATGTACAACAGCTTCGTGAAGCGCGGTTTCGCGACGCTGCGCTTCAACTTCCGCGGCGTCGGTCGGTCGCAGGGCGTCTTCGACAATGGCATCGGCGAGCTTTCCGACGCGGCAAGCGCGCTCGACTGGATGCAGCAGTACAATCCCGAGGCGCACACCACCTGGGTCGGCGGGTTCTCCTTCGGCGCCTGGATCGGCATGCAGCTGCTGATGCGCCGGCCGGAGATCAAGGGCTTCATCTCGATCGCCCCGCCGGCCAACATGTACGACTTCACCTTCCTCGCGCCGTGCCCGTCGAGCGGCATCATCGTCGATGGCGAGGCCGATGAGGTGGTGTCGGGCGCCTCGGTCCAGAAGCTCGTCGACAAATTGAAGACGCAGAAGCACATCACCATCGACCATGCGACGATCCCGGGCGCCAACCATTTCTTCGAGCATGAGATGGCCGACCTGATGGGGGTGGTCGATGGCTATCTCGACCGGCGACTGGCAAACGGCGGGCGCTAGGCGGCGCAACCTTCGGGTTGGGGCTACACTGCCTCGTCGATGCGCGCCCCGATATCCATCGCGTCGTGCAAAAGGCGCAGGACAAAGACCAGATCGGCTTCGGGCCGTCGATAGACCAGCAGATGCCGGGGGTTGCGGACGATAAGCCCGCCGCTGCCCCGGCAGTGTCGCAGATGGAAAAGCGCGACGCCGGGCCGAGCCTCGAAGCGCCGGGTGCCGACGGGGTCGCGCGGCGCGGTGATCGTCAGCAAGCCCCGTTCAATCAGTCGCTCGTAGCGTTGGCGAGCGTCGGGGCCGAAACCCGCATCGCTCCAATCGAGCGTTTCGGCGATATCGCGCTGGGCCGATGCCGACAGCCGCCGCCTCACGGCCGCGCGGTCTGCCCCAGGCTGGCAAGCCAGGCGCCAAGCTCGTCATCGGGGATTTCGACATAGTCGCCGCGCGCGATATCCGCTTCGCCCTCGTCGATCGCTGCCAGCAACCGTGCCAGCTTCGCGGCATCCTCGGCCTGGCGTTGTTCGAGCAGGCGGAGGCCGTCGCGCAGGACTTCGCTGGCATTCTGATACTGGCCGCTGGCGACGGCGGTATCGATGAAGCGGTCCTGATGCTCGGTCAGGCTGATATTGCGAGTCGGCATGCGCAAAGTCTCGCCCGAATTTTCGGTGATGGCAAGCTTTGCCATTCGTGGCGCGCGCGATCAGCCAGTGCCTCGATCAGCCTCGTCGCCCGCCGGTCATTGGCGCCGGCACCCCCGTTGTCTCGGGCCAGCTGATCGGCTTGCCGGCCGCCGCGCGCACCGCCAGCCAGGCGAAGGCTTCGGCTTCGAGCGCGTCGCCGTGCCAGCCGACCGCCTCGACCGGATCGGCGGGCACGCCGGTGCGCGCGGCGAGCTCGCGCATCAGCACGGGATTGTGGCGGCCGCCGCCGGTGACGAGCAGGCGGGAGATTGGCGGGACATGGCCGAGTGCCAGCCGCACCGTCTCGGCGGTGAAAGCAGTCAAGGTCGCGGCGCCATCGGCGGGGCTGAGGCCGCGCGCCGGCTGAATGTCCCAAGCGTTGCGGTCGAGGCTTTTCGGCGGGGCGAGGTCGAACCAGGGCTGGTAGAGCAGTGCGGTCAGCACATCGTCGTGGACACTGCCCGCCGCCGCCAGCGCGCCGCCCTTGTCGAAGCTCGCGCCGGTTGCGGCATGGACCCAATCGTCGATCAGCGCATTGCCCGGGCCGGTGTCGAAGCTGCCCCAAGTCCTATCCTCGGCGAACCAAGTCAGATTGCCGACGCCGCCCAGGTTGAGCACGCCGAGCGGCCGGCCGAGGCCTGCCGAGCGCGCGCGGTGATAGCCCGGCGCCAGCGGCGCGCCCTGGCCGCCGGCGCCGACGTCGGCGCTGCGGAAATCGAACCAGACGGGCAGGCGGGTGACCATGCTCAGCATCGCGCCATCGCCGATCTGCCACGTGAAGCCGGGTTTGGCCGGGGTGCCGGGGCGGTGGGCGACGGTGTGGCCGTGGAAGCCGATCAGGTCGACAGGGGGGTTGCCGGTTTCGGCGCGCAGCTTCGCCACCGCGATGGCGTGCAGCCCGGTCAGCTCGGCGGCGACGGCGTCGATCAGCGGGTCGGCGCCGGGGCGGACGAGCTCGAGGCCGCGCGCCACCGCCGACTTCAATCGCGGCCGGAAGTCGGCGTCATAGGGCAGGAAGGTGAAGCCGCGCGGGATGACGACGCTCTCGCCGTCGGTGTCGATCAGCGCGGCGTCGATGCCGTCCATCGAGGTGCCCGACATCAGGCCGATCGCGGTGGTGAGGGTCATGGTGACTGCGTAGCGAGCGAAACCACGCGCGTCACGCCCCTCTCCCGCGAGCGGGAGAGG